>JADHTG010000002.1 GCA_016776505.1 Bacteroidota bacterium
AAGAGTATGACTTTCTTCAATTTTGAGTTTTACAGACATATAAGAGAAAAATAAGTTCAATTCAAATATACAAACTAGTGAAAAATAAATCTCTGAGTCCTTGAACGAGTTTTGAGATTGGCTCAGTAGATATTTTGCAAGAGACTCAGACCAAACAACACCACCCTATCCCGTCCACTCTTAGTCTCCTTTACCACTAACAGTTCTACTTCAACCTAAACCCATTAAAGGGACTCAGGGCTTTTGAAATTCATTGAAATGCTAATCTCTGAGTCCTTGAGGGAGTTACGCAATTGGTTCAGCAGATATTTTGCAAGAGACTCAGACCAAACAACACCACCCTATCCCGTCCACTCTGAGTCTCCTTTACCAATAACAATTCTACTTCAACCTAAACCCATAAAAGGGACTCAGGGCTTTGAATTATCCGATAAACTCATTGAAATGAATTATTTCAGTTTTACTCTGAATTCCAAGTTCATAAAATTTCGTACTTGAATGTTCATAATCCAAATAATCTTCAACTAAATTCCATTTTCCAGATACAGGATTATGATGTATATAGTCTAACTTTTGTAGTACAAACTTTTCGGTAAAACATGGTTTAACGTCAAATGAAGGTTGGAAAACCTGATGAATCTTTCCATTTTTTCTTTCAGATTTAGTAACACCATTTTCTAAAACATACAATAGATCATTCATTTTTCGATTTTTTAAAATCTTAACAATGTCATAAGCCATAAATCGTTTGGCATTACCAATGACTTTTTCTATTTTAATATTTTCTTCATGAGTACCGATGAGCATATGCAAATGATTTGGCATAATTACATAACCTGAATTAAACATTCTCTTTTTCTTCAATAGATCAAACCAATTGTAAATATGGTCGTAAAAGGAAAGGTTTTCAAATAAATTGATCCAGTTAAAGCAAGTAAAACTTATGTAATAAAGAGTATGACTTTCTTCAATTTTGAGTTTTACAGACATATAAGAGAAAAATAAGTTCAATTCAAATATACAAACTAGTGAAAAATAAATCTCTGAGTCCTTGAGGGAGTTATGCAATTGGCTCAGTAGATATTTTGCAAGAGACTCAGACCAAACAGAATCCCCCTATCCCGTCCACTCTGAGTCTCCTTTACCAATAACAGTTCTACTTCAACCTAAACCCATAAAAGGGACTCAGGGCTTTTGAAATTCATTGAAATGCTAATCTCTGAGTCCTTGAGGGAGTTATGAGATTGGCTCAGTAGATATTTTGCAAGAGACTCAGACAGGACAACACCACCCTATTCTGTCCACTCTGAGTCTCCTTTACCTATAACAATTCTACTTCAACCTAAACCCATAAAAGGGACTCAGAGCTTTTGAAATCCATTGAAATGAAAATCTCTGAGTCCTTGAGGGAGTTATGCAATTGGTTCAGCAGATATTTTGCAAGAGACTCAGACAGGACAGAGGTACTTGGGCTGTGTGCACTCCCATTTGAATTTGAAAAATAATAAAATCAAAGGATATCCGTTCAAATAAACCAGCTAATTGTAATTTTGCATATACACAGCATAACCAGAGAAGAAATTGTCAGTAAAAGTCGAAAATCTAACAAAAATTTACGGAAGTCAAAAAGCTCTGGACTCCATTTCCTTTGAGGTGAAAAGTGGAGAAGTGGTAGGATTTCTGGGTCCTAACGGAGCAGGAAAATCAACCACTCTAAGAATAATTTCCTGTTATACATTACCCAGCTCAGGAAATGCTTTTGTTAATGGATTTGATATATATACCCAGCCACTCGAAATAAAGAAAAAAATCGGCTATTTACCTGAGAGAAATCCCCTGAATGAGGGCATGTATGTAAAAGAATATCTTTCGTTTATAGCCCATCTTCATAAAATAAAAGGATCCGTCAGCGAGCGGGTGGAACAAATGATTGAAATGACTGGTTTAACAGCTGAAAGACACAAAAAGATCGGCATGCTATCCAAAGGATATCAACAACGGGTTGGTTTGGCTCAGTCGCTTATACATGATCCGGAAGTTCTTTTACTGGACGAACCTACTTCAGGCCTGGACCCCAACCAGGTGGTGGATATACGCGAGCTCATCATAGAAATCGGGAAAACCAAAACTGTCATTCTCTCCTCCCATATTATGCAGGAAGTACAAGCCATGTGCAACCGGATTATCATCATCAATAAAGGCAAGATCGTAGCTGATGATTCAACAGATTCACTGGTGAAGAAATCTGAAAAAGGCATATTGATTCAGCTTGAATTTAAAAACCAGGTCAAGCCTTCCGATTTATACAAAATTCAGGGAATAAAGGATGCTGAACTCAAACACGGCAAATGGCTGATTAAGCTACAGAACATAAAATCCAGGGAAAATATTTTTGAATTTGCTGCCAGCACGGGGAATCCTATCCTGGAGATAAGCCCCGTTCATGAAAACCTGGAGCAGGTATTTCAACAATTAACCAATACAAAGCAAAGCAAATAATGTTTGCTATTTATAAAAAAGAAATAATAATTTTTTTTAGCTCGATCATCGCCTATGTAGTGATCATTGTTTTTCTTATTGTCAATGGTGTTTTCCTTTGGCTGTTGCCTGAAAGCAATATTTTTGATTTTGGTTATGCTACACTGGATCAGCTGTTTGAAATATCTCCATGGATATTTATGTTCCTTGTTCCCGCTATCACCATGCGATCTTTTGCGGAAGAAAGAAGAGCCGGTACTTTAGAGATCATACTGACAAAGCCTGTGTCCGATATGCAGCTGATACTGGCCAAGTATTTCGCAGATTTAACACTTGTTTTATTTGCTCTTCTCCCCTCTTTGCTTTATTTCTTTACAGTTTACCAACTCGCGTCCCCGGCAGGAAATATGGATATAGGCGGCAGCTGGGGTTCCTACCTTGGATTGTTCTTCCTTGGAGCTGTTTATGTTTCAATAGGCCTTTTTTCATCTTCTTTGAGCGATAATCAGATCATTTCATTCCTCGTAGCTTTGTTTATCTGCTTCTTTTTCTATTCCCTTTTGGATTTGCTGAGAGGATTGGTCCTCATCAGTCCCATAGATCCCCTGCTTGAATATTTGAGCATTAATACACATTATTTATCTATGAGCCGGGGGGTCCTTGATAGCAGAGACATCCTGTATTTTATCAGTTTTTCTGCCTTACTCCTTTATCTATCCCGGCTAATAATTGAAAAAAGAAAATGGTAAAAAAGGAGACAAATAAAGGAGATTACCTTAGAAGGCACAAGAGGCAAAGTCTCATCAGCATGGCTGTATTGATAGCTGCTATCGTAGTGCTCAATGTATTCTCATCATACAAACATTTCAGGATTGATCTTACCCAGGACAAGCGGTATACTTTGGGTGAACCTACCAGGGAATTACTGAATACACTGGATGATCAGCTCTATATTAAGGTGTACCTGGAAGGAGAATTACCCGCAGGATTCAGGAAATTAAAAGAATCGACCAGGGAATTGCTGGATGAAATGCGCAATGCATCAAATACAGTCATTGATTATGATTTCATTGATCCCCTGGAATCAGGAAATGTACAGGAGAGGAATGAAATATACCAGCAACTCATTGAAATGGGACTGGAACCTGTGAATCTGGAAGTGCAGATGGATGGGGAAAATACCCAAAAGATCATTTTTCCGGAAGCTATTATTTTTTATAAAAACAAACAATTATCCGTTAAGCTGCTTAAACAGCAAATTGGGGTTCATCCTGAAGAAGTGCTGCATAATTCAATCATCAGCCTGGAGTATGAAATCAGCAATACCATTCGGAAATTAACGAATGATGCGCCATCCCGCATTGCATTTATTGAAGGGCATGGGGAACTGGATGAAAATGAAACTCGTGATATTTTCAATACACTCTCTGAATTTTACGAGGTGGAACGCATCAATCTGACAAAGTATAAAGTGGGAATACTGGATCATTTTGACTTGCTGATTATTGCCAAACCGGATTCATTTTTCAATGATTTAGAGAACTTTAAAATCGACCAGTTTATTGTAAAAGGCGGTAGGGTATTATGGTTAGTGGAAAGTCTGCTGGCAAATATCGATAGCATGGCATCTCATGGAGGCGTGTCAACCACCATGGATTATGACCTGAACCTGCAAAACTTCTTTTATCACCTGGGCATCCGTTTAAACTACAACCTAGTCCAGGATATACAGTGCCATTTAATTCCTGTATTGGTTAACCAGGCTGCACCACAGCAAGATTTTCGTCCATGGGTATATTATCCGCTTGTATTTCCAAATAGCAGTCACCCCATTGTAAATAATCTGAATGCCTGTTTATTCCAGTTTGCTTCAAGCATGGATACCCTTCCAAATAAGCAAATCAAAAAAACTGTACTGCTGACGAGCTCGGAACTTAGCCGAATGGTTTACAATCCCGCCCGCTTAAGCCTGGCCGAGGTAAACACCAATCCGGATGAACGCATGTTTAATAAAGGGAAGCAAATCCTCGGAGTTTTACTGGAAGGCACATTTAATTCCTATTTCGAAGGATTGCTTTCTCCTGCCACACTGAAATCACCAGATTATGGAAAATTTCAAAATGAGGGAATTCCCACTAAAATGATTTTTATTTCAGATGGGGATGTGATTGCAAACCAGCAAAGCCGAATACGGGATCAGTATTTTCCTTTGGGTTATGACAGGTTTAGCAAACAAACTTTTGGGAATAAAAACCTGATTCTGAATGCTGTGGATTACCTGCTGGATGATTCGGGGCTTATGACACTTCGATCCAAACAATTCAAGCTACGCCTGTTGGACAAATCCAAGATAAAAAAGGACAAAGTCAGCTGGCAATTAATAAATATGGTACTTCCTGTTGTATTCATTATTCTTTTTGGATTATTATTTGCCTATTTCAGGAAAACAAAATTCGCTCGTTAACCAGAGTTTGTTTATGAAGTCAAACAACTTTTGAAATTAAGCACCAAATAACAAAGCATAAATGACAAATTAACTCCATTACATTAGATGAAGAACAGAAAAAACATTTTCAACCTGATTATTTTCATCCTTTTATTTATTGCTACGATATATATTCTCATTCAGAATAAAAACAGTACAACAAAAGTGAAACCCACAGATTTCTCGATCAGTGATACAGCTTCTATCCGAAAAATATTCATTGCTGATATGAAGGGACAATCCGTCAGCCTGACTAAAAGCAATCATCACTGGCTGGTCAACGATGAATTTCCGGTAAATACCAGTAAAATGGAGCTTTTACTTGATGTGCTTAAGCGCGTGGAAGTAAAAAATCCCACACCGGCCAGCATGAGGGAAAATGTCATTAAAGATATGGCAGCAGGTGCTGTCAAGGTGGAAATATATAAAAAAGGAATAAAACCTTTTAAGATCATTTACATTGGAGGTCCTACACAGGATATGCTCGGAACTTTTATGGCTCTGGAAAATAAAAGGAAGGAACCTTATGTTGTTCATCTGCCCGGATTCAATGGATATTTATCAGAAGGATACTTTTTTACAGATATCAATGAATGGAGAAGCAAAGAGGTGTTCAATTACCAACCAGGAAAAATTAAATCCGTTCGTGTAATTTATAATGGAAATGGGGACAGCTCTTTTACTCTGAATGTAAGTGGTACTAATAATTTCAACCTGATACAATCATCCACGAATGAGGAGATCATTCCTTTGGATCAACAAAAGGCGAAATCCTTTCTGCAGGCTTTTACAAAGCTCCATTTTATGTCTGTTGAGACCGATATCAAAGGTTTTAAGCGTGATTCCATATTTAATTCAGAGCCGGTTATTACGATTTCTGTCACCACTATAGAAGACGAAATAAAAAGTCTGAAACTATTTTACAGGCCCAGTGATATCCGTACACGGCTTGAATTATTTCCGGGTGTTGACAAGGAATATTTTCTTGCCACAGTCAGTGATCGTGCTGGAGATTTAGTCGTTATGCAACGCCTTGTTTTGGATCGAATAATGTGGAAAACTGGGCATTTCAAAATCGAAAAATAAACTATCTTTGCATACATACAAATATCTATTTAGCAAATATTCATAATTTACTCTGATATGAAATTCATAGCATCTACGGGAACTTTATTAAAACAACTTCAAATCATTAATGGAGTTATCAGTTCTAAAGTGGTCATTCCAATTCTGGAATATTTTCTTTTTGAGGTGGACAATGAAAAGCTCAGAATTGTTGGGACTGATCTTGAAGTATCCATTCAAGGTTCAATTCCTGTTGAGTCGAAAGAAACCGGAAAAATTGCCATTCCTGCCAAAATGATACTTGACATTCTCAAAACATTGCCCGAACAACCTGTTACATTTACTATTAATGAAGACAATAATTCCATTGAATTAAAATCAGACAATGGGAAATATAAAATTACCGGGGAGGTGGCGGAAGACTTTCCCAAATTCCCTGTGCTGGAAGATGCTACAGAGATTAAATTGGCCTCCTCCATTGTACAGGAAGCCATTAACAACACTTTTTTTGCAGTTGGCAACGATGAACTAAAGCCAGCCCTCACGGGACTCTTTCTCGATTTAGGAACAGAAGACATCACTTTTGTTTCAACGGATGGCAACAAACTGGTGAAGTATAAGAAAAGCAATATTGGAATTGAGCAACCCACTTCCTTTATCCTGCCACGCAAAGCTTTAAATGTCTTGAAAACATCAAATATGGGAGGTGAGGAAGATGAGATTGAGGTTCAGTTTAATAAAGTAAACGCATCCTTTAAATTCGAGGATACGACCATAGTTTGCCGCTTAATTGACGAACGTTTTCCGGATTACAACTCAGCCATTCCTGTTGATTTACCAAATCGAATGACCATCAACAGGCATGATTTGATTGACTCACTCAAACGAATTCAAATATTCGCTAATAAAACCACCTACCAGGTCAAGTTCAACATCACCGGCAATGAACTTCAACTGACATCCCAGGATCTGGATTTTGCCAATGAAGCGCATGAAAGGTTAAGTTGTGAATATGCCGGAGAAGATATGGAAATAGGATTTAGCGCACGTTTCCTGATTGAAATGCTGAGTAGTGCTGATTCAGATGAGATCGTACTTTCACTGACTGCGCATAACCGTCCGGGAACCATTACTCCTGCAACACATGCAGATGACGAAGAGTTAATCATGCTTTTAATGCCTATTGTTATAAAGTTTAATTAAGGTATCATTATACATACATGACTTCTTTCCTGATCAAAAATGCTCAGATTGTTGACTCAGGAAAGATTTTTTTTGCTGATGTCTTAACCAAAGAAGACCGGATAGAAAAAATATCCGGGCACATATCATCCCTTCAGTCCAATTTTACAGAAATTAATGCAGACGGAAAAATACTGATACCGGGAATCATTGATGTGCATGTGCATTTTAGGGAACCCGGCCTAACTCATAAAGGGGATATCTTTTCAGAATCCAGGGCAGCTGTGGCAGGAGGCATAACATCTTTCATTGAAATGCCCAACACCAAACCAAAAACAACCTCTCTTGAAGCCTTAGAAGACAAATTCGAATTAGCTGCACAAAACTCAATAGCTAATTACTCTTTTTATATGGGAGCCACCAATGATAATTGGGATGAGCTAATGAAAGCACAGTCCGTTGGGAGTCCCGGAATAAAAGTTTTCCTAGGAGCTTCAACCGGCAAAATGCTGGTAGATGACCAGGACATCCTGGAGCAGATTTTTAGAGATTACCCCGCTATTATTATGGTGCATGCTGAGGATGAGGGAATCATCAAGGCAAACCTGGCAAAAGCAAAGGATAAATACGGCCACAAAATTCCATTTGCCCTGCATGCTGAAATTCGTTCCGCACAAGCCTGTTATAAAGCCAGTCTGGAAGCCGTGAACCAGGCTAAAAAATACAATTCACGCTTACATATTGCTCATCTGTCGACAGCTCACGAAATCCAGTTGTTGGATTCCAATCCGGATTTAATCAACAAAAAAATAACTTCTGAAGTATGTTCCCATCACTTATGGTTTGATGTAAATGACTACCAGCTGCAGGATGGAAAAATTAAGTGTAATCCGTCAATTAAAGAGGAAAATCACAAAATAGCTTTGCTTCAGGCCATTAATAATGACCGAATCGACTTGATCTCTTCTGATCATGCACCACACACATTGGATGAAAAGAATCAGAATTACACATCATGTCCATCCGGTATTCCGTTAGTGCAACATTCTTTGCTGATGATGCTCGATTTATGGAAAATGAAAAAAATATCCCTTGAAAAGATCGTTGATAAAATGTGCCATAATCCGGCTATCGCATACCATATAAACGGACGTGGTTTTGTTCAGGAAGGTTTCAAAGCAGATCTGTGCCTGGTGGATCCTGGGACATACAGTACGGTTCAACCCGAAAATATACTTTATAAATGCGGTTGGTCACCATTCGAAGGATACTCCTTTCAAAATACCATTTCCCGGACTTTTGTCAATGGCCATTTAGCCTACGCTGAAGGTGGAATTTTTGAAGGTGTGAGTGGAGAAAAATTAAGATTTAATTATTAATTCTGCATGAAAACTAAGCTTATTCTTTCATGGCTGATGGTCCTGCTCATGGCATCCTGCAGTCTGATTAAAAAAACAGCAGAAGGACCTCTAAAGGTAGATGTAAACTACGAGTTCATCAACATTTCGCCAGGTTTTGATCATGAAAGCAAAACAGTTGTAAGAATTAATGGCCAGGCTATTGCTGAATCAGAAAAACACAAACAGAGTCAAAAAAAAACAATCTCTTTTGTCGTTCCCAAAGGGGAGTATGATTTGGAAATTATGAATTATGCATTTTTTGCCGGGCAATGGGAAGAACATACTCAGGCTAACAACTACAGCCAGGATTGCTTTTATAAAGGCATCATTAAATTAAGACGAAATACTGCCATAAAATTGGTATTTGATTTAGATAAAGGAACAAGTATTAAAATCAAATAAACTCATTCTTTCATTTTCAAGTAGTCAATAGTTTCTTCAAACAATTCATTCCATCCTTCCCATCCCTCTATTTCTGATAAGCTGCTGTTATGCCACAAAAGAACGAATTTCAAATTGTATTTTTTGCACTCATTGATGATTCCCTTGATTTTAATCAATGCCGCATCTGTCGTCAATCCTAAATAATCTTTCAGGCTGACATCCATGACCATCACCGGATGAATGATTAATTTAGTCATTTCATTCTTCTCCAAATTGAACCATGGAAAAGGAATGCCCATTCCATTCCGAAATCCAGTTCCATTGATCAGGCATGCATTGTAATCATGAGTTAATCCTAACTGCTCATAAAATGTCCGGGTTTTATCATTCCGGTACCTCAGGTAATGCTGACGAACAGAATAGATCTTTTTCCCTGTTATTTCCTCCAGCTCAGATTTTTCCATTTCAATTGCCTGTTTGCTTAAAAAGCTTGTATAGGAAGGATGTATTCCTATTTCAGCACTTTTTTCCTTCACCAGCCTGATTAATTGTTGATAATGTTTATTTCTGAAAGTATAGCGCCCGTCCAGTTTATTTTCCCTATTAATCAGGAAAAAGAATTTGAGTTTTTCTTTGGGTACTCTCCGGAAAATATCCTCAAAATGATCATAGGGATCTTTAAAGCCAGCAATGCTTTTCCATCTCAACTTTAGTTTAGGCAGATCAAAACGAAACAAATCAGCCAGACTGCCAAAGACATTAATAATCCCTTTGTGTTTAAAAGCCCAGGGATGGTCCACATCGAATGTAACTTCCCATTCAAAAACTGACAATTCCCTGCTTAAAGATGCATTTTTATCAACCAGTTTATTCCATAACAACTCCGCGTATTCATGAACGAGAGCTCTCTCGTGTAAAGCCTGTTTAAAACTGGGATATTTCTCTTCGTCATATCGTCCGTGCAAATCATATCGGCCTGTGATATAGAATTCATATTCTGTAAGCCAGTAAAAAACTGCAGCAAATAGATCAAAGGGGATATCATAATCCCCTGCCTGCTCAAACAAAACAGGCATATCATCCAGATAGCTGATAGCAGGAAAATCAGCTCTTATATTTTCTTCATTCAGGAGGCCAGAATGAGGGATGGATATACCTTCCATATCTCCAGCACCAGAATAATTAATCAGTATTTCATTATCCTTAATGTTCTTCGCTCCACCGTCATTTTCGAGCTTTGATCGTTCTACAAAACGATAGGGGATTTTTAAAATATGCCTGAAAATAACTTCACAAGCATAGATAAAACGCCTGCTTCCCTGGTCGACAATAATGTTGATTTTGGGTTTCATGAATAATTACTCCAAATGTCTGCAATTTAAAATATTCAGTCTAATTTTGCGGTATATTATTTTTCCACTTATTATTTCTACCGAACAGCCATTTATTGCATGAGTATAATTGACAAACTTCTAGGCAAAAACAAGCGACTTAAAAATCCCGTTCCAATACCTGTTAAAACGGATATACACTCCCATTTAGTACCGGGTATAGATGATGGATCACAATCACTTGAGGAAAGCGTAAAACTGATCAGGGAGCTGCAGAAGCTGGGATTCAGAAAAATTATCACCACGCCTCATATCATGGGTGATCATTACCGTAATAATATACAGAATATCAGGGATGGCCTGGAAAAAGTGAAAGATGAATTGGCAAAACAAGGCATAGAAATACCTCTTGAAACAGCATCTGAATATTATATTGATGATCACTTTATGGAATTGCTCAAAAAAGATGAGATCTTATCTTTTGGAGACCGTTATGTGTTAGTTGAAACCAATGCCATAAACTATACAGAGATCATCCGCACTGCCTTCTGGCAAATGGGATTAAGTGGCTATAAAGTAGTTTTAGCTCACCCGGAACGTTATGCTTATTTATGGAATGATTTTGATCGTTTTCATGAATATAAAGACATGGGTATTTTCCTGCAGATCAACCTGGTTTCCCTGTCAGGATTTTACAGTCAGAAAGTCAGGGAAATAGCTGAAAGACTCATTGATGAGAATTTGGTTGATTTCATTGGTTCTGACACGCATGAAATACGCTATATTGAAGGCATACATGAAAGCTTGCATTCCCCTTACATGCACAAATTAAAAGAACTTAAACTATTGAACGATACTCTTTAAATTGTTAAAAAGTATATTCTGATCCAATTATAGACACTATCCTGTGTAAGTCATTCGGACAAACTTCAGTTACTTCAAACTTCAGGCACTTTAAATACTTCATTTGGTTGCTACGGCAAATAAATCAAAACAACTATCATCTGCCTCTTTAAGCTGATAATCCCGATGAGATATATCCATTATATTTTCTTTTCCCTGCTTCATCAGTTTCTTCCGGTTCATCCGGTTTAACATATCATAAGGCAGTTGCAGCACGAAACGAGGAAGATTATATTGTAAATTGAAAATGTCAAAACGAGTGATCTTTTGAACAGCCTTTTTATTTTCCAGGTAGTATTTCTTGATCTTCTCATTGCCGTAAACACCCAGTATTTCAACCGTAGAAAAATAGGGTTTCAATAATTCTCTTAATTCATTTACAGTATACTCCCTGATATGCCATGGATTCCGTGTCAGGGACATCTTGCGGTTTGGAGTGGTAAAGATAGCCTGTCCCCCGGGCTTCAGCACCCTGCCCACTTCTTTAGCAAACTCAACATCCTTTTGAATGTGTTCAATCACCTGGAATGTGACAATACTATCCACCGAACTATTTTCGATTCCGCTTAATGGAGGTACTGATTGCTGGTAAAATTCAAAATTTATATTGTCTTTATTTTTCTCAACCAGCTCTGAAGAATATTTGTCGATTGCCATGTAGTGCTGAACATGAGGAGCGAGTATTTCCATCCCGTAACCCATGCCAGTCCCGATTTCAAGAAGAGTATTCCGCACCATTTTGGAAGCTTCATGGTAGGCAAATATACTTCTCTGAAAAATGACATGATCTGAAACTTCTTCATGTGATATCCTTTCGGCTGTTTGTAATAATTTCATGGATTACTGAGGACTAACTCCCAACAACTGTTGCATTCGATTATTTTCACCTTCCACTACTTTTTTCAGATCTTCAAGCTGGTAGCGTGTGGCCAGGTTTTGTATCACCTGCAAACCATATAAATTATTTCTGACCTCATTTTCACACTTACGGTAAAATTTCCGGTCCAGGGATTTGAAATACTCCAGGTTTCCAACAAATATTTCCATTAAATGCTGGCATAATTCTGTTCCTTTTTCAGTTGCATCTGCCATAAAATATATTTCAGCAAGTGTAAGTGAGTTAATCTGATGCGGTACCTGCTTTTCAGGAATTTCTTTTAAACATACATCGATCACTTCAATGGCTTTCTCTTTTTCATTGTCAAAAACCAGAGCTCTTCCCAGGGTTGAAAATACATTCCTGTAATTCAATGCATGCCTTCTGGTTACAGATCCGATATAAACCCTTTCATCAGTGAGGTTTCCCCATTTGAATTTGTTGATCATGTTATCATACATAATCTTAGCATCCACACGTCCTGTTTGACCAGCACTTTGCTGATTCTCTATTTCATTTCTCCTGACAGGAGTTAAGCGGTAAGCCATTCCCTCCTGCTGGAAGTATTTATCCAATCCCAAATAGGTATCGGAACCGGATGTAATGGCAAAATAGATCGGTCGCTCCCACAGGTTATTATCAACCATATCGAGCTGCATGAGGTGACTTTTCAATAAATTGCGTTTGCCTACATTAAATTTCAATTCATTTGCAATGCGGTCATAGAGTTTTTCATCCACCACTTTATTGTCAATCACATTCTGCTTATCTATTTTTACGAAAAACTTGGGTACCGGGTAATAACTCAACCTGGAACCAGATACAGAGGATACCTGGTCTTCCGGATTGTCGGATTTGATAAAATCCAGAATCTTGGATAATTCGTAGAAATTCTTTTCATCCAAACCAAGGGACGGATTGCTATAAAAGGGAACAAAGTCACGCGTTCCTTCTGTGATCTTTTCCCTGTTGAATGAAAATTTAATAGCGGATGATTCATTCTTTTTAACACGCAACTGGTCAACATACCAATCAGTCATGAGAAGTTGCAGGTTAATTACACGAACATCACTTCTGATGCTTTCCACTTCCTGGGCATACCATAGAGGATATGTATCATTATCACCGTTTGTAAATAAAATGGCATCAGGAGCGCAAGAATTCAGATAATTCATTCCATGATGCAGGGATGAATACCGATGAGCCCTTGTATGATCATCCCATTCCTGGCTGGCCATCAAAACAGGAGCAGCAAGCAATGCCACAATAGTAGCTGCTGATACAGCTAAAACCGGGTTTACTTTTGATTTAAAATAATTTGCTATAGCCATTACACCAAATCCAATCCATATGGCAAACACATAAAATGAGCCCACCAGTGTATAATCTCGTTCCCTGGGTTCAAAAGGAGGAGAATTTTGATAAATCACTAAAATTATTCCGGTAAAAAGGAATAAAACCATAGTGCTGAAAGCATCCCGTTTATTGCGCCTAAAATGAAAAAACATACCCAGTATACCCAAAATAAAAGGCAGGAAGTACAGTTTATTGTGTCCTTTATTTACCCGTTGTGCATAGGGTAGGTTTTCCTGGTTTCCAACCAGTGCTTTATCTATTGCATTTATACCACTAATCCAATTGCCCTCCATAAATCCAGGAGGCCTGTTCTGCCCGGAAAATACCATATTTCGTCCGTGACCTTGCTGATCATTTTGTCTGCCAATAAAGTTCCATGCAAAATAACGCCAGTACATATGACCTAATTGGTATCTGAAGAAGAATCTCAAATTATTACTAAAAGTAGGTTTTTTCTGTCCTTTTCGCATCCCCGACCATATTTTATAACCATCTACCCGGTCAGCCCGAGTGTCACTCATTCGTGGAAAAAGGGTAAAATGATCTTTTTGGAACTTTGGTTTTTGCTTGGCAGTTGTTGCTACATATTTGCCATCCTTTTGTATATATTGCATCCGTCCCTTCTTAAATCCCTCTACTTCTGCTGAATAATGAGGACCATAAAACAAAGGCCGGTCGCCATATTGCTCACGGTTGATGTAGGAGATCATATTAAAAATATTATCCGGATTGCTGTAATCGATCGGAGTATCTGCCAATGAGCGGATAGCAACCATTGTATAGGATGAATAGCCGATAAAAAGGACTACTATCCCTACAAAAATGGTATTCAATATCACCCGATTTTTCTGTATGGAGTAATATATGCCGTAAGCCAGTCCGAATAAAAACAGGGCAACAAAAATGATGACACCTGACCAATAGGGCATACCGAAAACATTTACAAATAGCAATTCAAACTTGGATGCAATATTCGGGAACCATTTTATCAATCCTACATTTATAAATTGCAAAATAATCATAGCTACGACAAAGGCGATGACCAATCCTCTATTGGTTATTTTATCGTACTTTCTGAAATAGTACACAAAAGCAAGAACCGGTAAAGCCAGGAGGGAAAGCAAGTGAATTCCAATGGAAATACCCATGAGGAAAAACACCACAATTAGCCACCTGAGATTATTGGGTTCGTCAGCCCGCCTGTCCCATTTTAGCAATAACCAAAATACAATGGCAGTAAAAGTTGATGAGAGGGCATATACCTCCCCTTCAACAGCTGAAAACCAAAAAGTATCTGAAAAGGTGAAAGCCAGGGCCCCGACTATACCAGCTCCGAAAATTCCAATGGTTTCAAATAATGAATATTTGCTTCTGTCCTTTGCAAAAATTTTCCTGGATAATAAAGTACTGGTCCAGAATAAAAGTAAAATGGTAAAAGCACTTGCAATGGCAGAGGCCCCGTTCACAATTACGGCAACCATGTCTGGACGTGGTGCAAACATGGTAAATAAGTGATTGAACATCAGGAAAAATGGAGCTCCTGGTGGGTGAACAACTTCCAGCTTATATGATCCGGCAATAAACTCCCCACAATCCCAAATGCTTACTGTAGGTTCAATTGTAGATAAATACACAAAGCTCGCAATGATAAACAGCAGCCAACCCAGTATATTATTTAACAGTCCAAATTGTTTTTGATTCATGCTTATAAATTATAGATTATCTTCAAAAGCAAAGTTAATGTTTTCGGTCTAAAGGAAATTATGGGATATTATAAAATAATTAGGGTCCATTAAGCTCACCTATGGATTGACATAAACTAAAAAAGCTGATCACTTATTATCATGTAATCAGCTTTCATATGAATTAAACTATGTTTAGTCTTCTTTTTCAGCGAATATGTCCAGCTTCATTTCAACCTGAACCTCTTTGTGAAGTTTTATTTTTATCTTGTATTTGCCTATTTCAGTGATTTCTTCAAGGATCAAAATATCTTTTCTGTCAATATCATAACCCATCTCTTTCAAGGATTTTGAAATCTGAAGATTTGTAATTGAACCAAATAATTTACCGCTGGTACCTACCTTCACAGGAATTTTGACTGCTGATTTGGCCAGCTTAGCTGCTATCGCTTCTGCATCAGCTATCTGCTTCGCTATTTTATGAGCAGCCTGCTTATTGTTTTCTTCAACCACTTTTTTATTGGATTCTGTGGCAAGAATAGCCATTTTTTTGGGGATCAGATAATTACGCGCATAACCTGGCTTGACAGAAATGATATCGCCGGCATATCCCAAATTATCTACATCTTGTTTTAATATAACTTCCATGATATCATTATTTTAAAGAATCTGAAACAAATGGCAGAAGAGCTAAGTGTCTTGCCTTTTTTATGGATGAAGCCAATCTTCTTTGATATTTCAATGAAGTTCCGGTATAGCGCCTTGGAATAATGCGCCCGTGCTCGTCAACAAATTTCAATAAAAAAGCAGGATCCTTGTAATCGATGTATTTAATATTGTGTCGTTTGAACCAACAATATTTCTTTTTCCTTGGCCTTTCTTTAGGCGTAATATTTATAAATATGTTTTTATATGCTGGGTTTGCCATTTTCTGAATTATTTAGATTTAGTTAAATCGCTATTTTCTTCTATTAGCTTTGGAGCTACGTTTTTTCCTTCTTTTCTTCTCTTTTCATTGTACATGATCCCGTATTTCTCTAATGAAACGGTCAGATACCTCAGAATTTTTTCATCCCTGTTGAATTCAGTTTCCAGTTTTTGAATGAATTCTGAAGGAGCTTTGTACTCAAATAAGTGATAATATCCTGTTGTTTTCTTTTTAATCGGATAGGAAAATTTTCTCAGGCCCCAATCTTCTTCATAAATAACTTCTGCACCGTTCTGGGTCATCAAATCCTTGAATCGGGCTACTGATTCTTTTAATTGGCTATCAGTAACCAACGGCGATGTAATAAAAATTGTCTCGTAATGATTCTGCATTCTTTTTATTTAAATCAATATTTTAATGAGTGTGCAAAGGTAGAAAAGAATTTAGTGTTTTCAAATAGTATTATCAGATTATTTACAATCATCCTATTGACTTTCAATTCATCTGGGATTATTTCATTTTCCTATTAATAATGAATTTAAATCATCTGTTTTCTTTATAAAAAAAAAGCCATTCCTTATCCTTTCATTTTTTTAACAGCAAAATACAGGAATTTAATTAATCGGCCTTCATTTATTTTTTTTCTGCCTGTTATTTCGCTTGAATAAAAACTAGAATTATTCACAATACGAATTTTATACGATGAGTTTTTTACCTTTGTGTTTCGCAATAATAAAACTTAAATTCAAGGAATCAGGATGACAGAAAGTTTCGTAGTTTCAGCAAGAAAATACCGTCCCTCTACTTTCAATTCTGTGGTCGGTCAAAGCCATATTACCGATACGTTGAAAAAAGCTGTACTGAGTAATCATTTGGCCCAGGCCTATTTGTTCACCGGTCCCCGTGGAGTTGGCAAAACGACTTGTGCCAGGATTCTTGCGAAAGCCATTAATTGCGAGAAACTGGAAAAGGACGGTGAACCATGTGATGCCTGTAATTCATGTAAAACATTCAGGGAAAACAGATCCATGAATATTTTTGAACTGGATGCTGCATCCAATAATTCAGTTGAAGATATTCGGGCCCTGGTGGATCAGATCAGGTTTTCACCACAGGCCGGAAAATATAAAACCTACATCATCGATGAGGTTCATATGCTTTCCACACAGGCCTTTAATGCCTTTCTTAAAACATTGGAAGAACCCCCTCCATATGCTATTTTTATACTGGCTACTACTGAAAAGCATAAAATCATTCCTACCATACTCTCACGATGCCAGATCAATGATTTCAATCGCATCCAGGTGAAAGATATTGTCAGCTACCTGCAATATATTTCTGAACAGGAAAATATCAGATCGGAAGAAACTGCGCTTCACATCATTGCTCAAAAAGCAGATGGGGCCTTGCGTGATGCATTGACTATTTTTGACCGTATTGTAGGTTTTACACAGGATGAAGTAACTTATGATTTTGTAGTCAAAAACCTGAATATCATAGATTATGACTACTTCTTTAAAGCCATTGAATTGATCCATGACAGGAATATTGCAGAAATACTGCTAGTATTTGATGAATTACTGAATAAAGGTTTTGACGGTCAACATTTTTTAATGGGATTAAGCGAACATATCAGGAATCTATTAATCAGCAAATTACCAAAAACAGATATTTTACTGGATGTACCTGAAACAGTAAAAAACAGATTCGCAGAAACTGCTAAGGACCTGAACAAATCTTTCATCCTTTCAGCATTAAACATTCTTAATCAGTTCAATATAAGTTATAAAGAAAGTAAAAATCAGCGCCTGCATACGGAACTGGCACTGATCAAGCTTTGTCATATACAGGATGCCATTGACCTGGCTCAGACCTTTAACGATCAAAAAAAAAAAGCTGAAGTAGACAAAAAGGAAACGACAAAACCCGGGCTTTCTAAGGACATTGAACACAAGGAAAAAAAAGCGATTGATGAATCCCCCAAGAAAAAAAATAACTTCAGTAAGTTTAGAGATTTACAATCTGTCAAGCAACAAGTTAAAGAGGAGGAATCACAAGAAAAAAAAGTACTAACAGAAACTAGCCAGGAAACTGCAGAAAAAAATAAAAAGAACACAATAGATCAGCGTCGATTTATTGAATTGCTCAATAAATATCTTGAAGATGAGATAAAGGACAAAATGATCAGCTTGTATAACAGCATGATAGAAAATAAACCAAAATTCCCTGATGAATTTTCTGTTTTATTCGAATTTGAAAACGCCTCACTGGAAGAACGATTCAATAAAGGCATGGGAAAGTTTACTGATTTTATGAATAAGCATGAGATAGAGAATTTCCAAATTCAAACCACGACTCGTGAAATCAGCAGGGAAGAACAAAGTAAATACCTGGTCAGTCCTGCTGAAAAATTAAAACATTTGAGGGGAAAAAATCCGGAACTGGAGCAGCTGGAGAAGAAGTTGGGATTGTCTGCTGAAGAATAATTTATCACCCTAAAATCGACTCTTAGAATTTCATTTTTTTAAGTTTTAAATTGAAATTAATTATCATAATTTAATTCTATATTTGCAGCTATTGACAAAACCTTAATATATAATTATATAAAACATATACAACAAAATGAGCGGACAAAAAATTAGAATGCAAAATGGAAAATTAAATGTTCCAGATCAACCCATTATTCCATTTATAATTGGCGATGGCACAGGACCGGATATTTGGAAAGCTTCAAAGAAAGTTTTTGATGCCGCAGTCCAAAAAGCTTACAATGGGAAACGACAAATTGAATGGCATGAAGTTCTGGCCGGTGAGAACTCTTTCAACAAAAGCGGTGAATGGCTTCCAAAAGAAACGCTGGATGCATTTAAAGAATACTTAGTTGGAATTAAAGGTCCATTAACAACTCCAATAGGCGGAGGTATTCGCTCCTTAAATGTTGCATTAAGACAGGAACTTGATCTATATACCTGTCTCAGACCGGTAAAATATGTTGCTGGTGTTCCATCGCCTGTTAAAAGACCTGAAGATGTGGATATGGTGATATTCAGGGAAAACACAGAAGATATTTATGCCGGTATTGAATGGAAGGAAGGATCGGATGAAGTGAAAAAAGTCATTGCTTTTCTTGAAAATGAAATGGGTATTAAAAAAATCAGGTTTCCTAAAACTTCTGGAATTGGAATCAAGCCGATTTCCAAAGAAGGAACGACACGACTGGTTAGGGCAGCAATAAAATATGCTTTGGAAGAAAAAAGGAAATCAGTTGTCCTGGTTCATAAAGGCAATATCATGAAATTCACTGAAGGAGCTTTCAAAAGTTGGGGATATGAGCTGGCGAAAGAAGAATTCAGAAATGAAATTATTACAGAAAGAGAAAGCTGGATTATTGGGAACAAAGATTCAAATCCTGCCCTGACATCAGAAGATAACGCCAAAATGATAGACCCGGGTTATGTGATGATGACGCCCAAACAACAAAATGAGATTTGTGAAGAAGTTGAATTAGCCTTATCATTGATGCCAACACATGGGAGCGGACAATGGAAAAACAAACTTTTAATCCGCGATACCATTGCTGATATTACCCTGCAGCAAGTCCTTTCCAGGGCTAAAGAATTTGATGTAATTGCTACCATGAACCTGAATGGGGATTATTTGTCTGATGCACTAGCTGCCCAGGTGGGTGGAATCGGGATCGCTCCCGGTGCAAATATCAATTACGAAACCGGACATGCTATTTTCGAAGCTACACACGGAACAGCTCCGAAATATGCCAATCTCGATAAAGTCAACCCGGGAAGTGTGATCATCTCAGGTGGCATGATGTTCAAATTTTTAGGTTGGAATGAAGTCAATGAACTGATTTGGAATGGACTGGTTAAAACAATAGGTCAGAAAAAAGTGACTTATGATTTTCACCGCTTAATGGAAGGAGCTACATTGCTCAAATGTTCTGAATTTGCAGATGCCATAATCGAGAATATGTAAGAGTTGGAAATGATAAAGATTAGCCCTGATCATGCATTTGGTTGGGGCTTTTTTTTTGGGAGCAAGGTGGTGCCCTGGGCATCCCTTCGGGAAAGGTTTAAAGATTGAAGGTTGAAAAGTTGAAGGTTAGGATGCTGGCTGATGACTGCCGACTGCAAATGGCAAACCAGGGTTTCTTCTTACTGAGTAAGCAGAAGAGGTTTCGGTATATGAAAGTCTGGAGACTTTCCTTTATAAAAACTTCCAAGTCGTCCTGTGGAAGACTTGGAAGAACAAGGGTAATTCTATTATTAGTTATTCAATTTTTCCATTATTCGAAATAGGTTGTGGGATGTTGGATTTGGATTTTGAGTTGTGGATCTTGGGTTTTGTTATGTCCATGCCTAAATAAGGTTGACCAAATTTTTAATATAATTATTAATTCTTGGACCAGGAAGCTTTTTGGCACGATATTAGACAAGCCACTTGCTTTGAATACAATTTAATTAAATATAGTTATGACCGCATTAATCATTTTAGTAACAACAATCTCTACAGTAATTGGAAGCCTGACTTACACATATTTTAAATCTCGTAAACAGGCATAATCATAATTTGAAGTACAGAAATAGAGGGCAAAGTTGAATTTCAGCTTTGCCTTTTTTTATGAGATGAAAACAAGACCTTATCATCCAGATTTGATAAAATAGTAGATTTTTTTACATGATAAACTTGCTATACAAACTCATTATTAAATTACCAAATGGATCATTCCAACCTTCTATTTGTTCATTTCAATATTCAATTTAGCCATTTCATCGTTTTTCTATTTAAATCCTCATGCCCACTCCTCATCTTTGTTCGTGAATTTAAAAAATCAAATCATGAAACAGGTTACAATTATCGTTATTTACCTTCTCTCAGCTTTTATAGCCAAATCACAGGATGATTTTAAACAAAACATCAGGGGAACAGTTTTCGACAAACAAACAAAGTATCCACTAACCGGAGCTACTGTAATTATTCAAGATTCTGATCCCTTAATCGGTACAATTACTGATCTGCATGGGCAGTTTGTTTTATCGAATATAGCATCCGGTAGAATTTCTTTAGAAATAAGTTATATGGGTTATAGCCCAGCTTCCCTGAACAAGCTGATGCTTTCTTCCGGAAAAGAGCTGGTGGTTGAAATCGGATTGGAGGAAAATGTGTATACGACTGAAGAGGCTGTAATTACAGCAGAAATTAAAAAGGATGAAGCATTGAACAAAATGGCCACAGTGAGTGCCCGTTCCTTTTCGATTGAAGAAACCAATAAATATGCAGGAAGCCTGGGAGACCCGGCCCGTATGGCTGCAAACTTTGCTGGTGTGCTTACAGCTAATGATTCTCGAAATGACATCATCATCAGGGGCAATTCTCCCCTGGGTGTATTATGGCGACTGGATGGTGTTGAAATCCCCAATCCCAATCATTTTGGAGCCATGGGAACCACTGGTGGACCTGTCAGCATGCTGAATAATAATTTACTCACAAATTCAGATTTTATGACGGCTGCTTTTCCTTCCGAATTCGGAAATGCTACAGCCGGAGTTTTCGACCTGAAATTGAGATCTGGAAATAACCAGCAACGTGAATATACCCTGCAAATGGGTTTCAACGGATTTGAACTAGGTGCTGAAGGACCCTTTTCAAAAAACAAACAAGCTTCATTTTTAGCCAACTATCGTTATTCCATGCCTGCTATTTTTGATAAAATCGGATTTTCAGGAACTGCACAGGGTAGCTCAGTACCTTATTACCAGGATTTGTCTTTTAAAATTGATATTCCGGGAATGAAATACGGTCGTTTTGAATTGTTTGGATTAGCAGGATTTAGCACCATAAAGATCTATGATACTGAAAAAGACAGCAGTGAGTTTTCTTATGGACTCAATGGAACCAATACTGATTTTGGATCACAAATGGGTGTTATTGCGCTTACACATAATTACTTTTTTAATAAAAAAACACATCTGTTCAGCACTTTATCAGCAACCCATTCCCGAAGTTATACCTATATCGATTCAATCACTAAGTCAGTTACAGATTCTATTTATCCCTGGTTACGCACTGACTTTGCAGAAATGAAATACTCTGCAAGCTCCCGAATCAGCCATAAATCCAACGCAAAGAATTATTTCGTGGGCGGACTGAATATAGATTTTTATTTACCTAATTACCATGATAGTGTCTGGATTTTTGAAGAAAATAAATTCAGGAAATTGATGGATACGAAAGGGAAGCTATATATGGGTCGTGCTTACGTTCAATGGCAGCATAAGTTTTCAGATCAATTCAGTTTCAATAGTGGAGCGCATTTTTCCTTTGTTGGATTAAACAATGAATTCGCAATAGAACCGAGGGGTGGACTTAAATGGAAATATCACCCAAATCAATCTTTGAGTTTTGGAGCTGGTTTACATAGTCAAACTCAACCCAGAATCAATTATTTTACTATTCAAGAACAACCGGATGGAGAATTTGTTTATACCAACAAAAACTTAAAAATGTCAAAAAGTGCACATTTCGTTTTGGGTCATGACATTTCACTAAAAGGATATTTCAGGCTTAAGACCGAAGTGTATTACCAACATCTGTATAACATACCCGTTTCTTCTGAATACACTTCATTTTCTATGCTAAATGAAGGGGCTTATTTTGCCATCTCCATGATTGACAGTTTAGAGAACAAAGGAACTGGAATAAATTATGGTGCGGAAATAACGCTGGAGAAATTTTTATCAAATGGTTATTACTTCTTAGTCACTGCCTCTTTGTTTGAATCCAATTACACTGCTTTTGATGGAAAAGTAAGGAATACGGCATTCAACGGGAATTATGTGTTAAACGCTTTATGCGGATATGAATTTAAACTGGGATCACATGCTTACCTCTCATTTGATTTGAAAACAGTTTGGGGTGGAGGAAAACGATATACTCCAATCAATGTGAATGAATCCATGTTAAAAGGAACAACAGTCTACTATGAAGATCAGATCAATGCAAAGAAACATGATGATTATTTTAAAATTGATGCCCGAATCAGTTTTAGGAAAAACGGCAAGAAAGTGAACCAGGAATGGGCACTGGATATCAAAAACATAAGCAACCACAGAAATATTTTCATTCAAAGTTTTGATACGTATGAAGGACAAATCCATACAGACTATCAGGAAGGATTTTATCCTATGTTTTTGTACCGCTTAAACTTCTAATGAATGAAGCAATGAATGAAAAGCAGGATGATCTATTTTTTTTAGATTTGCAATATTAATTAGATAAATAATACAGACATGAATCTTATCAGTTTCCTCAAGAAGCGACCTGTTATTTACTTAATTCCTGCAGTAGGTATCATTCTTGGGTTGATCTTCCTGATTGCAAATCCAGATTCTCCTGGCCAGCCAGAAAACCAATATAATATACTTGGTTCTATAGTCCTCACAGCAGCCATCTGGCTTGGTACTGAACAAATTGTCAGGTTATTATGGATCAGATTTCCATGGAATAAAGCAGCGCTCAAGCATCTTATTCTTGAAATATTAGCTCTTCTGCTGTACCCCAGTATGGTCACATTTATCCTTTTTGGTGCTTATACGCTAATTACAGACGATAAGGACTGGATGAGCAACTATTGGAGCACAGCCCTGGTGGCTATCTTGATCACTTTTTTCATTACATCCATCCACGAAGGGATTTATTTCTATAAACAATGGAAATTTAATTCAATCAAATCTGAGAAGTTACATAAACAAAATCTGGAAGCCCGCTTTGAAACTTTAAAAACCCAGATTAATCCACATTTTCTGTTCAACAGCCTCAATACCTTGATGAGCTTTATTGAAGATAATCCAAAAGCATCAGCTTATCTGAGTAACCTGTCAGATTTTTTAAGATATACACTTAAAACGAATAAGGCAGAGGTCATTCTGCTTCGTGAAGAACTTAAAATTGTAGAACATTATAAAGTGCTGCAAACATCTCGTTTTCAGGAAGGATTAAACCTGCATATCGATATTGATGAAAAATACTATCATTATTCTGTCGCACAGCTTGCTGTTCAAATGCTGGTTGAGAACGCCATTAAACACAATGTGATCTCAAAAGAAAAACCTCTTCATGTCAGGATTTACATACAGGATGAATATGTAATTGTTGAAAACAACATACAAGCCAGGCAAGCAGATGAATCAACAGGTATAGGATTAAAGAATATCCAGGAGCGTTATCATTTTTTAAGTAATAAAGAAGTGAAAATTTCAGAAAAGGATAATAAATTCGAGGTTTGTTTACCTTTATTAATTGTGGATCGGGTATGAAGGTTTTGATCATAGAAGATGAAGTTCTGGCAGCCAGTAGGCTTAGCAAAATGCTTGGAGAAATTAATTCTCAAATTGAGATTACAGATGTAATTGATAGCATTGGATCAGCCCTTAAATGGTTTAAAAAGAATAAAGAACCCGACTTGCTTTTTCTTGATATTCAGCTTTCTGACGGACTCAGCTTCAAAATATATGAGCAACATAAATTTGAGTGTCCGGTGATTTTTACCACGGCTTTTGACGAATATGCAATCAAAGCTTTTGAAATGAATAGCATTGATTACTTATTAAAACCAATACATAAAAACAAACTGCAGTCAGCATTGAATAAGTTTTTTAACTTGCAGGATAGATATGGAAAAGATGAATTAAATCTGAAACTGGAAGAATTAATAAAAAAGTATAAACCTGAACAAAGCAGTTATAAAAGCCGGTTTCTGGTCAATAAGGGAAACACATTAGTCCCTGTTGGTCTTGGTGAAATAGCCTATTTTTTTACGAATGAAGGTTTTGTGAGCATCAAAACAAAAGAGGATAAGAATTTCCTTGTTAACCACAGCATGGATGAATTAGAGCATTTACTGGATCCTCAAAAATTTTTCAGGGTCAATAGACAATTCCTTATTTCTACTGATTGCATTTCAAAAATCCATCCGTATTTTAATTATAAACTGAAGCTTGAATTATTTCCGGCTAATGAAAAAGAACTCATCATCCCTAAACAAAAAGTGAGTGATTTCAAGTCCTGGTTAAATAGCTGAATATCCTTTAATAAGACGAGCCGAGCTGTTCATAATATGAACATTAATTCAGTTAATGCGAAGAAATATTTATTAAGAATGTAAATAAATTAAAACATATTGTATAATTTTGGAAGACAATTATTGATTATGGCTCATATTGGAATATTTTATGGTTCATCACATGGCCATGTGGAAAATATTGCCCAGGAATTGCAATTGTTGTTTGGGATCGAAAACGCTGATATTATAAACATCAGGGATGCAAACAAGCAGGATCTCGAATCATATAATTACTTGATTTTTGGATGTTCTACCCGTGACAAGGGAAAAATACAGGAAGATTGGGAATTCAAATTCAATTTGCTCAGCGAGATCAATTTCAGGGGTAAAAAAATAGCTTTGTTCAGCCTGGGCGATCAAAGGCATTATCCAGAATCATTCGTTGACGGCATGGGGATATTATATGATAAGCTGAATGAAAATGATGTCAAAATTATTGGGAACTGGTATCCTTATGGGTATATTTTCAAAAAATCTAAAGCCTTTAAACATGGTTCTTTTGTTGGTTTGGCTCTGGATGAGCAGTTTCAGCACAGTGTCACCAAAGACAGGTTGCAAAAATGGACAGATTATTTGAAAAGTCAGTTTAATATATCCGCAAATTAAAAACCTTCCTGCAAAAATTGACGATTAAGGGAAAATTTGATGACCAAACAAATGTTTTCTCACGATGAAGCTAATCAGGCTAAACAGACCTGAATAAAGCATTCTGACAGGCAAGCCTGAATCTCTTCCATTAGTTTAATAACCAGCTTCATTTACACGCATATCAATGTAAAGTTCTCTTTTTACTTGTTGAATGAATCGCCAGCTTATCGAAAACTAAAAGATATATTTTGCTAAAACAAGCATCTTCCTTCCATCATATTTGACAAATTAATCGTGCATCTGCCCACTTTATTCACATTGTATTCATAAAAAATATTTGCAATCCGCTTTCTTTTAATATTATCTTTACTTCATTAAAACTTTTCCAATTCATGTGTAAACAAGTTGTGAAAAGTTGAATTAATTTTTCCGTTATTATTTTACTTATATCTATTATGTAAATAGCGGATAAAGAAATCAATTATATATGCATGTCAAAATCATGAAATCAACTGCATTTTTATTTTGTTGTTTTTTATCGGTTTTGTTTACATCCAATGCACAAAATTTCAATGAAATTGTAAAAGCCGTTGCAACAGACAGAGCTGCTAATGATCAATATGGAGTTTCCGTTTCCGTATCCGGGGATTATGCTATTGTTGGGGCTTTTGGGGAAGATGAAGATTCTTCCGGATCAAATACAGAAACTGCTGCAGGATCAGCCTATATCTTAAAATACAGTGCCGGAACCTGGTCCCAACATCAAAAAATTGTGGCATCTGACAGGAAATCAAATGATTATTTTGGATTTGCAGTTGCCATATCCGGAGATTATGCAATTATCGGCGCCTATGCAGATGATGAGGACTCTTCAGGAGCTAATTATATACCAAGTTCTGGTTCTGCTTATATTTTTAAAAACTGTTCCGGTACCTGGTATCAGGTTCAAAAAATTGTCGCAACCGACAGAGGATTATTGGATTATTTTGGACGTTCAGTTGCCATAAACGGAGATTATGCAATTGTCGGCTGTGAGTATGAAGATGAAGATGAAGCAGGTGCAGATACCAAAACTTCTTCAGGCTCAGCCTATGTTTATAAAAATTGTTCTGGTACATGGTATCAAGTTGAAAAAGTAGTAGCATCCGACAGGGCAGTTGAAGATTATTTTGGTAAATCAGTTGCCATATACGGAGATTATGCCATTGTTGGAGCCTGGGAGGAAGATGAGGATGTGTCCGGAAGTAATACCATGGATGGTTCAGGTTCTGCCTATATTTTTAAAAACAATTCAGGTACCTGGTCCCAGCTGCAAAAAATTGTTGCATCCGACAGGGCAGTTGAAGATTTTTTTGGCAATTCTGTTGCTATTTCAGGAGATTATGCCCTGATTGGTGCCTATGGGGAGGATCATGATGGGTCTGGAAATAACAGCTTAGATGAATCTGGTTCAGTCTATATTTTTAAAAACAATTCAGGTACCTGGTCCCAGCTGCAAAAAATTGTTGCAACCGACAGGGATTCATTTGATTATTTTGGATTTTCGCTTGCTATTTCCGGTAATTATGCCGTTGTAGGAGCTTATTATGAAGATTATGTATATGGATCAGATACATCCTTTGAATCCGGTTCCGCCTATATTTTCAAACTCATTTCAGGAAGCTGGAAACAAGTACAAAAATTTCTTACTTATGACAGAGAAAGCGATGATAATTTCAGTTATTCCCTGAGTATGGACGGGAATTATATTCTTGCCGGGGCTCGTTATGAAGATGAAGATGCATCCGGAGCAAACACACTATCTGATGCTGGTTCTGCTTATGTTTTTTATAATTGTCACAATGATGCTCTTAGTTTTAACGGGAGCACTAATTATGTAGATATCGGGATCGGTCCAACATCTGTAAAAACAATAGAAGCATGGGTTAACATGGCTACCAACACGGAGTATATAATCGATTTGAATGGTTCATCTTATATCTATGCCAGTTCCGGAACTGTAACTACTTCAGGAATCACCAGTCCGACCATTTATGTAAATGGAGTTCAAACAAGTTCAATTGCTTCCGGCACCTATCAACACATTGCAGTTACCACTTCAACGGCTGTGAATGCGAGCAATTTTGATGTGGGCAGAGTAGGTTCAAATTATTATTCAGGCAAAATAGACGAAGTGAGATTATGGGATGATGTAAGGTCACAATCTGAGATCAATGAATATTTGTATAATGAATTATTGGGAAATGAATCCAATTTGCTTGCATATTATAAAATGTCGAATGGAAGCGGAAGCAGTTTAGCTGATGATCAGACTTCAGGTTCTTATGATGGCAGCTTGATAAACAGTCCGGGTTGGGTCACCTCAGGTTGTTTTTCAGATGGACGAAACTGTCTTTACTTTGATGGAAGCAATGATTATGTCAATATTCCATCGGTCAGCTGGTCAGCAATTGGAACGAATGACTTTTCCATTGAAGCCTGGATCTATCCGGTAGTCCTAACAGGTAGTGTCAGGTTGGTACTTTGTGATAATACCGAGGATAATTTTCAATTTAATTTATCATCCGGTGGTTCCACATTACAAATGTTCATCAATACGACTGCCACATCCTCAAACAGCCTTTCATGGAATCTGAATCAATGGTATCATATTGCTGTAACCAGAAATAGCGGAACCATCTCTTTCTACAGGGATGGCATATACATAGGGGGAGGATCAAATACGGGAAGTATCGCTTCTTCCTCATCCCTGAATATGGGCTACAGAAATTATGAGAGTGATTATCCCTTCAATGGGATGATAGATGAAGTCCGTATATGGAGCATATCACGAACTGCAGAAGAAATCCGTGAAAATATGGGAAAAACATTATGCGGAAGAGAAAAAGGCTTGCTTGCCTATTACCGTTTTGATTATGGAACTCCCGGAGGATCAAATTCAGCTTTGTCGACATTATATGACATTACATCAAATGATAATAATGGCAGCTTAACCAACTTTGCCTTAAGTGGCAGTTCATCCAACTGGGTGAGCTCAACTGCCTTTAATACATGGCTTGGGAGCGAAGGAACTAACTGGGCTTCAGACAATAACTGGAGTTCAGGATCTGAACCGGTTTCAACAGACCATGTATTTATAAGTGCTTCTTCTGCCAATTATCCAGTACTAAGCTCTTCTTCAAGTATTAAGGACCTGATTGTGTCAACCGGATCTCAACTAACTATTAATGCGGGAGGTAGTCTGACCGTCTCTGACAACATAATCAATAACAGCGGTACTAACGGGGTGATAATAAATTCCACTGCCTCCGGAAGCGGATCGATCATAAGCAGCAGCAGTATACCTGCCAATGTGAAGAGATATGTAGCAGTAGGGACAAGTGCAAAAAATCACTTCTTCTCCTCTCCCATTTCCGATGGAACAATCGCTTCTATTTTCGGAAGTGCCAGTTATGGCAGCTACAATACCTATGAATTCAATATTTCGTCACAATTATTTGTCAGGAATTTTCCATCTGCCAACATGACCCCCGGACTGGGATATGTGACTGCATATGCACACACTTCCTCCACACCCTTAACGAATAGTTTTGCTGGTAGCTTGAATTCCGGGACCGTATCTCCTACTATTTCTGGTACTGATCAGTATTGGAATCTGATAGGTAATCCCTATCCCTGTGCTGTTGACCTGACAGATGCAACCAATGGCTTTCTCAAAAGTGCAAATAATAACAATATCACAGGAACAGCCTATTTCTGGATAGACGATGGCACTGAAGGAAGTGGATATACAACGGCTGATTATGCAACTATAAACAGTGCAGGATCCACAGGTTCAGCTAATGGTGAAACCCCTTCACAATATGTCGGAACAGGCCAGGGCTTTTTTGTACAAAGCAATGGAAACGGTTCAAGCGTCAGTTTCACTGCAGCCATGAAAGTTGCCGGAAACAATAGCCAGTTTTTTGTACCGGATCCTGTGACTTTCCAAAGAATAAGACTCAGTGTTACAGACAGCAATAACAATTACAACGAAATACTCCTGGCCTTTATTGAGGATGCTTCCTGGGGTTTTGATCATGATTATGATGGCAGAAAATTAAAAGGAAATCCTGAATTATCCTTTTATTCCTTAATGAAAGACGACACCAATGGCTATGCTATACAGGGATTCCCTTCATTTCAGAAAGGAATGGTGATTCCCGTTGGATTGGATGCTCATGTAGGTGGTGAATATAATCTGAAATTGAAAGAGATGGAGAATTTCGGTTACCAGAAAGTATACCTGAAAGACAAGTTTTTTAATAAAATAACAGATTTAACGGATAGCAGGGAATACACCTTTATAAGTCCAAAAGGGACTTTTAAAAACAGGTTTGAAATTTTATTCAGCCTGACCAATCACATAGCAGGAGCAGATAATAATGAAATTTCAGTTTTTTCAGTTGGAAACAGCATTTTCATCTGCAATCAGGATAAATCTGAGCTGGATGTACAGGTATTTGATATGCTGGGTAAACTACACTTTGAAAGAAACATATCTGACAGTGGATTTCATTCCTTTGAGATCGGAGGAAAAACCGGATATTATGTTATAAAAGTGAAGAGTGGAAATGAAATCTTTTCACGCAAGCTTTTGATTCAGAAATAGGAATTTGTCATCATCATTAAGACGATTCCAAGCAGAAATCCTGCTTTGCAGGAAGAATTGCTGACCGACCAGGGGTCCCCGCCCGACCGCCTGCTATACGTATCTCAATCATTTAATTATAAAAAGGTCAGGCGGGCGGGGAACCTGGACTCCTCATGAGCTTTGATTTGATAAATCGTCTTCCTGCTCCGCTTTTAAAATATTTCTCTCTTGTAATAGCTTTTTCACGGCTTGCATATTCCTCAAAATAATAAATCTCCCAGGGTATAAATGCTTTGGTGGATTTGACTCTGCCTGCATTGTGCTCAGATAAACGGTTTTTAAGGTTTTCACAATGTCCTTTATAGTAACGATTAAATTTCACGCTATATATTACGTATGCAAAAAACATTATTAAAAAACCAATCAGAAATTGTAGATTGGGTGAGGATTTGCTGACCGACCAGGGGTCGAACCTGGACTCTTCTGATCCAGAATCAGATGTGTTGCCTGTTACACCATCGGTCAATAAAGAACAAAAAATTAGCTGACCCACAAGGACTTGAACCTTGAATTCCAGAACCAAAATCTGGCGTGTTGCCAATTACACCATGGGTCATTAAAAGCGAGTGCAAAATTAGCAAGATTCAATAAGTTACCCAAACAATTTTTTCGATGGATTTTTATTCAAAATCTCCTGTCCGTTTTCAAAGAGCAGATCTAAAAACACCTTGTTCCCCCTTCTTTATTTATAGAGAAGGCTGGCTTGAGTTGTTTTAGAAAGCTTTTTAGAGATGCTCTAAAAATCTCTTTTTATTTTGCAAATGCAACCGATCTTTTCTCCCGGATCACAGTGATCTTAATCTGTCCCGGATAAGTCATTGTTTCCTGGATCTTTTGTGATATATCTTCAGACAGGGTATCAGAATCTGTATCTGAAACACGCTCACTTTGCACCATCACCCGCAGCTCCCGTCCGGCCTGGATGGCATATGCCTTAATAACACCTTCGTGCGACATAGCCACATTTTCCAGGTCTTTGAGTCTCTTGATATAAGATTCAAAGATCTCTCTTCTGGCACCTGGCCGTGCACCTGAAAGGGCATCACACACCTGTACTATCGGTGCAAGTAAGGTGGTCATCTCCAGCTCATCATGATGGGATCCAATTGCATTCACAACGGAAGGATGCTCCTTAAATCGCTCGGCAATGCGGGAACCTAAAACAGCATGCGGAATTTCAGGATCTTCATCCGACACTTTGCCTATATCATGCAGCAAACCGGCCCTTTTAGCCTGTTTCGCATTTAATCCCAGCTCGCCAGCCATGATAGCACACAGATTGGCCACTTCCCTGCTGTGCTGCAAGAGGTTTTGTCCGTAAGACGACCTGTATTTCATCCGACCTACTAATTTGATCAATTCAGGATGTAGTCTCTGAATCCCCAGATCCATACAGGTTTTTTCACCCACTTCTACCAATTCATCATCAATTTGCTTGGTCGTTTTTGTTACCACTTCCTCAATGCGGGCAGGATGAATGCGTCCATCCGTTACCAGTTTATGCAAGGATAACCTGGCTATCTCCCTGCGAACGGGATCAAATCCTGAAAGGACAATGGAATCGGGGGTGTCATCCACAATTATTTCCACTCCGGTTGCAGATTCCAATGCCCTGATATTTCGCCCTTCCCGACCTATAATACGACCTTTTATTTCTTCATTCTCAATCGGGAAAACAGAAACACAGTTTTCCACAGCCTGTTCAACAGCTACACGTTGAATGGAAATTAAAACAATTCTCCTGGCCTCTTTATTAGCCGTGAGTTTTGCTTCATCGGTAATTTCTTTGATCATCGATTTTGCCTCGTCTCTGGCATCCGCCTTCAGACTTTCAATCAACTGTGATTTTGCCACTTCAGCAGACATTCCTGCCACTTTTTCCAGCTGATCTACCTGCATTTGATGCAATTTTTCCAATTCCTCTTTTTTCCTGATATTGATAGCCAGTTGACGGTCAAGATCTTCTTTTAATTGCATGATCTCATTTTCCTTACGCAGGTTGTCTTCCGCTTTTCTTCTTAAATTGAGCTCCTTGTCTTTTAATTTATTGATGTTTGAATTTAATACTTTGTTTTTGTTTTGGATTTCGCGTTCGTGATGGGATTTCATCTGCAGGTACTTTTCTTTTGCTTCCAGCAATTTATCCCTGCGAATGATTTCTGCCTTTTCCTCTGCTTCTTTAAGAATATTCTTAGTTTTATTGTTCAGATCAGATTCCTGTTGTTTAAGCTTACCGGCCAATAGTTTTCGTCCTAGAAAAATTCCGCCAGGCAATGCAACACCAAATCCGATTAATAATGGAATGATAGCGCCCATGATTATATATTAAGTATTTATAAAAATGCTTAGCCGCTACACGGGCAAAATGAAGTATATTGTCTTTTATGACAATGAAAGAAGTGACTCTATATCAATAAGTTGTTTTTTTAATGTATCATATTCCACGGCATTCCTGGAATCAGAATTCAGAGATTCTGACATGATTTCCAATGCACACATGGAAAGTGCTGCTTGCTTATCCTTTATGGAGTATTGCTCAATATATAAATTGACCTTTTTGTTAATTAATTCAGCAGCTTTCCTGATATTCTCCTCCTCTTCTGCATATACTTTCAGAGGATAAATACGATCTGCTATATTTACTTTTATTGAGATTTGATCTTTCATTCACTTCGTCCCTAGCCTTTTAGTAGCTCTAAACCTTTGTCGATTTCAGTTATTAGTTCGTTTATAGTTGATTTTAATTTTGCTTTGTCTTCCAATTCAAATGTATTCGAGAATTGCAAATTTAAACTTTTATTTTCTAATTCCTTAATTCGCAATTCAGCACGCTCATGCTCCTCTTTAAGAGCAATTACCTGGCTAATTAATTCCTCATTTTCAGCACTTAATTCCTTATATTGAGTAACTAATTGCTCAGCTTTAATCTGAAGCCTTTTAATAATCTCTTCCAGGTTTTTCATTTCCTGATTATTGCTTTATGCTGAATTTCAAGTACATTAATTATTGTACTAATATACGAATCAACTTGTTTATCTTTTAAAGTATTTTCATCATCCTGGAATTTCATCCTGATGGTATAGGATTTTTTATCCTTTTCAAGCTTGTTCCCCTGGTATACATCCACCAAATTAATTTCTTTCACAAATTCAATGTTCAGGCCTTCAATACTGGATTTTAGGTCCGCATATTTTACCTCTTTGCCAATTAAAATGGATAAATCTCTTAGAATGAACGGAAAGCGGGAGGGTGCTTGATATTGAATTTTCTTTTTCCGGTATTGCTTGTACAGGTATTCTGCATTCAGCTCCGCATAATAAACTGCATCTTTGATATCATAGTTTTTTACAATATCTGTATTGATGAGTCCAAAGCTGGCTAATTCCTTTCCGTTCAATTGAAGGGAAATTAAATAATGAAATGAGCTGTCTTCAATGCTTTCTTCTTTCATTTTTGCACTTACTCCCGACAATAAAATCAAATTATGCACTATGGATTTCAGAAAATAGATGTTTGTTTTTTTATTTGGATCAGTCCAGCTGTCATCAGAGATATTGCCACTCAGCCAAATAGCCAGTTTTTCCTCCTCTGCATATTTTCCATTTTTTTGATGAAAATAAATTCTGCCCCATTCAAAAAGTTTGAGGTTGTAATGATTCCGTTTGTAATTATAGGCCATTGCATCCAGGCCTGAAAAGAGGAAATTATTCCGAAGAGTATCCAGGTTGGTGTTTACTGCATTTAAAGCTTTAATGGCTTTTTTTCCTGAAAGATCATTTTCTATAATAGCTGATGACACAAAGGAGGGAGTAATCAGCTCATGAAAACCGGAGGAAGTTAAATAGTCCAGCAGGCCATTCTGATAAACACTTCTTTCATCCACTTTTGACTCAGGCAATGGAGTCGTAACAAGGGGCCCGAACTCAATTTTATTATAGGAATAAATTCTTAATATCTCCTCCACCAGGTCAATTGGCCTGGTCACATCAGCCCGGTAAGTCGGAACCTCCACGTGAATCATTTTTTCAGTTTCATCCAGTATGCTATATTCAAGATTCTTCAAAATCTGAACGATCCTTTTCACATTAATCCTGTTGCCCAATATTTTATTTACGTAATCAACAGACAGATTAATGCTAATAGCTTCAATGGGTTTTGGATACGAATCAAATACATCTGAGGATATTTTTCCGCCTGCGATTTCCTGAATCATCATGGCAGCACGTTTTACAGCATGCACTGTGAAGTTTGGATCTGTTCCCCGTTCAAAACGATAAGCAGCATCAGTAAAAAAAGCATGATGCCTGGCAGTTTTACGAATGCTGGTTGGATTGAAACAGGCAGATTCAATAAGAATGGAGGTCGTATCGCCTGTAACCATACTCGAGAAGCCGCCCATAACTCCACCCATTGCAACTGCATTTTCAGCATCACAAATCATGACTTCTTCTCCGCTGAGTTTCACTTCTGACTCATCCAATGTCTTGAACTTTTCTCCTTTTGCACGGGTTTTAACGACGATCCTCTTTCCGTCTATTTTCTCCAGGTCAAATGCATGCAAGGGCTGACCATTTTCAAACATCAGGTAATTACATGCATCCACGATATTATTAACGGGTTTTAGTCCTACGGATTTCAACCTATTTTGCAGCCAATCCGGTGAATCTGTAACCTGCAGATCACTAATTGCAACAGCTGAATAACGTGGACAAAGATCTTCCTCTGCAATAGAAAGATTTATTTTTACCGTATTATTATCAACTTTGAATCCATCCACAGGAGGCCTATTAATGTTTGATCCTGTAACAGCTGAAATATCCCTGGCAATCCCTATGTAGGAGATCGCATCTCCCCTGTTGGGTGTAATGGCAATTTCAATAATCGCGTCTCCCTTATCATCAAAAGAGTCTTTAAAAGCTGTTCCTTTCGAGATATTTTCATCAAGTACCAGGATCCCTTCAGAGTCATTTCCCAGTCCCAATTCAGCAGATGAACAAATCATTCCTTCGGATTGCTCTCCCCTTAATTTCGCCTTTTTAATCTTAAAGGATTTGCCACTATCAGGATGCAAGAGTGTTCCTACAGTGGCAACTGCAACTTTTTGACCCTCAGCCACATTCGAAGCCCCGCAAATAATTTGCAGATCGTTGTTTTTCCCTACATCCACTTTGCATATAGTGAGTTGATCAGCCTGGGGGTGTTTTTCACAGGATTTGACCAGGCCCACCAAAATTGAATCTGACAACTTATCCTTTTGCACATTCGTTTCAATGCTTTCTACTTCTAAACCGGTATTAGTTAAAATCTCAGCCATTTCATCAACAGACAGCTCAGAATCAATATATGTTTTAAGCCAGTTAAACGAAATGCGCATAAAATATTTTATTTATTGGGTTCATGCCTGCTTATAAAAGAACCCAAAGTTAATCCCACGAATCTAATAATTCGGGGATAGAGTGAATAAAATTTGAACAAACAAAATGTCAATAAATAAGTAATTTAAAGATATTAATTAATATAAATTTGCTAAGATTCAATTATTGACTTGATAAACTTTAAAGAAATATGTCAGAGAAACTCACATCAGGAATGTTGATAGAAATGGAGGATAAGTATGGTGCACATAATTATCATCCACTTCCCGTCGTGTTATCCAGTGGTGAAGGCGTTTATGTCTGGGATGTGGAAGGAAATAAATATTTTGATTTTCTTTCTGCCTATTCAGCAGTTAACCAGGGACATTGTCATCCTAAAATTGTTGGAGCACTCATTGATCAGGCTAAGAAACTCACACTTACATCACGTGCATTTTATAATGACAGTCTCGGTGTCTGGGAAAAATACATGGCCGAATATTTTGGTTATGACAAAATGCTCCCTATGAATACAGGTGCTGAGGCAGATGAAACAGCGATTAAATTGTGCAGAAGATGGGCTTATGATGTAAAAGGCATTGAAAAATACAAGGCCAAAATCATCGTATGCAATAACAACTTCCATGGCAGGACAATTACCATTATTTCTGCCAGCACAGATCCGGATTCTTATGAAGGATATGGTCCGTTCACACCCGGTTTTGTGAAAATACCATACAATGATTTGAATGCACTGGAGGAAGCTCTTAAGGATTCAAATGTAGCAGGATTTTTAGTGGAGCCCATACAGGGAGAAGCAGGTGTTTTTGTTCCTGATGATGGCTATATTAAAAAGGCATACGATTTATGCAAAAAGAACAATGTATTATTTATTGCAGATGAAGTCCAAACCGGTATTGCCAGAACAGGCAGCTTATTGGCATGTGATCATGAAGCAGTCCGGCCAGATATTGTTATTCTTGGAAAAGCATTATCCGGTGGCGTGATCCCCATTTCCGCAGTATTGGCTGATGATGAAATCATGTTGGTGATCAAACCCGGAGAACACGGTTCCACATTTGGAGGGAATCCTTTGGCAGCAAAAGTAGCTATGGCAGCATTAGATGTAGTCAAAAATGAGAATCTGGCAGATAATGCAGTAAGATTAGGGGAAATATTTAGAAAAGAACTCAGCGTTTTTAATAATGAAACCATCAAAATAGTCCGCGGAAAAGGATTATTAAATGCTATTGTAGTCGATCTGAAAAATGGAAAAACCGCCTGGGATTTATGTGTTGCCATGAAAGATAACGGATTGCTGGCAAAGCCAACCCATGGGGATAAAATCCGCTTTGCTCCCCCACTGGTAATAAACGAAGTGCAACTAAGGGAAAGCATTGACATCATTAAGGAAAGTGTTAAATCATTTGAATAATCAAGCAGCTCCGTTCACAAACGGAGCTTTTTTTTGAATATGAAAATTTTGAATTAATGAAAAACAGAAGTTTAGTTTCGATTTGCGACTACAATAAAGATGAGCAATTAAAGATTCTTGAAGTGTCAAAAGAATTCGAGAAAAAACCAAAACAAAGATTATTGGATGGTTTTGTGATCGCTTCCCTGTTTTTTGAACCTTCAACCAGAACCAGATTAAGTTTTGAAAGTGCCATCAATATGCTTGGTGGTCGAATCATTGGCTTTACTGATGCAGGATCATCCAGTGTGAAAAAAGGGGAGAGCTTAAGAGATACCATCAGAACCGTGAATAACTATTCTGATCTCATAGTGATGCGTCATCCGCTGGACGGAGCTGCCCGTTTTGCCAGTGAGGTGGCTGATATTCCCATTATTAATGCAGGTGATGGTGCCAATCAGCACCCCACCCAAACGATGCTGGACCTTTATACCATTATGCAAACTCAGAATAAGCTGGAAAACCTGAAGGTAGGTTTTGTGGGAGATTTAAAATACGGCCGGACAGTTCATTCCTTAACCCAGGCATTAGCGAACTTCAATTGTGAGTTTAGTTTTGTTGCACCTAATTTTCTTCAAATACCCACACAATACAAAGAATTCCTGGACGAAAAGGGATTGAAGTATGAAACTCTGGCGAACATTCATGAAGTCATTCCTGAAGTGGATATTTTATACATGACCAGGATTCAGCGAGAACGTTTTTCAGACCCCCAGGAATATGAAAAAGTAAAAGATGCGTATGAATTGAAAAAATCAGATATGGAGCCAGCAAAGAAGAACATGAAAGTTCTTCATCCCCTTCCTCGTGTTAACGAAATTAATATTGATGTGGACAGTATGCCTGAGGCTTATTATTTCCAACAAGCTTTGAATGGAGTATTTGTCCGTCAGGCAATTGTATCCATGATTTTAGGAATAAAATAAAAATTATCAGATGAAAGAACTTATCGTTAGTGCAATTGATACGGGTACTGTAATCGATCACATTCCGGCAAAAAGTGTTATGCAGGTTGTTCGAATACTGGGTCTGGAAGATTTTGAAAACATGATTCTTATAGGAACTAACTTTGATAGCAAGAAATTAATAAAAAAGGGGATCATCAAGGTGAAAGGAAAGTTTTTTAAACCCGAAACCATTAATAAAATTGCGTTGGTTGCTCCCCAGGCCACCCTGACAATAATCGAAGATTATAATGTAAAAAATAAAACAATTGTTGAGGTTCCTGAAGAGATTATAGGTATAGTGCAGTGCCCCAATCAAAATTGCATTACCAATCATGAAGAAATGAATAGTGAATTCTTTGTGGTAGATAAAACAAATGGCATCAAACTGAAATGTCATTTTTGTGAAAAAACTTTTGGCCAGGAGGAAATGAAAATACTCTAACAGCCCGGTTTATGCTTGCGGAACTCTGGAAGAGGTATAAGGGGAAATGGTGGGTTTGGGGGGGAATAATATTAATTCTTATTTTTTCTATATTTTTATCTTTATTTAAGACTTCCCAAGTTTATACTGATGTTAATGATTTTTCATGCATTTATACAGCAGGTTGGCACTTTATAGAAGGGAATTCATTATACGGACAAATCTATCCTCACATCCCACAATTTCTGTACCCCCCTTTTGCTGCATTCATTTTCAGCTCGTTAGCCATTTTCCCGCCACCTGTCGCATGTTTTATTTTCACATTAATCAACCTACTTTTAATACCGGTTGTCATTTTTCAAATAATAAATATACTTTCTCATTTTAACCTGGAATGGGAATCAATTAAAATTCCTTTATTACTTTCAATTCTATTTTCATTAAGGTATTTTTGGTCGAATTTTAATTTGGGACAGGTTAATTTAATAATTTTATCATTAACACTTGTCGCAATCTTATCATTTTTAAAAGATAAGTTTATTCTAAGTGGTATATTGATATCAATTGCATTTAGTTTTAAAATACTTCCTGCTGTATTTCTTTTCTGGATATTTGTTAAAAAACCGAATGTCAAAATACTTGTTAGCTCTTTAACTGTAATTGTTCTCTTTTCATTTTTACCCTTTTTGTTCAGAGGCATTAGCACAGGTGTTAAGGATCTGAATGACTTTTATATTTATGTTTTACAACCTCAGTTACTGAATAATCCACTTTTTTCAATTCACAAAAATCAAAGTGTTTCAGCCGCGGCCTTGAGACTTATTCAGCCTTCATCACCTCTCGAGCCATACAATTTCAATATTATAAATCTGACATTAAATCAGGTTGGGAATATCCTTTTGATTATCAAAGTAATTTTAACGGCATCCTTCTTATACCTTCTTTTCATCATTCGAAGAACTAAAAAAAAGACAGGGATCCTGGAAATCTCAATTGTGTTCCTTTTTATTCATTTAGTCTCCCCCATCACATGGAAAAATCATATGGTCACGCTCGTATTTTGTCTTCTGCCTTTATTTTCACTGAGGTTCAGGAAACAGGTAATATCCACTAAAATATTTATGCTGTTGATGATCATTTTATTGATTATTCTATCAGCAAATGCCAAAATTATCATTGGGAAGACACTTATTTATTATATTGAGGGGTTTAGTTTATACACAATAATGCTTTTATCCTTATACATTTATTACACAATACAGATAATTTCCCCTAATCAATATCCATCAAGGCTGGTCAGTATTTAATAGATAATAATAATTATAATTTAATCTTCTTAGATTTACAAATAAGTTCTTCCAATTCAACCAGCCCATTTATCAAGCATAGCTTCTCAAACTTCTCCAAATCCTTCATTCTGATCTTAGCCTCTTCAATTGCTCCATCATCCAAAAGTTTGAGACGTTTTGTTCCTTTCAACAAGGGTTTATCAGGTGTCAACCATTTGTTTCCATCCCAAAAACAAACATTCGCATAGGAACTGTCCGTCACAAAACCATTTCTAATGATCAAAATATCTTCATTGGGTTTAATACCTTTCATCAATTGGAGGATATTTTTTCGATCAACGTATTTGTAAGAATAATCTAAATCAGATTCTACTAAAAGCAGTTTATCGATTTTACGCATCCTGTATAATTCAAAATCAATATTAATAATCTGCTTGCTATATACCACCCTACACTTAAAAACCTGGTCATTAACATATGATGGGATTTGTACACAATCATATAAATCAATTTCGTCCTTAATTCCCAGCAACTCAAAGCGGCTTCGGTTCATCCTTTCGTTGTGATAATCCAAATTATGAAGAATTCTATCCTTTACTTTTATGGATTCAAATAACAGGCACATACACTTTATCCATTAATTCCTGGTACTCTTCCTCGACCCTGCTGTTGACAGTAATTCCTCCACCACTTTTATAGATCAGACCTTCCGGTGTATTTTCAATGAAACGGATCATCACCCCGCTATCCAGGTTTTTACCATCAAAGTAGCCAAAGACACCTGTGTAATAGCCCCTCTTATAGTTTTCAACTTCCTGTATAATTTCTACTGTTTTCTTTTTTGGAGCTCCGCAAATGGAGCCGGCGGGAAGCAAACTAAACAAAATATCCCCGATTTGATCTTTGTAATCAGGGGGTAAATCCCCCATAATTTCTGAACTGACTTGTAGTATTTCCTTGTCGTGAGCTTTGATGCGATCGATATACCTGAACTTATTCACTCGCACATTTTTTGCAAACCTGTTTAAGTCGTTTCTGATAAGATCGACTATGGTGGTGTGCTCGGCAATTTCCTTTTTATTATTTAAAAGGACCTGCTCAGAATCCCGAATGGAGGCATTAATAGTCCCTTTCATAGGATAGGAGCATATTTTACTATCTGTTATCTTGACAAAAATCTCAGGAGAAAATACTACAAACTGGTTTCTATACAACAATTTATATTTTGCTACACTTTCATAAAAAATATCTTTAAGACTAAAATTTGTTTCAATCTGGGTCGGAAACGTCAGGTTCAACAAATAGGAATTTCCATAATTTAAATGCTCCATAACCTGGGTGAATGCAGCCCTATATTGTTCAAATAAAACTGGTTTTTTCTCAAAACTCAGTTTTGCATTATTCTTTTCAGGATATTCAAAATTTCTTTTGCCGTTAATTTCAAACACAATCTCATCAGGATTAATTTCATTCATTCGGTGTACTAAAGGATTTTTCATTTCAAAGTCAAAAAGGAATAAAAATGCCTCTCCCTTGCTTGCGAGTGTATTCATCTTATTTATTGCAACCGTAATAGAATCCATGAGGATGCGAATATCAACAAAATTAAGGATTATCTATTTTTGCGAAATAAAAATATGTTGTCCAGATTGATATTGAACAACATAACAATTTATTCAGTTGATTGAGTAAAATATTTTAGCATAAATAAACCAGGAATTATCCTGAAATTCGCAGTTTCAAATTATGCAAAAAGTCCTTCTATTAGACAATTATGATTCATTCACCTGGAACCTGGCGCAAATACTGGAGGAAAGTGGATTGTGTGATTTTGAAGTGATTAAAAATGATCAGATTACAATTAATGAAGCAAAGGCTTTTAACAAAATTATGCTGTCTCCGGGACCCGGTTTGCCTGATGATGCTGGCATCTTAAAAACACTTGTAAAGGATTTAGGCCCATCAAAATCCATTTTGGGCATTTGCCTTGGACACCAGGCTATTGCTGAAGTGTATGGGATCAGATTGAAACAATTGAAGGAGATTTGTCACGGTGAAAGTACTACGGTAAGGATTATTGATGAGCACCGGGATTACCTTTTTGAAGGCCTGCCTCATATATTCCAGGCAGGCAGATATCATTCCTGGATTGTTGATTTATGTAGTTTTAACAAGGAATTAAAAGTGACTGCTCTGAATGAAAATTACCGCATCATGGCCCTCTCACATCGAACATTTGATATAAAAGGCTTGCAATTTCATCCTGAATCATTTCTAACTCCCATGGGATCAAGAATTATTAATAATTGGTTGAGAAATGACCAGAATACCACCGGCTAAATCAGGAACCCGATCTCTGATAAACGAAATTTATCAGGCAAACTTAAGCTTTCAGCTTTTATTGAAAATTGGATTAAATTTGAGTCAATTTAAATTTTAATGTGGTGAAAGTGATTCCAGTTTTTCCATTCTGTCTAATCTTATTTCTCAGTTTTTCGAATCTACATGCGCAACACACTACCGATTTTGACAATGAAGCTGTTCAACAAAGATTAAAAACAGACTTGTCTATCCTGGCTAGTGATTCATTCGAAGGTCGTGCTGCAGGTAGCCCAGGGGAACAAAAAGCTGCGAATTATATTGTGGATCAGCTGACAAAAACAGGATTGTCGCCTTATTTTGGAGACACTGCATTTACTCAAAAATTCAGTTCCAGTTATATCCTGTTTGGAAGAAAAAATTCTTACCTCCTAATTGATAATCAGTATATTCCGCAGGGAACCAAGAACACATGTTTCTATCCACTCGCATACACTGGAACAGCAAGCATAGAAGGAAAGCTGTTGGATGTAAATTTCGGCATTAATGCTCCTGCCCTTGATTATAATGATTACGCGAAAGTTCAAAATCTGGATGGCCAGATAGCTGTAATTGAAACATCTATTCCGGGCGGTTTTACTCTTTCGTCTCCTTTTGAGGAATACAGGTATATCAGAAAGAAAATTGATACAGCAATCGTTTATGGAGCCAGTGCAGTTATTTTTGTTAATTCAGACCCCCATTATACAAATCCAACTAATGATCTGAACCTGAGTGTAATCAGGAGAGAAATCCCCATACTCTTTTACAACGGGCAAAAAGAAGATCTGTTCAGGGGTAAATCAACAGCTAAAATTAAGGTAGAAATTATGTTTTATCAGTCAATAACAGGAACCAATGTTGCCGGGATTATTGATAACCAGGCTGAAAAAACGGTGATTATTGGAGCTCATTATGATCATCTGGGAAAATTTGAATCCATGAGGGAGGATCAAATTGCAAATGGGGCGGATGACAATGCGAGCGGAACAGCCGGGGTTATTGAATTGGCGCGCTATATAAAATCTAAAGAGTTGAAGCATTATAATTATGTATTTGCTTTATTTTCAGGAGAAGAAAGCGGAATGCATGGTTCAAAGCATTTTGTAAAATACAATTCCATCAGGCCTGAGAACATATCATTTATGTTAAACCTGGATATGATAGGGCGATCCGGATGCAAAAAGGCCGAGCTGATTATTTATGCAGTAGGTAGTTCTAAAAGCTGGAAAAAGCAATTGAAAAAAATACAAAGCAACATTGAACATGTAAATTTCATCGCTGGTTCTTCCGGAGCTTCTGACCAACATTCTTTTTATCAAAAAGGAATTCCTGTATTGTTTTTCTTTACTGGAATTCATGACGATTATCATGAGGTAAGCGACGAGGTTGAACTGATTAACTTTAAGGGAGCCGCTGATATATTAAATTATGTAGAGATGCTCATTGAAAATATGGAATTATGTCCAGCTCCAGTATTCAGAAAAGTAGGACCAATCAGGCATGCAATCAGCTTTATTGGAATCATGTTCAGGTAGTGATAATTAAATAAATAATCATTTCACATAATCCTGCCTCACAACAAGCATTAAATATTCATCTTCAATAGGGAGATATCCCTGGTCATAGCAGAAAAAATACTCTTTTTCCGCCTTTGTTCTGTAGATATTTGTAAAGTAGTTGAAATTGAATCCCTTATCAAGCAATTGACTTTTATGAATCTTTGCTTTGCCGGTGGTATTTGATTCAGCCAGAATTTTCCGGTTTTTCCGTAGAATATTGTTAATATTCCTGACAAAATTATTGGCATCAGCATTCTGCCGGTTGTTATAGGTATTCCGGCATTGATCCGAACAGAATTTTTTATCTACCCGACCTTGAAATTCATCATGGCATTCGAGACATTTTTTTTTCATAGAGCGTTTTTTAGTTTAATGGTGTTCCTGAAAATCAATATATAACGATTTGGACGTCATTCCTTTGCCCCTCTGCCGGTAGGGCAGGCAAAAAAGAATCTCCTATTCAAATAGATAGAGATTCCTGCCTACGCAGGAATGACGACTCGAAAGACTTTTGATACAACCTCTATTTCAGCACAAAAATATGCATTTTTTCGACAACAAACGACAACAAACGAATGTTAATCGAATACAAATGACAAATAACCGAATAAGTTTTTGCCACTGTCTAACCTTTGTATCGTCAAATTGATTGAAACCTATTTCAACACTGACAACAACTTTTAACTTTTAACTTTTAACTTTTTACTTTTTACTTTAAACTTTTAATTACAAAATCATGAACACACTACGTAACAGAGTACAATTGATCGGGAACCTTGGAGCCAACCCTGAAGTAAGGGATTTAAGTAGTGGAAAGAAAGTAGCACGCTTTTCTATTGCCACCTCGGACTCTTACAGGGACAAAGAAGGAAACCAGGTAAAAGAAACTCAATGGCACAACCTTTTGGCCTGGAACAAAACAGCCGAATTTGCAGAAAAATACCTGGAGAAAGGTAAAAGAATTGCCATTGACGGTAAATTGACCACCCGCAACTGGGAGGACGCAGAAGGCAAGAAACATTATATCACTGAAGTCATTGTAAATGAAGTAATGATGCTTGACAAAAAAGAATAGTTTCTTCACTTTATGCAGAAATTAGCTTCCTGATTTGATCATCGGGAAGCTTTTTTTATTTCTTTAAAGCTTTCAGCTTTGCTTTATTCAGTTTCGATCTGGATTTAGCAATTTTTTCAGCAGATTTTTCTTCTACTTCCTGGATTTTAATATCAGCCTCCAGTTGAAATTCTCGTTTTTTTACACGCAAAAAATCCATATACTTCAGGTTTTCAACTTCCTCAATCGCTTTTATTTGAATTAAGCCTTTTTTCCCTTTTGATTCTGCTTTTTCTTTTTTGCGATCTGCTTTCGATTGAATTCGTTCTATTTTAACACTTGCTTTTGACTGGATGATTTTTGTCTTTTCAAAAGATTCGCTATTGATCTTTTTTCGGGTTTTATCAATTCTTGCATCCAATATGGCTTTCTTGCTTTTAGCCAGGTTTTCTACTTTCATGTACTTCAAATCTGCTTCAGATCGCGATTCGTAGGTAACTGTTGCTGCCGTTTGGGCAGCCATTAAACTATCAAAATTGAATTGTTCCTGTATTTTATTGAGTCTTACTACTTTGCGATTAAGCTTAACCTTTTTTTGTTTTTCAACTTTTTCTTTTTTCTGCTTTTCGACTTTTACTTTTTCCTTCTTGTTTTTTTCTTTTTTATTCAATTCTCCGGATGCAATATCCTGCCCGTTTGCCATTGAATTAAAAAGCAATATCATAGCTGACAGCAAGAATATCAAATATTTATGTTTCATATTTCAATCTTTGATGAAGTAGAGTATCATTCCTCAATTATTATTCCTAAAACAAAAATATGCATAATTAAGACTAATGAGTCTATTTTAAACATAGATTAAGGGGTTCATTTCCGAAAACTGGAATGTTTCACAGAAATGAAAAGAAAAACATCGCTCAATTCAAATAAAGAAAGATTTTGTAATAAATAATATGATTCCTATTCACCTAAAGTAGCAACCATCACTGCTTTAATCGTATGCATCCTGTTTTCAGCTTCATCAAAAACAATGGAAGCTTCCGATTCAAAAACTTCTTCAGTTACTTCCATTCCATCCAGGCCATATTTCTGGAATATCTCCTCCCCTATTTTTGTTTCACGGTTGTGAAATGAAGGTAAACAATGGAGAAATTTGCATGCAGGATTTGCAGTCAGCTCCATAGCTTTTTTATTGACCTGGTATGGTTTCAATAACTCAATTCTTTCCTGCCATACACTATCAGGCTCACCCATACTAACCCAAACATCTGTATAAATAAAATCACAGTCTTCCAGGCCTTTTGCAACATCATCAGTAATAGTGATTTTTGCCCCGCTTTCTTTTGCTATTTCATTGCATTTCGTCAGCAGTTGCTCTTCTGGCTGGCAGGATTTTGGTGCAATCGCTCTAAAGTCCATCCCCATTTTTGCGGCACCGACCAGCAGTGAATTCCCCACATTGTTTCTTGCGTCACCCATGAATGCAAATTTTATTTGATGAAGGGCTTTATCCGAATACTCCAGCATGGTCATAAAATCAGCTAATATTTGTGTAGGGTGAAATTCGGTAGTTAAGCCATTCCAAACCGGTACTCCGGCATATTTCCCTAAATCTTCAACGATATCCTGACCAAATCCCCGATATTGTATTCCATCATACATTCTACCCAATACCCTGGCTGTATCTTTCATCGATTCTTTCTGACCGATCTGAGATCCTGTTGGTCCCAGGTAGGTGCATAGGGCACCCTGATCATAAGCAGCCACTTCAAAAGCACATCTTGTGCGTGTGGAAGATTTTTCAAAAATCAGGGCAATGTTTTTTCCGACCAGTTTTTTCTGCTCTGTCCCTGTATTTTTTGCTTCCTTCAAATCCATGGATAAATCCAGTAAATACTTTATTTCCCCGGGAGTGAAATCCAGTAATGTCAAAAAATTCCTGTTTCTTAAATTATATACCATCTTTTTATTCTTTTCATGTTTTTATGTTTTTATCTAAATACTCAGAAAGATTGTGAAAGACTGGGAAAGACTGGGAAAGACAGTTCTTTTGTCTTTGTATCTTGCTGTCTTTCCATCTTTTGTCTTATACAATAGTAATCCTTGTACCTCCATCATCAATTCCCAACCTTTTGGTTTCGGTAATAATTGCATCACGACCTGTACTTTTTACAAAGCGTATTGCAGCTCTTATTTTTGGCCCCATACTTCCTTCTGCAAACTGGCCTTCATCTAAATATTGCTGTGCTTCAGCCATGGTCATTCTATCCAATGCTTTTTCCTGAGGTGTGTTATAATTCAGGCAAACTTTTGGCACATCAGTTAAAACAAACAATTTATAAGCACCAATTTGTGAGGCAAGTAATGCAGAAGCAAGATCCTTGTCAATTACTGCATCAATTCCTTTCAGATGATGTTCTGCTGCATGATAAACAGGAATTCCTCCTCCACCGGCAGCAATTACAATCTGACCATCACGGACCAATCTTTCTATTGATTTCACATTGTTTATGCTTCTTGGTTTTGGCGAGGCAACTAATTTTCTCCAACCTCTTTTTCTTGGGTCTTCCTTGAATTTCCATCCTGTTTCCAAAGAGATTTTTTCTGCCTCCTCTTTCGAATAAAAAGGTCCAATAGGTTTTGTGGGATTTTGAAATGCCGGATCATCTTTATTCACCATTACCTGGGTGATGATCGTAATTATATCCTTATCTATTTCATGTGCATTGAACACATTCCTTAACTGCTGCTCAATGACATAACCAATAAAACCCTGAGAATACGCAACTGCCACATCCAAAGGCATATCTGGTAATCCATGCACTTGATTTCCAGCTGAATTGGCTAATAAAATATTACCCACCTGCGGACCATTCCCATGAGTCAAAACCAGGTCGTATCCAAGATTAATCAACACAAGTAGCTTTTCACAAGTTTCAAATGCATTTCGTTCCTGATCTTGAATGGTTCCTTTCTGATCGCTTCGGAGTAGTGCATTACCACCAAAAGCAACAACTGCTATTTTTTTCATAAATTTTTAATTGACTCCCTGATAAAATATTATTTTGAATAATTGAACATTTGAATTTTGAACATTTGAATGATGAAGTTATTATTTCTCCTTTTAAGCTGTTTCTTCCAATATACAACTATTGAAATCAATTCATTAGCCTTTTCTATTGACTTCTCAATTCGTTATTCTATTGTTCTGCTCTTCAATTATTCTTTTCAATTATCTCGTTTATACATGAATTTATAAAAATAAAAACGAGAGCAAAGATACGCTTTGACTCTCGTTTTACATTGATTATCAGCCTTTATAACTGAATTAGTTTATCCAGTGTAACATCACCAATCTCCTGCAAATTGTACTCAACAGCCACAGCGTCTTTTTTGATATTAATGATTCTTCTCAAATCGATTGGTGTTCCAATCACCACCACATCACAATCTGTATTATTGATGGTTGTTTCAAGATCCTTGATCTGCTTATCACCATATCCCATGGCAGGCAATAATATGCCAATATCAGGATATTTTTCAAATGTGGCAGCTATTTCACCTACAGCATATGGCCTGGGATCCACCAATTCGGAAGCACCCAGTTTGAGTGCTGCAACAACGCCAGCTCCTAAATCCATTTCACCATGTGTCAATGTAGGACCATCTTCGACTACCAAACATCTTTTTCCATCAATGATATCTGGGTTGTCAACAGTAAGGGGTGAAGCAGCTTCAACTATTTTCGCTGAAGGATTTAAGAATCGAATATTATCTCTTAATTCATTGATATCTTCTAAACAGGCTGAGTCAATTTTGTTGATTACAACAATGTCTGCCATTCTTACATTGGTTTCACCGGGATGATAAGCCATTTCATGACCTACTCTCAATGGATCAACTACCACAATTTTAATTGTTTTTGTGGTCGATCTGTAGAAAGGAATATCATTATTTCCACCATCCCAAACAATTACATCAGCTTCTTTTTCAGCTTCTCTAATGATCGCTTCATAGTCAACGCCTGCATAAATAACATTACCCCGTGTAATATGTGGTTCATATTCTTCCATTTCTTCAATGGTACATTTGTGCTTTGCTAAATCAGCAATTTCGCCATAACGCTGTACTTTTTGAGCTACCAGATCACCATAGGGCATAGGGTGACGGATAGCAACCGCTTTCAAACCTCTGTCGTTGAGAATTTCCATGACTCTTCTTGTCGTTTGTGATTTGCCACAACCGGTACGGGAAGCACAAATAGAAATAACTGGTTTATCTGTTTCTACTGTTGTATTGTCTGCGCCCATGATCATAAAATCAGCACCCGCTGCATTCACAATGGCCGAATTACTCATCACCCTGTGATAGGGCACATCGCTATAAGCAAATACTACTAAATCAATTTTTTCTGTCAAAATAATTTCCTTTAGTTCCTCTTCCGGACGAATAGGAATTCCATCAGGATACATATCAGCTCCTGCTAACTCGGCAGGATATTTCTTGTCATCAATACCTGGTATTTGTGTAGCCGTAAAAGCAATTACATGATAGTCTTTGTTAGCGCGGAAGAAAACATTAAAATTGTGAAAATCTCTTCCTGCAGCTCCCATAATTAGTGTTCTACGTGCCATATTTAATCTTTTTATAAATTTTTAAACAATATTTAAACGACTTAAACTCTCGATCATATTTCACACAAATCTATATTTTATAAAGCAATAAAAACAAAACAATTCATTGAAAAGTCAATGTTTCTTTTCAAAATGGAGTTTAATTGAAATAGGAATAATTTTACAGGAAAGAATGCATTGTATCTCTCTAAAACTTTAATTCTTCTCCAGGCTTTTTCAGCCCAAAATTTTTCCTAATTCCAAAAATGATCACATAGGCTATAGGCGTATCCAACAATGCAATGATTACTTTGAAAAGAAAACCATTGATCAAAAGTTTCCAGAACTGCACCCATTCAATGGCACCTAATGTACATAGTAGGAAAATGACGGTAAATGTATCGATAAGCTGGGAATTAATAGTAGATGCATTATTCCTAAGCCATAAATGCTTGCCTTTGGTCAAGCGTTTCCAGAAATGAAATAACTGGACATCAACGAACTGGGCAAGAAGATAAGCCAATAAAGAAGAACCTACAGCAACAAAAGTGAGTCCAAACACCTTTGTAAATTGTTCATTCGAAACAGGACTCCAAATGGTAGCAGGAGCTTTATTTGCCACCACAATAATGAGCAAAGTAAATAAACTGGCGAACAAGCCTGCAATCACCACTCGATTGGCTCGCTTCCTTCCGTAGACTTCTGAAATAATATCAGTAACAAGGAAGGTAATAGGATATGGTAAAATACCAACCGATAATTCAAAAGTATACCATCCAAACGGGGTCCAGTGAAAGAATTTTTGAAATATTAAATTACCAGTAATCAAAGCAGCAATAAATAATCCACCCAGTATAAGATAAATTGTTTCAGCTTGCCGTTTCTTTGATTCAACCATTTTATTATCCCATTCTATATTCTCTTTCTTGCTAATATCCATGAATAATATAGTATATTTAAAATCGAAATTTATAGCATGTTAAACATCGCATTATTCGGACCCCCTGGGGCTGGCAAAGGTACGCAATCCGAGTTTCTGATTAAAAAGTACAATCTTTTCTATATCTCCACGGGAGATTTGCTGAGAAAAGAGATGAGTGAAAAATCTGAATTGGGAATGATGGCTCAAAATGTAATTGCAGCCGGAGGGCTTGTTTCAGATGAGATTATTGTTCAGATCATTGAAAAAACTATAACCAGTCATCCTGAATCAAATGGTTTTTTATTCGATGGTTTCCCAAGAACACAAATACAGGCATATATCCTGGTAGGTCTGATGATCAAATTAAATACCTCCCTTAATTGTCTCATCAATCTGGATGTTCCGGAAAAAGTTTCAATTACCAGATTATTGAACAGGGGGAAAACTTCGGGAAGGTCGGATGATAATGAAAAAGTGATCCGCAACAGGTTAAATGAATACCATGAGAAAACCTTAGCTGTATTGCAATTTTTCAAAGAAAGAGGGAAATACAGGGAAGTTCAGGGAGCGCAGTCTATCGAGAAGGTTCAGAAGGATATTCAGACCATCATTAATGAAGAATTAAGCAAAAGCCTGCTAAATATTGTATTATTTGGATACCCGGGTTCTGGAAGAGGATCGCAGGGAAGAGCATTAGCTGAAAAATACAACCTGGAATATGTAGCTACAGGCCCTATGCTGGATCAGGAAATAAAGAAAAAATCTGCTTTAGGAAAAAGCATCAAAGATCACTACAACAATGGACAATTAGTTCCTGATGAAATAGTTGTAAAGCTGATTGAAAAAAAACTGGAAAACACACAAAATACGAAAGGATTTATTTTCAAAGGCTTTCCGCGGACACTTGTACAGTCTTATATTTTAGACGGCCTCCTGAAGAAACATGGTACAGCTATATCCCAGATCATTGAAATTGAAGTGCCGACCCTGGAGTTGATTAAACGCCTGAATACCCGAAGTAAAACAAAGCGATGCATGCCATATGACACCAGTACATCAAAAATTGTAAAACGACTGCAGGAACATAAATTAAAGACTGTTCCTGTTATTGAAAAATATAATCAAATACATGAAGTAATCAAAATCAATGGGGAGGAGAGCTTTGAGGATGTTTTTCAGAACCTTTCTTATGAGATAGAGAATAGATTTAAAAACATGTGATAATAACTGAGATGATCTTGCATCCGCCATGATCCGGAATTCCAAATCAATTATTTGAAAGCATTTTTTAGAGCAGTTTATTTTTGCACCAGAATTGCTTAACAAGTAGCTCAGATTATTAGCTTTCTTAAAATGATCGACTGCAGATTAAAAAAAAACATCAATAATTTGCCTGATATTAATACTGATCACTTAACAAAAATGTATATTAATTTCAGTTAAAAACCCAATAACAGATGAATAAAGGACGATTACATCTTCTATTGATAGTCATTGGAATACTTGCCATTTCAATATTTGCCATGAGCGGATTATCCAGAATGAAGAAAGAAACAAAATCAGCACATCAACAGGATATGAAGCGATACGTAAAAGCAAGAAAAGTAGAATACGATACCATCGCTACGATGATAGAAGCCACAGGCCGACTGGAATCAAAAAGTTTTGTGGACTTAAGCGCTGAAGTACAGGGAATGATATTAGCTGGGAATGTGCCCCTAAAGAAAGGGCAAAAATTCCTGAAGGGGACTGTTTTAGTGAGAATTTATGACAAAGAGGCAGTATTGAATTTAAAAGCAGCTAAAAGCAGATTTTTAACTTCTTTGGCAAATATCCTTCCTGATTTAAATATAGATTTCCCGGAGAATTACGCAAGCTGGATGAGTTTTTTCGAACAGATAAATATAAATAATCCTTTACCTGACTTACCTGAGATTAAATCTGCAAAGGAAAAGATTTTTGTATCCAGCAGGAATATTCTGGCAGATTATTTCACCATTCAAAGCACCGAAATCCGTTTAAGTAAATACACTATTCATGCACCTTTCAATGGAGTGTACACCCATGTGTATGCGGAGGTAGGCGCGGTTGCCAATCCCGGGATTCGTCTTGCTACTATCATAAGAACAGATGAACTTGAATTGGAGGTACCCATCGGTATAGACGAAATTAAATGGTTAAAAGTAGGGAGTCCGGTGATTATCAGAAATGAGGAAAAATCAAAAAGATGGGCAGGTGTGGTCAGCCGTATATCAGATTTTGTAGATGCCCAAACTCAGTCCATAAGTGTATTTGTCAAGATTTCAGTAGATAAAAATAAACCCCTGTTTAAAGGACAATACCTGAGAGCAGAATTTACCGGAAACACCCTCTATGGTGCGATGGAGATTAGCCGAAAAGCTGTATTCGATCAGGATAAGGTGTATACTATTGAAAATGGTAAATTAAAAAAAAGAACTATACAGGTGCTTAAGATATATAACAAAACACTCTTGTTTGCAGGCATTAGGTCAGGCACATTAATCGTAACAGAAGCTTTAATTAATCCTGTTGAGGGTTCTGAAGTTGAAATCCTTGAATGACATATCGGTTCACTGCTTTTGAAAAGATCATGAGTACTATTTTACAGATTCCAGAATTTGAGTATATGAAAGTTCCCGGACAGAACAGGAGAAAGCAACTCTCACATAAAAAACAAATGAAAGACAGATGAAAAAGTTAGTTTCAACTTTTGTAAAATATCCTTTTTATGCAAACTTGATTATTGCCGTACTTTTAGTAGGGGGATTAATGAGTTTGATGAACATGAAGCTTTCATTTTTCCCTGAAATGTCTTCCCGTAACATTTCTGTTTCAGTGGTTTACCCGGGTGCATCACCTAAAGAAATGGAGGAAGGAGTCACCATGCGGATTGAAGAAGCCTTACGTAGTGTGATCGGAATCAAGCAAATTAATTCAGTATCATCAGAAAACTTCTGCACGGTAAATATTGAAACGACTTCAGAATATCATATTGATGAAGTATTAATGGAAGTAAAAAATGCAATCGATGGTATTGCATCTTTTCCTGTCGATGCAGAAAAACCGATCGTATATAAACAAAGACCCAGGACGATGGCTGGTTTTTTAGGCATTTCGGGAGATGTTGATTTGCTTACACTTAAAAAACTATCTGATGAAATAGAGAATGACTTCCTGAATTCAGGTGTACTTTCCCAAATTGGAATATCAGGTTATCCTGCATTGGAGATATCCATTGAAGCAGATGAAGAAACCTTGTTGCGTTATGGACTCACATTTAACCAGGTGGAAGCTGCTGTAGCCCAGAATAATATTGATGTTGCTGCTGGTATGATTCGTTCGGGGGAAGAGGAGATCCTGATCCGATCCAGAACAAGGTCTGTGGATCCTGATAAAATAGGGGAAATTATTATCCGTGCCAATCCGGATGGTGATTTATTGAAAATTCGTGATGTAGCCACAGTAAAACACCAGTTTGCCGAAGGCCCTGGAAGAAGCTATATGAATGGAAAACCTTCTATTTCATTCAGCATCAACAAACTACCAGAAGAAAATCTGAAAGTCATTTCTGCTTATTTACACGACTATGTGGATGAGTTTAATGAGAAACATGAATCTGTCAAACTATACATCACCTATGATTTTCTTAACAACCTGAAAGCAAGGCTCAGCATGTTGCTTAAAAATGGGGGGATCGGTCTATTGCTGGTTATTCTATCACTCGGCATTTTCCTGAATTTCAGGCTTTCGTCATGGGTTGCCTGGGGAATTCCAGCTTCTTTTTTGGGGATGTTTATAGTGGCAAATATCTATGGGATCACTATTAATATGATCTCACTTTTTGGGATGATACTGGTTATAGGGATTTTAGTTGACGATGGAATTGTCATTGGAGAAAATATATTTAGCCACTTTGAACTGGGAAAAAGTCCTAAAAGAGCTGCCATTGATGGAACTGTTGAAGTCATGCCGGCTGTTCTTACTTCTGTAATGACCACTATAGTTGCATTCTCGCCATTGTTTTTTGTCGAAGGACGAATGGAAATGATGTTCGAGGTTGCCTTTGTTGTGGTATTTAGCCTGGGATTTTCCCTTTTTGAAGCATTCCTGGTGCTTCCTGCACATTTATCAAGTGAAAAGGTTCTTAGCAGAAAACGACTGGAAGGCAAGAGCATCGTATTCCGAAAAAGAATTGATAAAGGGATTGAATATGTGAGGAACAGGATTTATGGAGCAATTCTTAGGAATGTAATAAAATTCAGGATTGTGTATTTAACTATACCTGTAGCACTTGTATTAATCACCATAGGACTTTTTAAGGGAAATATCATCGAGTTTACATTCTTTCCAAATATTACATTCGATCAATTCAATATCAGCATTGCTTTTAAACCGGGTACCGGGGAAGATATAACTGATGCATACCTGACCCGGTTTGAAAAAGCAGCATGGGAAGTAAATGAAGAGTTAAAAGAGGAACAGAACGATACAAGTGATTTTGTGAATTATACATTTCGTGGAGTAGGACAGGCATTTAATGGGGTTGAGATAGGTTCTCATGCAGGGAATATTCTGGTTTTACTCAGGGAGTTAGAGCATACTAATCTGAACACCTTTATCATTGTTAGACGCGTTTTAGATAAAATAGGTCCTGTCCCGGAAGCTGAAAAGTTTACTGTTTCTGAAAGAAACACCACTTTTGGCGATCCTATTTCAGTTACTCTCCTGGGCAATAATGTGGATGAACTCAATCGAGCCAAGGAATTTATTAAAACTCAACTGGCAGACATAGATGCAGTAACCAATGTGAACGATGATAATTCTTTAGGCAAGCAGGAAATTAATATTAAACTGAAACCTAAAGCTTATATACTGGGGCTGAATTATGCAGCGATCAGCAGTCAGATTCGGCAGGGATTTTTTGGAGGACAGGTTCAGAGATTACAATCCGGCAGGGATGAGTTAAGGATATGGGTTCGATATCCTCAAAGAAATCGAAATGCAATTGGACAACTGGAAAATATGAAAGTGAAAACCCCTTCAGGAGAATATCCGTTAACAGAATTGATTGAGTATACGATTGAAAGAGGTCCTGTAAGTATTAAACGCTATAATGGTTCCAGGCAAATTAGCGTAACAGCAGGCATGAAAGATCCAGAACAACCGGTCGTTCCTATCACTGAAAAATTAGTCAATGAAATAGTGCCCGCTATGAGTGCTATTTATCCTACCGTTAAAGTGGAATACCTCGGACAGGCAAGAGAAAGCAAAGAATCCGGGATGAGTTTAATGAAATATTATGGGATCGCATTTTTGCTCATGCTGCTTATTATTATGATTCATTTCAAATCTTTTAGTCAAATGGTCATCATCATTGCCATGATTCCGCTGGGAGTATTGGGTTCCTTATGGGGACATGGATTTGAACACACGCCTGTATCTATGCTCAGTGTCTGGGGAATTGTTGCTCTTACCGGGGTTATCATAAATGATGCTGTTGTTTTCCTCTCCAAATTCAATTCACTGGTTGGCGAAGGGAATAAAGTCCTGGATGCTGCCCATAAGGCAGGACTCGCCAGGTTCAGGGCCATTATATTGACAACTATAACTACAACAGTTGGATTATATCCTATTATTCTTGAAAGAAGCTTTCAAGCCCAGTTTTTGAAACCAATGGCTATTGCATTGGCATATGGTGTGTTAATTGGAACCATTTTCATGCTTATATTTTTCCCACCGATTATTGTATTGCTAAATGATTTCAAGGTTTGGATCAGGTATAAATGGACAGGTGTAAAACCAAGCAGGGAAAGCGTCACCAAAGTAATCCGGCAGCAAAGTACGAGTATTGACTAATGATCTGGCTGTTTCATAAATTAATTGTAAACCAAATTCAAATGCAGGTTAAGATATTAAAATACAGTTTAGTTGCAATTTCAATTTTGTTGATCTTCAGAGTGAATGCGCAGGATTCTCTATCGCTGGTGGATGCACTAAAACTAGGATTGGAAAACAATTATCAAATTCAAATCACTAAAAGTAATCTTGAAATTGCAAAAAACAACAATAGTTGGGGAGAAGCAGGTTTATTCCCGAGTTTAGAATTAAGTACTTACCAAAGTAATCGACATGATGAAGGACCAAACCAGCTAACAGGACAGCAACAGGATTATAGCACGAATATTTTAGCACCTTCAATAAGCATGAACTGGCTGCTTTTTGGTGGATATGCTGTACAATTATCCAAAAAAAACCTCGCCCTTTTAGAGCAAAATTCAGAATCCAGTTCTGCACTGGTGGTTGAAAATACAATCCAGGCTATTATACTTGCTTACTACAAAATTCTCATGGAAGAGGAAAAACTAATTATCCTGAACCAAATCATGACGCTTTCACGAGATCGGTTTGATTACATGCAGGTTAAGAAAAACATAGGGAATGCGGTAACCTATGATGTTTTACAAGCTCAGAATGCTTACCTGAGTGATTCTTCTGCCTTTTTATTGCAGCAAATGTCGTTAAGAACAGCCAACATGAACCTGAACTTATTAATGGCGGAAAACGCGGATAAAAAGTTTGTACTCACTGATCGTTTTTCGGATGAAGAAACACACTTCAACCTGGATGATCTAAAAGCAAATATGCTCTCTAATAATAAAACACTCCGAAATCAGTATATCAATCAGCAACTTTTGCAAAATAATGTTAAACTTTCTCAAAGCGGATTATATCCAAGCATAGGGATGTCTTCAGCTTATGATTTAAGCACTTCCCGTCTGAAGTATGTGGGAATGGATGCCATTTCAGGAGATGCATATGATTACTATATTAATTTTTCACTGAATTTCAATTTATTCAATGGCGGAAAAACGCGCAGGGCCATTGCCAATGCAAAAATTGCAGAAAACATTGGGAATCTTCAATTAGAGGAGTTAGAACAAAATATGATCATCCTGTTGACGACTCAATATGATTTATACAGCATCCGGAAACAGCTCCTGGCTGTTGCCAAGGAAAACACAAAAAGCACTAAACTGAACCTGGATATTTCAGAGGATAAGTTTAAGACAGGAGCTATCAATTCCTTCAACCTGAGAGATATTCAATTATTGTATTTAAATACTGCCTTTCGGGATTTGGAATCCACCTATGACCTGATTCAAAGTAAAACAGAATTATTGCGAATCAGTGGTGGAATAATTTCGGAGTTTAATTAGTCGCTTGCTGCTTTTTATTTGTCGGTGAGGACACCAAGCAGGACGCGGAGAGGTCAACAATAATCAACCATCAGTCCGGAATCCCAAATACTTTCGGGATATCCGGAATCTCTTCTGCCATTTTCACCACAATATTCCCTCAATTTTATTGTATTTTGTAGTCTGATAAAATCAACGACAAATGAACTTAATATTACTTTTAATAGTAATCCTAATTCTCCTGTTAAGCATATACCTGGTCATTAGATTTAGCAGGTCAAATTTCAGAGATATTTTAAGTACAGATGAATTTATTAAAGAATATGAAAAACTGGTTTTGCGTTTTGATATGCTCAATAAAAATCTGAAAGAAGAATTCGCACTCCTTCGGGAAGAATCAAGCAAACAAAATCGTGATAACCGGGAGGAATTAACCCATAAACTAAAGGAGGGTTTTGTATTTCAAAAAGACCAGCTTGAGTCTTTTGCACTCAGGTTAGAGCGATTAACAAAATCCAATGAAGAACATCTGGATAAGATGCGGGAAACCATTGAAAAGAAAATCACCTCCCTGCAGGAAGACAATGCAAAAAAACTGGATCAGATGAGGGAAGTGGTGGACGAAAAACTACAGACCACCCTTGAAAAACGTTTAGGAGAATCATTCAAACAAGTGAGTGAACGACTTGAATTAGTTCATAAAGGTTTGGGTGAAATGCAAAACCTAGCTACAGGTGTTGGCGACTTAAAAAAAGTACTTACAAATGTCAAATCAAAAGGAGTTTTAGGGGAGTTTCAACTCGCCAATTTACTGGATCAACTGCTAACACCTGCACAATACGAAACGAATGTAAAAACCAAATATGGAAGTGACGACAGTGTTGAATTCGCTGTAAAACTACCGGGGAGAGAGGATCATTCAAAGACAGTGTGGTTGCCAATGGATGCCAAATTTCCAACAGAGGATTATCAATCCTTGCTCGATGCTTACGAAGCTGGTGATTTAACGGCAACTGATGCTTCTAAAAAAGCCATGATAGCTAAGATCAAGCTTTTTGCAAAGGATATCAGTTCAAAATACATTGATCCCCCAAATACAACCGATTTTGCGATTATGTTTCTGCCTTTTGAGGGTTTGTATGCAGAAGTTTTAAGAAATCCGGGATTATTTGAACAGGTACAAAGAGAGTTTAAAGTCATTATTACAGGACCCACAACACTTTCTGCCTTATTGAATTCATTGCAAATGGGATTTCGTACCCTGGCTATTGAAAAACGCTCAAGTGAGGTGTGGGAATTGCTGGGCGCTGTAAAAACTGAATTTGGGAACTTTGGTGAAATTCTTGAAAAAACACAAAAGAAATTACAGGAAGCAAGCAATGTCATCGATAAGGCTGGTGTGCGATCCCGGGCGATTGAAAGAAAATTACGAAATGTTCAGGAATTACCAAGCAATAAATCATCTCAGCTTTTGTCGGGGCAGGATGAGGATGAAGAGGAAGCCAGGGAGGGCTTGATTGATGATTAAAAACGGAAGGAAATTATAATTGGATTTTGTGATATCTTCGGTTTTATTAAATCACTATAAAATGGAACAGAGAAACTACCCTCCAATAACCGAACATAACAGAAGGATTTCAAATTGGAAATCACATATTCAAATGACATATATTATATCATCGAGAAAAAAAACAGATCTGCATAATGGAATATTTAAAAAACACTCAGCTTCAATTGGCCTTTGATTTCATCCAGTACACCCATAAAAATATTTTTCTTACCGGTAACGCGGGAACGGGTAAAACAACTTTTCTTCACAAACTGAAAAAGGATACCTTTAAAAGAATGGTTGTTGTTGCGCCAACAGGTGTTGCTGCAATTAATGCCGGAGGAGTAACCATTCATTCCTTTTTCCAGATGCCTTTTGGGCCCAATATCCCCCTTGAATTAAATGATACTTCAAATTTCAATGAAAAACAAACAAGCCGGATCCGCACCAATCTGCATAAATTTAACAGGGAGAAAATAAGGATCATCAAAAGTCTCGACTTGCTGGTGATTGATGAGATCAGCATGCTCAGAGCAGATCTATTGGATGGTATTGATGAAGTGTTAAGACGATTTAAAAATCGTTATAAACCTTTTGGCGGTGTACAATTGCTGATGATAGGCGATATGCATCAGTTGGCTCCAGTCGTGAAGGAGGATGAATGGCAGATCTTAAAAACCCATTACGAAACTGTTTTTTTCTTTAGCAGCAAGGCTCTAAAAGAAACTTCTTATGTAGCTATTGAATTAAAATACATCTTCCGGCAAAGTGATGAAAAATTCATCAATTTATTGGGCAAGGTTCGGCAGAATAAACTGGATAAAACAAGCTTTGATGAGTTAAATGACAGCTACAAACCGGGATTTGAGAACGAAGAGCACGATGGCTATATCATTCTCACTACACACAATGCCAAAGCAAAAACCATCAATGAAAAGCGACTGGCTAAAGTAACTCTACAATCCAGGACCTTTATTGCGGAAACAGATGGAGATTTCCCTGAATATACCTACCCTACCGAATATGAACTGGAATTGAAAATCGGAGCACAGGTTATGTTTGTAAAAAACGACATCAAAGCCTCAAAGGAATATTATAACGGAAAAATAGGTAAAATAACAGGCTTTGAAGAAGAGTCTGTCTTCGTGAAGTGTCCTGAAGATGAAGACCCAATCGAGGTAAATAAGTTAAGCTGGGAAAATATTCGATACGAAATTAATGAAGAGACAAAAGAAATCCAGGAAACAGTTGTAGGGAAATTTGTTCAGTATCCGCTCAAACTTGCCTGGGCAATAACCATACATAAAAGTCAGGGACTCACTTTCGACAAAGCAATAATTGATGCACAGGCTGCTTTTGCATTCGGACAGGTTTATGTGGCTCTTAGCCGGTGCAGAACCTTGGAAGGGATGGTATTGAGTTCAAGAATATCCGCAAGCAGCATAAAATCAGATCCTCATATTTTTTCATTCTCAAATAATGTGAAGAAAAATCCTCCCGGAGAAGAGACTCTGGCAAGCAGCAAACAGGAATTTCAGGATATGCTCCTGGCCGAATTATTTGATTTTAGCCAGATCCAGAAAAGGTTCTATTATCTGATGAAAATATTAAAAGAACATGCTGAAAATATAAATTCAGATATAATTAGTTTGTGCCAGGAGGTTTCCATCAAACTGAAGCCAGAGATTATTGATATTGCGCAGAAATTCAATCCGCAATTGAAATCTTTGGCAGCCCAGGCAATTCCAGTAGAAAAGAATCATAAACTTCAGGAACGAATTAAAAAAGCAGCAAAATATTTTTATGACAAATCAGACCAGCTGCTAATGCCTGCATTGAAGTCGATGAATGTGGATTCTGATAATAAGAAGGTGAAAAAAACAATAAAAGAGGCCATTACAAGGCTAAAAGAAGATGTATTTATTAAATCGGAATGCCTGAATGCCTGTTTTGAAGGATTTGAAACCAAAAAATACCTGTCTGTGAGGGCAAAAGCTTCCATTGAAAAAGCAGACAAAATAATTGCTTCAAAAAAATCCAAAGACATGACATACAATCCGATTCAACATCCTGTATTGTATGAAAGACTAAAGAAATGGAGAAATGATTTAGCAAATGAAGAAAATGTTCCCATTTATTTTATATTGCCACAAAAAACGTTGAATGCACTTGCTAATAATATACCTGCCTCAGTTATGGAACTTAGAGATGTGAAAGGTTTAGGCAATCAAAAACTCAAGAAATTCGGGAAGGTGATTTATGACATAATAGCTGAATACCGAAAAGAAAAAAATATGGAAACAGCTGATTGGTTTGAATATATAGAAGAGAAAAAAGATATTTCTGCTAAGATTCCTTCCAGGCAACAGACTTTTGAAATGTTCAGGTCAGGGAAAAAACCAATTGATATTGCCAAAGAAAGAAACATGGCCATTTCCACTATTGAAGGACACCTGGCATCTTATATTTCAGACGGTGAACTCAGGATTGAACAATTCGTCGATTCAGATAAAATTGAAATGATCAGCACATATGTTCATAAAACAGGAATTTACAGTTTAAGCCATGTTAAATATGCGTTGGGTGAAAAAGTTAGCTGGTCGGAATTGAAGTTTGTACTGAATCACCTGGAGAAAGTAAGAAATAAACAGCAATAATTACAAAAAGCCATTCTCATTTGAATTTGAGCCTATTTTTTGCTATTTTGCAAGTCCATTGAAGGTTCGATTCTTTAACACCAGGGAAGATTCTTCATTATGATTGGATAAACAGATTTTAATAAATTAAGGAATGACTACTGTATACAGGAAAACTTCAGAAAGAAAAAATAATCAAGTAAGACAAAATCTTGATAAAGTAGCCATTAGCGTTCGCTCATTTAGGATTCTAAAGAAGATTTTAAAAGAGAATCCATATCTCGAAGAAATAATGATGGAGGCACACAGTCGCGAAGAAGCCATTAACGCCATTAAAAGTTGGGTCATGGCTTATTTTGAGTCGAATCCTATTGCTTTCAGATATTATAAAGAAGAGAAAAAAGGCAGAAAAGGACTAAATCTGTTAGAATGGAGAGATATAGCAGCCATTCGTCTGATGGACTATGTAGAGAATTCTGGCAGAAAATTCAAAGATCCTAACCTAAAAGTGAGGAAAGAAACCATTAACGATCCGATCAAACTTTTATGGCTGGCCATTAAAAATGGGGCTAGTGGCGCAAAACCTGCTTTTTTTGAAGATATGTTACATCTTTTCAGACAATTCCAGGGAATCAATAAAAGAAAAAAACCAACTGAGGAGGAGGTGAAAGAATGGATGGCACGTCACCCGAGTGGTTTGGAGCCTCAATTGATCATTATAAGGAGACAAAACAGGGATCGGATACTTAAAGTATTCATAAAGAAAATAGATAAAGGAGAAATTAATGACAAAAAGTATTTCTTTAAGAAAGGATTGAGTCAGGAGCAAAAACTCAAAGTAGCACAAGGATGGTGGAAAGAAAGATTATTCCATTTACGTTTTGCAATTCGCAATGTGAATCTTTTGAATGAATTGCTTGATCATTCCCTTTCAATTGAGCAGATCAATACTTTTAATAATGCCTCTGAAGCGGGAATACCCATTTTCATCAATCCTTATTATCTTTCATTATTGAATACGCGGATTCATGGATTTGCTGCCGAATCAGACCGGACCATACGCGACTATATCATGATTAATGATCAGCTGGTAGAAGAATTCGGGAGCATCAATGCCTGGGAAAAAGAAGACCTTGTTCTTCCTGGCAAGCCAAATACAGCTGGGTGGCTTCTCCCTAATGAGTATAATGTACACAGGAGATATCCGGAAGTGTCTATTTTAATCCCTGATACGGTAGGTCGTGCCTGCGGAGGATTATGTGTAGCATGTCAACGGATGTTTGATTTCCAAAATGGAAACCTGAATTTTGATCTGGGCAAATTAAAGCCAAAAATGTCATGGCCTGAAAAACTCAAAAGTTTACTCAAATACTGGGAGGATGATTCTCAGTTGCGTGACATCCTGATCACGGGTGGAGATGCTTTGATGAGTTCAGACAATAGCCTGAAGCAAATATTGAATGAAGTGTTGGAAATGGCTATCCGGAAGAAGGAAGCTAATAAAAAACGAAAAGAAGGGGAGAAATTTGCAGAAATGGTTAAAATCAGAATTGGAACCAGGTTACCCGTCTATTTGCCACAACGGATTACACCGGAATTGACATCGATTCTAAGAAATTTCAAAGAAAAAGCATCAAAAGTTGGGTTCAAACAATTTGTCATTCAAACCCATTTTGAATCAGCTATGGAAATTACTCCCGAAGTCAGGGAAGCTATGCAGCGCATTTTATCTGCAGGATGGGTTGTTTTCAACCAGTTAGTGTTTACTGCTGCAGCATCCCGCAGGGGCCATACAGCAAAATTACGTCAGTCATTAAATGCTATTGGTGTTTTACCATATTATACTTTCTCAGTGAAAGGATTTCTAGAAAATTCCCACAATTTTGCTACCAATGCCAGGGCGGTACAGGAAGCTGTTGAAGAAAAGGTACTTGGAAACGTCCCTGATGAATCACTTGAGAAATTAAAAGATCTGCCACTGGATGCTGAAAATATTGTATCAAAAATTAAAGAAATAAAATCCGATCTCAATATTCCATTTCTTGCAACCGACAGGAATGTCTTAAATTTACCCGGGGTAGGAAAAAGCCTTACTTATCGTGCTATTGGAATCACTCGTTATGGTAAACGTATTTTGGAATTTGACTATGATAGAACCAGAGGCCATAGTCCGATCATAGAAAAAATGGGTAAAATTCACATCATTGAATCCAAACCAATTTTGGAATACCTGGAACAATTGGAAGAAATGGGAGAGAATATCCGGGAATATGAGAGGATTTACGGATATTCCATTGGTGAAACAGAGGAGCGGCCAAGCTTATTTGAGTATCCTGAATACGATTACCATATTACGGATGAAGTGACTAATTTTAGACTTTCAAAATAATCTAATTTCTAACAGTTTATGGCACGAACAAAGCATGAGAATCCTCATGTGAACCTGAATTTAAATGTACGTGGACTTAAAACTTCAGCCACTTTAGAAATAAATGAAAGAAGTCAAAAATTAATTCAAGAAGGGAAGGAAGTATTTAAATTTGGTTTGGGACAATCACCCTTTCCTGTTCCTGATCAGCTGGTTCAATCTCTTCAGGAAAATGCCCACCAAAAGGATTATCTTCCGGTAAAAGGTTTAGAATTATTGCGTGAAGCAGTTGCAGATTTTAATTATCGAACTCAAAAAATTCATACTTCAGCTGATGACGTGATGATAGGCCCGGGTTCAAAAGAACTCATTTTTATACTGCAATTGGTATATTATGGTGATCTGTTAATTCCTCTTCCCAGTTGGGTTTCTTATGCTCCACAAGCAAAAATAATTGGCAGAAATGTCACCTGGGTACCTACAAGAGAAGATAATTTCTGGCGTATAAGTCCGGAAGAATTAGAAGCCATATGCATTGAAGATCCGGACCGTCCACGCATCCTGATTTTGAATTACCCCTCAAATCCAACTGGTTACACTTATCCGATTGAACGATTGAAACTCCTGGCCCAGGTGGCACGTAAATACCATGTCATCCTGATTTCAGATGAAATATATGGTATGATTCACCACCATGGACAGCATGTAAGTATCGCACGTTACTATCCTGAAGGTACAATCATCAGCAGCGGATTAAGCAAATGGTGTGGTGCCGGTGGCTGGCGTTTAGGAACCTTTTCTTTTCCACCAAATTTAACCTGGTTGCTCAAATCCATGTGTGTTGTGGCCAGCGAAACTTATACATCCACTTCTGCACCTATACAATATGCAGCAGTCACAGCATTTAATGGAAGCCCTGAAATTGACAGCTATCTTACCCATAGCAGGTCGGTTTTGAAGTCACTGGGAAAATACCTGACACATGAAATGAACAGGCTGAACATTCATCTGCCTGCACCGCATGGCGGATTTTATATTTTTCCAAATTTTGAAGCTTACCGTGAAAAATTAATGGCAAAAGGAATTGCCAGCTCAGCTGATTTGTGCAATACACTTCTTGAGAACACAGGAGTTGCCATGTTGCCTGGATCTGATTTTGGAATTAATAGTGAGAAACTTGTATCAAGACTGGCATATGTTGACTTTGATGGGCGAAAAGCACTTATACAGGCAGGCCTTCATCCTATTGAGAATTCTTTTCAGGAAGTTTTTATTAAGGAGCATTGCCCCAAAATTGTTCAAGGCATGGAGCGAATTGGAAATTGGCTGAAAGCTTTATAGATTAAATTGATCCCTGTCATCGAGAAAAGGTAAATTCCTGCGCAAATCCAGCATGTGTTCCCGGTTTAAAGTGACCAATAACACTTCTTCTTTCCCTTCTGAAGAACATAGCAATTCCCCATTCGGATTTACAGCCAAACTCATCCCGTTGTGGTTTTTCCCACTGGCGTCTTCACCTACCCGATTGACAGCCAGTACATATGATTGATTTTCAATGGCACGAGCTATTAATAATGGAGTCCAATGCTTGATGCGAATTTCCGGCCAGTTAGCTATCAAAAGAAAACAATCATAGTCTTCAGAATTCCTGTTCCAGGCCGGAAATCTCAGGTCATAACATATTTGAGGGCAGAATTTCCATCCCTTGTAATCAACAAGCAGCTTTTTTGAACCTGCAGTATAATGATTATGTTCTCCAGCCATGCTAAACAAATGTCTTTTATCGTAAATTTCAAATGATTTGTCAGGTCTCATCCAAAAAAGCCTGTTGTAATAATGATTCTTTTCTTCAATAATCAGACTTCCCACCACTACTGCCTGGGTTTTAGCAGCCTGATTTTTCAACCAGTTAACAGATGGTCCGTCCATAGGTTCAGCAAGCTTTTCAGGATTCATGCTAAAAGCGGTGGTGAACATTTCAGGGAGTACGATCAAGTCGGCATCTCCGGGAACTTCAGTGCCGAGTATCTGCTCAAACTTTTGAATATTGGATTCCTTGTCTTCCCATGCCAGATCGACTTGCAGCAGTGCTATTTTTATATTTTGCATAAAATTTCAGTCGCTTTCTTAATCGTATCCGATGATTTTGCAAAACAAAACCTCAGCACTTTATGATCAATTTTGTCATGGTAAAATACGGATATGGGAACTGAAGCTACTTTATGTTCCCTGGTAATTGTTTTTGCAAATTCAACGTCATCTGCTTTTGCAATACCCTTATAACTCAAACACTGGAAATAAGTTCCGTGACATGGAATGATTTCAAACCTTGAGTCAGTAAGCCCTTTAACAAAAAGGTCTCGTTTCTTCTGGTAAAAATCATTTAGTTTCAGGTAATGATCCTCATTCGACATATAATCAGCATAGGCATATTGAATAGGAGTAATTGCAGCAAACATTAAGAACTGAAAAACCTTTTTAAATTCCTTCATCAGGTTTTCATGTGCCAGTACATAACCCATTTTCCAACCTGTTGTATGATATGTTTTTCCAAAAGAAGAAATCACAAAACTTTTATCGAGCAGGCTGGGATATTTGCTAATGCTCTGATGCGCAATGCCATCAAAAATAATATGCTCGTACACTTCATCACTTAAAATAATGATATCCCTGTTGGCTACAATTTTTTCCAGTTCCTTCATATCCTGATCAGTCAAAACACTGCCTGTAGGATTGTGCGGCGAATTCAGGATGATCATTTTTGTTTTGAATGATATCAAACGTTTCACTTCATCCCAATTAATTTTGTAATCCGGTGCATTCAGTGTGACATACTTAGGAACACCTCCGCTTAATAATACAGAGGGTACGTAAGAATCGTAGGAAGGCTCAAATATAATGACCTCATCATGTTCTTTCACAATAGCTGTAATGGCAGTATAAATGGCCTGAGTGGCTCCTGCAGTAATGATCACTTCCTTATCAGGATGATAATTGGCACCATACAAGCGTTCCACTTTCTCTGATATTCGTTCTTTCAGGCGAATGTATCCGGGCATGGGTGCATATTGATTGTAGCCCTCTTTCATGTACTTGTTAACCAGTGCAATTAATTCTTTTGAACAATTGAAATCTGGAAAACCCTGGGATAAATTAATGGCATTTTCCTCGTTCGCTAATCTTGACATGGTTGCAAAAATGCTCTCTGAGATACCATGCAGTTTACTAGATAAATTTCCTTGTAATTTGACCATAAATTTTTTTGAGTAGTTCTTTCTTTTATTATTTCTACCGTTAAAGGTCTAAGAATTATTTGCTCAAAAATAATAAAAGCCTAAAATCTCCGGCCAAATCTTTCGGATTAATTACAAAATAATTTCTTTGTTATAATGCAAATCTTTTCCAATAAAAACAAAAACAGCTATTCAGGTGGATTCAAATAGCTGTTGGTAATGGATATAGGGATATTTAATTAAATAAATTTCAACGAACGATCAATAAAATCATTCAATTCCTTTCCTTTGAGAATATTTTTGGATAAGCGGGCAAGGTCGATTAAGTGACCTGCGATTTTCTTTTGCTCTGCTTTTTTCGAATCAATGATCTTTTTTGCCAGGCTGTGGTTTGTATTGACAATGAGGTTATACATACTGGGCATAGAACCCATACCAGGCATTCCTCCACCTATTTTCGACATATCACTCATCCTTCTCATGAACTCGTCCTCTGTAATAACAACCGGGGCATCGTCAGGAGAAAGAGCTTCTGCTTTTACAATAATTTTATCATCCCCGACAACGGTTTTAAATAATTCAACTATTGCTTCATTATTTTCTTTGCTTAAAACCGACTCCTTCTTATCCCCTTTTTCAATAAGCTCATCAATAGCGCCCGCATCAATGCGCTTGATCCTTGTTTTCTCAAACTTCTGCTCTATTAAATTAAGGAAGTGTGAATCTATCACTTCATTCATATAGAGCACATTGTATCCTCTTTTCTTGGCAGCTTCCAGATAGGTATACTGTTCTTCTTTATCAGAAGTATATAACCAAACAATATCTTTGTCTTTATTTTCCTGGTTTACCTTTACTAATTTTTTGTATTCCTCAAAAGTGAAAAATTTGTCGTCTACATCCTGAAGTAAAAAGAAATTTGTAGACTTTTCATAAAATTTATCTTCTGTCAGCATTCCATATTTGACAAAAACATCTATATCTTTCCATTTCTCCTCAAATCCTTTCCTGTCTTTCTTAAAAAGATCATGTAATTTATCAGCTACTTTTCTAATGATATAGGAGCTTATTTTTTTCACATTTCCATCAGCCTGTAAAGCACTTCTTGATACATTCAGAGGGATATCAGGAGAATCAATAGCACCATGAAGGAGGGTTAAGAATTCCGGAACAATTTCTTCCACTGAATCAGTTACATACACCTGGTTGGAAAATAGCTTAATTTTATTTTTCTGCAATTCCATGTGTGTGGCCACTTTGGGAAAATACAGTATACCAGTCAGATTAAAAGGATAATCGACATTGAGGTGAATCCAAAATAAAGGAGCCTGGGAGTATGGATAAAGTTCTTCATAATGTGACAAATAATCCTCATCCTTTAAATCCTGGGGTTGCCTGGTCCAAATAGGATCTGTATTATTAATAACTCTTGCTTTTTCGACTTCTTTTTCAATTTCTTTTCCCTCTTTATCTTTCACTCCCGTTTTCTGAGAAATCTTTTCCTTGCCAAAAATGATCTTATACGGCATAAACTGGCAGTATTTTTTTAATAAGTCTAAGATCCTGTTCTCTTCCAAAAACTCTTCTGAATCTTCTGCAATATGCAATGTAATGGTAGTTCCCCTTCCTTTCTTTTTCGAAACTGTTGTGCTATAATCGACACTGCCCTCACATTCCCATTTAACAGCAGGGGCATTCTTATCATAAGATTTTGTTTGAAATTCTACTTTGTCAGCCACCATAAAAGAGGAGTAAAATCCAAGACCAAAATGCCCAATGATCAAATTTTTATCATCTGAACTTTCATACTTTTTAATAAACTCTTCAGCACTCGAAAAAGCAATTTGATTAATATACTGTTCCACTTCATTTTCGGTCATGCCAATTCCGTTATCTGAAACTGTCAGTGTTTTCTTTTTCTTATCTACTTTCACATCTATCTGAAGCTTGCCCAATTCGCCATCATAATCACCTTTTGAAGCAATTACTTCCAATTTTTTAATAGCATCCGTGGCGTTTGAAATAAGTTCTCTTAGAAAAATTTCATGATCGGTATACAAGAATTTCTTGATGATTGGAAAAATATCCTTTGTGTCAACATTAAGATGCCCTTTCTTCATTACAATTATTTTTTAATATTTTACGAAAGCAGGAATTTTACCTGCCTGAACGCTTTGATTTCCATGCTGCAGCAAAGCTTCAGCCTCAGCGCCTGAAGCTTAGCGAACGCAAACAGTTTGGCAAATACCCTGCCGCCTGTCAAGCGTGCAATTTTGACAGTTCAATGATTTTTTCAGAATATTAATAATTTCTTTGGCCGAATATGGAGGTTCCTATACGTACCATCGTACTCCCTTCTTCCACGGCAATTTTATAATCATCCGACATGCCCATGGACAGCTCTTTGAATTCCGGATTTAATTTAAAATGTGAACTCTTCAATTCATCGAAAACAGACTTTAAATATTTGAATTCTCCCCTGACTTGTTCGGGATCATTTGTAAAAGTAGCCATGCCCATCAGTCCGCATATGCGAATATTTTTTAAACCGGACAAGTCAGGCATGCTTAGTAATTCATTAAGTCCCTGCTGATCCAGTCCGTATTTTGTACCTTCCTTCGCAATATGAAGCTGTAACAGGCAAGCAATAATTCTGTTATTCTTTGCAGCCTCTTTATCAATCGTTTTCAGTAATTTAAAACTATCAACCCCGTGAATCAGATGAATAAAAGGGGCAATATATTTTACTTTATTGGTTTGCAAGTGTCCGATCATGTGCCATTCAACTTGTTGATTTTTAAACTTTTCATGTCGATCAACAAGCGCTTGCACATAATTCTCTCCCAAAACATGATGACCCAAGCTGAGAATACTTGACACTTTTTCATCAGGCTGCTTTTTTGAAACAGCAATTAATTTAACTGAATCTCCTAATTCCTGTTTAATATTAAATAAATTTTCCTGATTAATCATTATCAAGAATTAAGTTTGCATAAAATATAATGATACAAAGTTCTCTTTTATTTTGAATATTAAAAAATGGGGATCCTCTAACTATTCAATTTTATGCGCAATTTAAACTCTATTTTTTTATTTTTTTTCATAATGATTGTCATGTCTTGTGGAAATAACAAAAAAATCCGGGTGCCTGCCGATGTGATTCCCCAGGATGAATTGGTCCATATGCTGATTGACATTCATCTCTCTGAAGCCAGTGTATCACTGGCCCGGTTAAAAAAAGATTCTTTCAATTTTTATCTAGGCAATTATTATTATGCTATTTTCACGAAATATCATGTTAGCAAAGAGGATTTTGAAAAAAGCATGGAGTTTTATCTTGAAAATCCGGTAATACTCCAGGGTATTTATGAGAATGTGATCGATAGTCTGAATAATTTGCAGTTAGTCCCCAAATAATTAACTCCTTCGTCCCAAAAAAATCATAATGTAGTATACTAATGTGGCAAGAGAACCAATTGCAGCAACCACGTAGGTCATTGCAGCCCATTTCAAGCCATCTTTCACTGCAATTTGTTCATTATCAGCAGTAATATTTGCAGTTTCAAGCCATTTCACGGCTCTCTTGCTGGCATCGAATTCAACCGGTAAAGTAACAAAACTAAAAAGTGTTGTCAATGCAAATAATACGATCCCTGCTAAAAGCAATTGTGGAAAAATGTTAATTAATAAAATTCCTGCCAAAATGACCCATGTAATAATTCTTGAGCTAAAACTGACAACCGGCACAAGAGCAGATCGAAACTTCAAGAAACTATAGGCTTTTGCGTGCTGTACGGCATGTCCGCATTCATGAGCAGCAATGGCTGCTGAAGCGACACTTCTGCCATTAAATATTTGTTGACTTAAACCGATCGATTTTGTTTGAGGGTTGTAGTGATCGGACAGTATGCCATTTGCCACTTTTATCCCCACATCATAAATACCATGATCAGAAAGCATTTTTTCTGCAACTTCTTTACCACTCATTCCCTGCATCAATGGCATATTTGTATATTTCTTGATCTTTGACTTAAATCTGGAACTGACAATCCAACTTGGGATTAATACAATTATCATTAATATAATATAAGAAATCATAACTTATTTTTCCAGTTGATTTTGCAAAGTTCATGCAAATAATGAACTTTATCAAAGATAATACTTAGAAGGGTTTGCATTGTAATAGTAAATTGTTATATATTTGTTACGAATATTGAATTATTCTATTGCACTGCAATTTCCCATTTTGTCCTAAAAATAAATCACAAGTAAAGTTCTTAACTTGTAAAAACAATAATAAATCACCAAATTAGCTATTAATGTATACATTTGAACAGCTTAATTTCCTTAAGAAAGTAGATCTTAATGAAATAGCAAAAGAAGTAGGCGTAACCTATTATACTCGCATGAAGAAGGAAGAATTAATTGAGAAAATTCTTCAAAAAAAATCTGGTGCTGAAGGGGACCAATCAAAGGAAGTCCCTGATCAAATTACATCCGATAAATCAGCCCAACTGAATGAACCAGCCATTTCGCAAAAGGAAGAACCTTCAAAAGAAGATTTAATCAATACATTTATCAAGGAAGAAGCCACTTTAATTGAAAATAAACCCATTGCAAAAGAGGATGTTAAAGCAAAGGAAGAAAAACCAAAAATCATCAAAAACAAAGTGAGGCAAAAACAATCACAAAACGGATTTAATCTTGAAGGGGTGATCTACAATGAAGGTGTTCTTGAAATACTGCAGGAAGGGTATGGTTTTCTTCGTTCACCTGATTTTGACTACATGCCTTCACCAGACGACATCTATGTTTCACCTTCGCAAATAAAACTGTTTAGTTTAAAAACCGGAGACACTATACATGGCAGTATTAGACCTCCGAAAGAAGGAGAAAAGTACTTTGCATTAATTCGCTTAGAAAGTGTAAATGGTCAGGAACCCCATAAAATACGGGATAGAATTCCATTTGAACATTTAACCCCTTTGTTCCCAAATCAAAAATTCAACATCACGGAGAAATCCAATTTATTTACTACCCGAATTATTGATTTATTTAGTCCTATCGGGAAAGGGCAACGAGGATTGATCGTTTCCCAGCCTAAATCTGGTAAAACGGTATTATTGCAGGAAATCGCCAACGCTATTGCAACCAACCACCCAGAGGTATATATGATCATATTGCTGGTAGATGAACGCCCTGAAGAAGTGACAGATATGGCCAGGAATGTGAATGCCGAAGTGATCTCTTCCACTTTTGATGAGCCTGCCGATAAGCATGTGAAAATTGCTAATATCGTTTTGGAGAAAGCCAAACGAATGGTAGAATCAGGACTTGATGTAGTGATTTTACTCGACTCCATTACTCGCCTTGCACGGGCCTATAATACGGTTTCACCAGCATCAGGGAAAGTATTGACAGGTGGTGTAGATTCCAATGCTTTACATAAACCCAAAAGATTTTTTGGAGCTGCCCGAAACGTGGAAGGAGGCGGAAGTCTGACCATCCTGGCAACAGCTTTGATAGATACCGGCTCCCGCATGGATGAAGTGATCTTTGAAGAGTTTAAAGGAACAGGTAATATGGAATTGCAACTCGACAGGCGCCTTGCCAACAAGCGGATTTACCCGGCTATTGATGTACCGGCATCCAGCACCAGAAGAGAGGAACTGATCATAGATAAAACCATACTGCAAAGAATCTGGATTCTTAGAAAATATTTATCGGACATGAACCCGGAAGAAGCCATGTTATTCCTGCAGGACAGGTTAAAAGACACCAAATCGAATGAAGAGTTCCTGATTGCAATGAATCGATAAAATAAGATAGCGGGTATTTTAAATCGTTTTAATGTGAATAAGCAAGCCAAAAAAATAGTCGTTTTATCCAGTAACCACCGGGTAAAAGATGAAGCTGAAATTATTACTGAATTATTTGAAGAAGGCCTCACCCATTTGCATCTGAGGAAACATGGGCATCCCAGGCATAAGGTAAAAGATTTATTAAGTAATATTCCTGAAAAATATCATAAACAGATCATTCTTCATTCTCATCTGGAAATGACAAGAAAATTTGATGTGGGAGGGATTCATATCACCAGGAAAAAAAGAAAAGATTGGATTTTTAAGTATATCACATTAAACAAATACAAAAAGCGTAAAGGATTCATTTTTTCCACCTCATACCATAGTACCCGTAAAATTGAGAATGCACCCAAATTCTATACCTATTTCTTCCTGAATTCATTATTTGGAAGCATACATGCTGGTGGGCGACATGCTTATAAAGAACCTGATAAACTGAAAGAATTATTACGCGTAACCAATAGAGATATTGTGGCAATGGGCGGAATTGATATGATAAATATTGAATCAGTCAGGGAGATTGGATTCAATTCAGTAGGTCTTCATGGAGCTGTCTGGGGTTTTGATAATCCGGTCGAGAAATTCAAAGACTTGAGAGACGCTTTTCTCGCTTAGTTGAAATAATTTATACAGTTTATTGGTTCCTAATTACATGCAACTTGCTTCCGCCGACTGCCGACTACCAGCTGCCAACTCCCTCCGCCCCGACTACAAAAGCATCTTCAAAACCGTATTAAATAATCTCTATTTTAATCAAGCCCTGCTAATTTAGTATGAGTTTGAGAACATTCCACATAATTAATCCATCATTTACTATATTTGTATAACGTTTTAGGGGTGCTCAAAATAACGAGCTGAGATCACACCCATTGAACCTGAACCAGGTAATGCTGGCGTAGGGATAAATGGAAACACCTGTTTTACAGTTCCTTCAGCCCCCTTAAGGCTAAATTTAAAAGGCTTATGAAAACATTATCTGCCATTTTATTATCATTATTAATTTCTTCTTACTCATACTCTCAATTCAGTATTAAGGGGAAAGTGCAGGATGCCAGTACAAAACAAATGCTGGCAGCTGCCAGTGTTTTAATTAAAGACTCCTACAAGGGTACACAAACGGATGAGAATGGATCATTTGTATTTAGCAAACTGAAAAAAGGGCATTATTCTATTGAAATAAGTTATATCGGTTATTTCAGCACAATAAAGTCTTTCTACCTAGATAGGCACACAGAGCTGACAATTGAACTGAATGCCAGTCCTCTGGTCCAGGAGGAAGTTATCATCGAGGCCACAAGGGCAGATGAAAATACACCTGTAACATTTCAGAACCTGGAGAAAAAAGACATTGAAACTGTAAATTTAGGAAAAGACCTTCCCATTTTATTGGAACAGACACCTTCTTTAGTCAGCACATCTGATGCCGGCGGGGGTGTGGGTTATACCAATTTATGGATCCGGGGAACAGATATGCAACGAATAAATGTGACGGTAAATGGCATCCCGATAAATGATGCGGAATCTCATGGAGTATACTTTGTAGATTTACCCGATTTAGCCAGTTCAACAGCTGAAATACAAATACAAAGAGGAGTAGGCACTTCCACCAATGGAGCAGCTGCATTCGGAGCCAGTATTAATATCCTGACTGATGGGATTAATGAAAAACCTTATGCTGAAATCAATAATTCATTTGGCTCGTTTAACACACGAAAACATAATATATCAGCCGGAACAGGCTTAATTAAAGGAAAATGGACTTTGGACACCCGACTTTCAACTATTAGCTCAGATGGATACATCGACAGAGCCTCATCCGATCTGAAATCGTATTTTGTTTCAGGAGCTTATTATGGGAAAAAAAGCTTTTTGAAAATTAATATTTTCTCTGGTTTTGAAGAAACCTACCAGGCCTGGTATGGAGTACCAAAAGACCTGCTGCAAAGCAAGCGGACTTATAATCCCTACACCTATGATAATGAGGTGGACCATTATCAACAGGATCATTACCAGGTCCATTATTCCGTGAATCTGAATAAAAAAATAAGTTTCAACTCAGCCTTGCATTATACCCATGGATACGGTTATTATGAACAATACAAATCGGATAGAAAGTTCGAGGATTATGGATTGGAAGAGATTAAGCTGCAGGACACATTATTGCAAATCGGAAACGAGTATTTTATATTTCCTGACAGCAGCATTCACTCCACCGATTTGATTCAACGGAAATGGCTGAACAACCATTTTTACGGATACATCGCTTCCCTGAAATTTGATAATGGCAAGAAAATGAGCGCAGTACTCAATTCTTCCTGGAATCAATACGTGGGAGATCACTTTGGAAACATCATATGGGCACAGTTTGCAAGCAATGGGGCAAAAGACCATGAATGGTATTTTAATTCCGGCAAGAAAAATGATTTCAACCTCTTTCTCAAAGTCAATTATGAATTGAGCTCAAACCTATTGGTTTATGCTGATTTTCAAATCCGGAGTATTGCTTATACAATAGAAGGGATTCACGATGATTTAAGAGATCTGGGCTTGCAAAAAGATTATCTCTTTTTAAATCCCAAAGCCGGGTTATTATATAAATTCAACGAACTTCATCAAGCTTATTTTGCCTATGCCATTTCGAATCGGGAACCCAATCGTTCCAATTTCAGGGATGCAGATCCGGGTGAAATTCCACTTCCTGAGCGATTATTTGATTACGAGTTAGGACATAAATATTCCCGCAATAACTTGCACATTCAAGCGAATGCCTATTTAATGAACTACCACGATCAACTGGTGCTCACTGGTGAAATCAATAATGTGGGAGCACCCATCATGACCAATGTGGCGAGTAGCTACCGGGCAGGATTGGAATTTGTTAGCTCTGTGAATATAGGTGGTCAAATAAAATGGTCGGCTAACCTGACCCTGAGTCAGAATAAAATCAGTGATTTCAAAGAATATGTTGACAACTGGAGCTATTGGGATAATCCTTCAACTGAACCCTATCAGTATGAAAAGGAATTGGGAACCACTGATATTGCATTCTCCCCTCAGATTATTGCGGGAAGTAGCCTAAATTTCAGGATTCTCAGGGGATTTTCAATTGATCTTCAAACAAAATATGTAGGGAAACAGTTTATTGACAATACGTCCAACTCTGACCGATCATTAGATGCTTACCTGATCAATAATGTGCTGCTATCATACCATTTCAGTTTCAGAACTATAAAGAAGGTTCAATTACACCTTCATTTAAATAATATCCTGAATGAAGTATACGAAAGCAATGCATGGGTTTACCGCTATTATTATGCAGGTGATCACTATGAAGACTATGGTTATTTTCCCCAGGCCGGTTTTAACTTCTTAGCAGGTGTCAGCATTGGTTTCTGACATAAATCTATCTTTCTTACATATAAATAAATGGATTTTCAGAACTTTGAGAAATTAATCTGTTTCTGAAAAAAATGTGCTATGGTCAAGAAAAAAGAAGTTACTCAGCGTGTTGTTGGAAAATACAAGCTAGAATGCCCCATATGCAACCACGATGGTTTTTGGACCCGTGAAACCTTGATGAACACTCCCGGTATGACGATTTTGGGATTAGACTGGGCCAACAAAAACGCGGTGAACTACGTGTGTGATAACTGCAATTATATCATGTGGTTTAGCAAATAGCGTGGATGAATAATTTTCAAAATCAAATTAGCTGGTTGCTGGAAGGGGATCCAAGCATTCGATTCCAAACAAAGAAGGACCTTCTTCACATTTCAGGTTCTGAGTTAATATCCGAACAGCAAAAAATTCTAACTGAAGGTTGGGGAAAACGCCTGATGGATAAACAGGAAGATAATGGAAGATGGGAAAACGCACTTTATTCCCCGAAATTCCGATCGACTTTTTATTCCCTCCTTTTGCTAAAAAATCTAAGAGCTCCTGTTTCAGCCAAAATCAACAAAGCCATCAATTTAATTCTTGATAAAGGATTTTATAATGATCATGGTATTAATTTATGGCCATCCTGGAACAGAAGCGAAACCTGTGTTTCAGGAATGTTTCTCACAATAATGAGCCATTTTGCCCTGGACGATAAAAGAACTCAAAAAATGTCAGAATTTCTTCTGAAAGAGCAAATGAAGGATGGCGGTTGGAACTGCAGGGCGCATAAAGGGGCTACACACGCCTCATTTCATACTACGATGTCTGTGATGGAAGGATTATGGGAATTTCAGAAAAAACAAGGCGGGAAATCAGAAAGAATTGAAACAGCTTTGGCAAAAGGATTGGAATTTTTGCTCCAGCATCGACTTTACAGATCACATCGAACCGGAAAAATCGTGGATTACAAAATGACTAAAATGATTTTCCCGCCCCAATGGCAATTTGATTTTATGCGGTTCCTGGATTATGCCCAAGAGAAGAAAATTGCAAAAGATGAAAGACTGAATGAGGCTATTGAACTTATCTTTTCAAAGCAAACTCCTGAGGGCTTCTGGAATCAGGAACTACTGCATTCAGGCAGGATGCACTTTAGCATGGAAACAATCGGCAAAGCCAGTAGGTGGAATACTTTAAGGGCAATCAGAGTTTTGAATTGGTGGAATTGAAATCGTCCAGCAAGGAAGCATGACAAAGCTATCTCCCCATTCTCATCCCGGACATAATTCAGTATCCAGATTCTGGTTCTTCTTTGATGCTTAACTCCGCAGTAATGATGTAATCTTTAAGGTTTTGAAACAATCAACTGAGCTACTTCTTCATTCACCAAAACAAAATATAAACCCGACTTTATTCCACTCAAGTCTATCTGTAAACCTCCATTTTCTGCCTGAGAATGATTAATATTCAATTGCTTTACAATTCCACCTTCCACATCATAAATTCGAATGGTCTGCTTTGATGAAATTGATTTTGAGAAATAGATATGGGTTATTTCAATGGCCGGATTTGGAAACAGCATCGTTGTGATCTCATCCTTCATCTCAAAAATTCCACTATTAATACTGGGTGTTCCTGCCTCATACCAGGCAGAATAGATTAATTCTGCCAATGCATGTGAGGCTTTTGAAAATAAATCGATCGTAAACCATTTTGTGTCCTCCCACAATAATGAATAATACAATGAAGAGGATGTATTTCCGGCAGTAAGTGTTGCATTGTCATCCGCCATCAAAACGGAATCGACATATGTATAATTTCTATATAAATAACTAAAAATATACTGCCTTGTATCCGCAATAAGCTGAATTTGTTTCCCTTTGTATTTAATTTCTGATTCAAAGTCATTAATCATACTGGATTCATAGCGTGAATGAATCCCGTAATTCCCGCTATACTGTCCATTGTAATTCCTGCTTATATGAAAGGGCTGATGTCCATCAGCTACATAATGTCCTAAATCGGCAGCAAATAGCAAAGCCTGGTCCCAGTCCAGGCGCTTAAAACAGGCCACGAGGGAATCATAGGCGTTTAGCGTAGCCCAGGGCAGAATCCCTTGTTCATAAACAAAAGATTCACCATGCAAGGAAATAACTGAATCAATTGATCCTGCTATTCGTCCATGGCTAACAAATTCCGGGTAATTATCGATATCAATATAATGCTTTGGTGATTCATTCGGGTCTTGCGATTTACGTTTATCTGCGTCAGAAGCATGTTCTGCCAAATCAACAGCCCAATCTATAAATTGATGTAATTCGGGCTCAAAAGATTGAACTGATTGCTCATTGATTATATAGTGTCCTGTTCCTCCCCATGCAGAAAGAAAAAGGCAGATTACAATAATCCCTGTAGTTCGGATGTACTCTTTGGTCATATGTTCAATTTGCTGTCAAAAATACGGAATATGGAAGAAAAGGGCCAGGCTATATGAGACTGATTCTTCATAAATTCCTGATAACACATTCAACTATTTTAATATTTATGCTGATATACCTAACTTTGATTATCATACTAACCTTTAAATTTTATTAATATGGATTTTTCAAACTTGAACTATTTTGCGATACTGGTATCAGGAATTGCAATTTTTGGATTAGGAACAATGTGGTACACCTCCATACTATTTGGCAAGGCCTGGCAAAAAGAAGTGGAGCTAAGCGATGAGAAAATTAAAAATTCAAATATGGCTGTAACAATGACCTCAAGTTTCCTGCTGATGATTCTTATGGTGTTCGGCATGGCCATGCTCATACAGGGACATGATGCAAGTGAAACAAATCCCGTCAATTGGCTGTCTGGTCTGTATCATGGATTGTCAATTGGCATACTATTTATCGGCACTTCCATCGGTATTAATTATCTCTATCAGTTAAAATCCTTTAAATTGTGGTTGATAGATGCGGGCTATCAAATTATTGGACTTTGTATTGCCGGTGTGATTCTGGGAGCCTGGCACTAAATTTCAGCTATTAATTTTTCGATTGCTTTGATAGCTTCCTGGAATCTCTGGTCATGTTTTCCGGAAATCAGGATGTAATTGAATCCTCTTCTTTTCAGTTCCTTTTCATATAAGTCAAGGAAATAGCTCCGCAAGTCAGGATGTTCTCTTTGCGGGTCATTTTCCCAGGGGATATCTATGTCACAAAGTAAATACAGATCATATTCCCTTTCTAAGATCTTTTTTTCCAGCCAATCCGGTATGCGATGATACTTATGCTCCATCCATATTTTAATCACTAATAATTCGGTATCAGCAACTAACAGTCTGTTTGCATTTTTCAGCACTGTATTTTCAATCTCCATCTGGCATAAGGCAATGCATTCTACATCCTGGTATGTGTAAGGATGATCCAATTTCTCAAAATACTCTCTTGCATATTCAGTTACATAAACAGTATTGTAATGCTGAGCAATTTTCTCTGTGAGCGATGATTTTCCTGTCGATTCAGGTCCGGTAACTGCAATTCTGATCATATGCTCTCTATTTTCCTGTAATCCTTCAACCATTGCATTAAACCAAATACTGCCAGAATTGTGAATACAAAATAAAGAAAAACAAACCCATACAATCCCTTATAAAAATAAATAGCCGTATTTAACAAATCAATTAATATCCATATGGCCCAGTTTTCAATCATCTTTTTTGCCATCATAAAAGTGGCTATCACTCCCCATACGGTGGTAGTAGCATCCCAGTATGGCAAGGCAGCATCAGTATAGCGTTTGAATAAATACCCAAAAACATAAATACTGATAAATCCAATAATTAGCAGGAGAATTGCAGTACGAAAGGAGGTCCTGCTAACTTTCAGTTCTGTTTTATTTTTACCACCAAACTTCCAGTTATACCAGCCGTAAATGGCCATGATCAAATAAAACAATTGCAGGATTCCATCCTGGTAAAGTTTGGTTCCATAAAATATGTAAGCAGATAAAACAACATTCACAATTGCAACCGGCCAGCACCAAATGATCTGTTTTGCAGTTAACCAGACTCCGATTATTCCTGCAATGACAGCAATAAACTCAATATAATTAAATACAATCCAACTATATAATTGCTCTAGAATATCAAACATAGCCCGTTTAGTTAGTCATTCTTTTGCAGGTCAGCATTAACTATTTTAATTATAAATACGGAATGTGGCAATTCAAATGATTTTTTTATCTCACTGGAAAGTGCATTCATCACTTCTTCATATTCGCCAAAAATTTGCGTACTCATGCCATTTGTTTCAACGATCAGGTTTTTATAGTTATTCATTCGATCAATAAAATTTCTGATCGGATTCAGGAACTCATCTTTTAAGGGATAGTAACTTATATCAACTGAAGTTCTCATATATACTAATTATTAATGATTCATATTTTATCCTCATCTGCTCAGGCAAAAATAGCCAAATAATCGCGTTATTACCCAATGACTAAGCGGGTATAAACAGGCCGGAGACTAAGCATATTTATATTTATTTAATATTATTATCTTTGACTAACTAAATGTTGAAAACAGATTTCTGACATTGGGTTAATTCATCTTTCAAACCTAATTATGAAAATTAAATTATATGGTACCCGTGGATCTGTACCCGTTTTTAATCCCAGGTCGGTAAAATATGGAGGAAATACAACTTGTTTGAGGATTTTTGCAGATCAAATCCTGGAAAACACGGCTTTGGTTATTGATGCAGGAAGCGGCATTATTCCAATGGGAAATGACCTGCTGAAAGAAACAGCTGGAAAACTAAAGGATGTCACACTTTTATTTACTCATTGGCACAATGACCATACATTGGGCTTGTTTCTGAGTCCTATTACTTATTTTAAAAGTGTCAAAATGAAATTATTAGGACCGAATGAAAACAATATCGGACCTAAAGAAATGATGCAGGACATGATGCGCCCACCTTATTTTCCAATTGATGTGCGAGAAGTCAGAAGTAAATTTGAGTATATCAATATTGATATGCCCCAGGCACAGGTCGTTCTGATTCACCAAAAAGGATTGAAATTGATTGACCTGGATATTTATGAACGAATTGAAATGCATCTTGAAGACATAGAAATAGAGGATGAATTTTATCCACTGAATGAATTCCTGGTGATTAAAATGCATCGAGCAAAACATCCGGATAAAACCATATCCTATCGATTTGAAGATAAAACATCGGGTAAAGTTTTTGTTTTTCTAACAGATAATGAAAATGAAGACGGATTCTCAGGCAATCTGAAAAAACATGTTGAAGGGGCAGATTTATTGATCATGGATGCACAATATTCCAGGGATAAATATATTTCACAAACGGTTGGATATGGCCATGGCACTCCTGATTATGCTGTAAAGCTGGCTGAGCACTGCCATGTGAAACGCCTGGGTTTAACACATCATGATCCTACTTCTGAAGACAAGGATGTGGACCAAATAATGGAAGAAGGCCAGAGAGCTCTTTCACCCAATTCAAAACTCGAGGTTTTTGCCTGTGCAGATTATATGACCATTATGGTTTAAGAATCTCTGGAGCAGGATTCATTTTGAAAGGAACATAAAAAGTGATAAGTGTTGCTTATAAATTTAATTTTTTGCAGGCCTCTTCAGACGCAATTTGTTCTGCAATTTTCTTTTTACTTCCCTTCCCTTTGCCCATTGCCTCATCCCCAACAAAAACTGTGGCATGATAGCTAGGATTATTTTTTGTCCCGGATTCTTCAATTTCAAACCTGACTTCTGTATCTTCTTTTTGAGAAAACTCAAATAATAATCCTTTGTAATTGGAATCATTAGACATGATCGCTTCCAGGTCAATCCATTTATTTATGATGGATTTTTCAAAGTAATTCTTCGTAAATCGAAATCCTTTGTCAAGATATATGGCGCCTATTAATGCTTCAAATGCATTTCCATACATATCCCGGTTTTGTCCTTTTTTGATTTTAATGCTGGATTTGTTGTATTGCAGCAAAGTGTTTATTCCAATTTGTATGGCTAGTTGATTCAAAAATTTACGGTTGACTATTTCAGATTTCATTTTGGTTAAATAGCCTTCGTTTTGATCCGGAAAATTATTAATTAGAAATTCTGAAACCAGAAAATTAATAATGGCATCACCCAAAAATTCAAGTCTTTCATTATTTACTTGCTTGGAATTTGAAACAGATCGATGGGTGAATGCCTCTTTATAAAGTGCAACATGATCGGGACGTATCTCCAGTATATCCCAAATTTTATTGGAATAATCACTATCGGAAGACTTGAATGAAAACAGATTTTTTAGGAAGGACCTGATTATGACTGGTATTTTTTAAAGATCAGGGAAACATTATGCCCTCCAAATCCAAATGTATTGCTCAGGGCATAGTTAACTGTCCTTTCCTGTGCTTTATTCAGGGTTAAGTTTATTTTAGGATCAATACCAGGATCGTATTCCTTGTGATTGATGGTTGGAGGAACTATGTCATTTTTTACAGCAAGTATGGACAGTACAGCCTCCATCGCTCCGGCTGCTCCAAGCAAATGGCCATGCATAGATTTGGTCGCGCTAATGTTTAGTTTATATGCATGTTCCTTAAAGAGATTTTGGACAGCTTTTATTTCGCTGATATCCCCAAGAGGAGTGGAAGTGCCATGCACATTGATATAATCGATAGACCCTGCTTCAAGAGCAGCATCCTGAAGTGCCTTTTTCATGACCATATAGGCTCCCTGTCCTTCAGGGTGCGGAGCGGTCAGGTGAAAAGCATCAGCAGAATACCCTGTTCCGATAATCTCAGCAAAAATAGTTGCTCCACGAGCTTTTGCGTGTTCATATTCTTCCAGTATCAATGCAGCACCTCCTTCGCCCATCACGAAACCATCCCTTGTCACATCAAATGGTCGTGAAGCTGTTTTCGGATCATCATTTCGTTCTGACAGAGCTTTCATGGAGTTGAATCCTCCAATAGATGCCTCCACAATACAAGCTTCAGATCCACCTGTAATGACCACATTTTCACGCCCGCTTCTGATGTGTTCAAATCCGGCTCCAATTGCGTTGGAGGAAGAAGCACATGCAGACACAGTGGCAAAATTTACGCCTTTGAATCCAAAGCGTATTGAGATCAGACCAGCAGCGATATCAGGAATCATTTTGGGGATAAAGAATGGATTGAATCTGGGAGTTCCATCACCCCTTGAGAAGTCAGCAATTTCATCCTGAAAAGTTTGAATACCACCAACACCCGATGCCCAAATCACACCGCACCTGTCCAGATCCAACTTGTCAAGATCAAGCTTGCTGATTTCCAGGGCCCTGCAAGCCGAAACAAGAGCATATTGAGTAAAGAGATCCATTCTTCGACTTTCTTTACGGTCAATATATTCTTCGGGTTTAAATTCCTTTACCTCACAAGCAAATTTAGTCTTAAACTTTTCTGTATCAAAATGCGTAATTGGCCCAGCTGTGCTGATCCCTTTAACTGCATTTTCCCAGACTTCATCAATGGTATGGCCCAGCGGTGTTACCAGACCAATACCAGTTATGACAACTCTCTTATGATCCATAATCAGAAAAGGAGTTTATTTTAAATCAGCTACTAAATATGAAATGGCCTGTCCTACAGTGCCAATTTTTTCCGCTTGCTCGTCTGGAATAGACACATTGAATTCTTTTTCAAATTCCATGATCAATTCAACTGTATCCAATGAATCCGCACCTAAATCATTTGTGAAACTAGCTTCAGGAGTAACTTCACTTTCATCCACACCTAACTTTTCTACGATAATCGCTTTAACTTTAGCTTCAATATCAGACATATTAAAAGATTTAATTGGTTGTTAAAAAATCCTTAATTTCCGTAATGAACAGATATAAGGAATTCGGCACAAAAGTAATGATACAATTTAAAAAATGATACTATTTTGAAAAAATCATCATTACCATCAGATTCAGTTAATTTGTTATTGTTTGGCATTGTAAGCCTTGAGAAGGATTACCGATTGGTCTATTTTATCAACAAAATGACCGGAATGGAGTTAAAAAAAAACGATGACTTACTAAAAACATCCATTCAGAACCAGCAAATTGAAGCATCTTATTTTGCCTTTTCTGACTTTGATTATGATTATTATCTGATCTCCAATAAACAAAATGGAATTTGCATGGTCGAAAAATTCAAAAACATCAATTATTGGCTTATTTTGAAGCTAAAGGCCATTGAAATGAAGCTGCCTGATCTTGAAAATAAAATCAATTCCATTCCTTTTGTTTTAGGTTGTTTCAAAATAAGTGATCAGAAAACACAAGATACATTATCGGATTTATTGATCACTTAAGCCAATCATTTCGTTGTAGTCAGGAAGCTCAGTCAATAATGAATTATTCTCTCCGTCAGTATATTTCCAATAGAAATGTTGAAGTCCATTTGTGATGCCCATGAAGGGGGCTTTTAATTCCGCATTGTAAATAGCCAGCTGGAAAACAACCTGTTCATTCAATTTCACAGTGCTGGCTTTGCATTCGACAAGCAATAAAGCACGACCGTAGTCATCATACACCACAATATCAGTTCTTTTAAGAAGCCTGTTGTATTTCAGTCCTTTTTCCAGGCTGATGAGTTTGACCGGTGTGTTCTTCACAGTGATCAAATAATTTACGAAATGCTGCCTGACCCATTCCTCAGGGGTCAATAAGATGTACTTTTTCCGAAAACTGTCGAAGATAAATAATTTTCCTTCTTTTTTTTGAACTAAATAATCATATTTTGGCAAAGATAGTTCGAGCATTAATCCTAACTTCTATGGCTTAAAAATGCTTTTTATTTTGCCCTAATGATAAAGAATTTTGAACAAATACAGCAGGATCTTAAATCAAAGCAGTATGATGCTGTTTATTTTCTTGTTGGACAAGAACCTTTTTTTATAGATTCTATCAGCGATTATATTGCTGAAAACGTATTGGAGGAATCTGAAAAGTCTTTCAACCTCACCATTACTTATGGAAAAGAAAGCAATCCTGCTGATATCATAGAAAATGCACTGAGGTTTCCCATGATGTCCGAATACAATGTAATTATTCTCAAAGAAGCACAAGACTTTAAAAAATTCGATGATTTTACTCCTTATTTTCTGAATCCAAACGAAAAAAGCATAGTCGTTTTTTGTTGCAAGTACATGAAGCTGGACAAACGAACAGCTGCATATAAAGCTTTAAAAGATAGCAAAGGATGTTGTTTTATGGAATCCGGAAGGGTTTATGAGAATCAAATTGCCCCATGGATTGATAAATACCTTGCAGGCAAAGGCTTGAAAATAACGAACAAGGCATCCGTTCTGCTCATTGAATACCTGGGAAGTAATTTGAGTAAAATTGCGAATGAACTGGATAAACTTGCTCTCATAATAAAGGAAGCCAGAACAATTGACCTGGATGACATCGAATACCATATAGGCATCAGCAAAGATTACAATATTTTTGAATTGCAGAATGCCCTGGGAGTTAAAAACTCCGACAAAGTAGCTAAAATATGCCGGTATTTTGCAGCTAATATCAAGAACAATCCCATTTATATGACAACCGGAGCTTTATTTAATTTCTTCAGCAAATGCTATGTACTTGAAAACAATGGGAAGTCACTGAAGGAAACAGCTAATGCTCTAGGGCTAAACGATTGGCAATTGAGATCCTACCAACCCGCACTTAAGAATTATAAAGGCCGATTTGGCAAAGTGTTAGCAATCATACAGGAATATGATTTAAGGTCTAAAGGCATTAATGACCGCGGAACAGAGCAGGCAGAACTCACAAAAGAATTGCTGTTCAAAATACTGATGACCTGACAATGACCGATCTGTTCTCCTATAATAATGAAAAAAATTTCAGGCTGGTATTATGCAGCGAATGGGTGAATTTATTAAAATCGGAAATAGAAGCAGATTATTTTAACCAGATATTGGATTTTCTGAATGAGGAAGAAGAGAGTGGCAGGACGGTTTATCCACCAACGCATGAAATTTTCAATGCCCTCAATTTGACCCTTCTGGAACAGATTAAAGTGGTCATCCTGGGACAGGATCCCTATCACGGAGCAGGACAGGCCCATGGCTTGTGTTTTTCAGTAAAAAAAGGTATTCCGGCTCCCCCCAGTTTAATCAATATATTCAAAGAAATAAAAAATAATACAGGCATTGATCTGCCCGGTCATGGAGACTTGTCAAATTGGGCTCAGCAGGGAGTTTTACTATTGAATTCCATATTAACTGTTCGTGCAGCAAATGCAGGCTCTCATCAAAAAATTGGATGGCAATTATTTACTGATGCCATTATCAGAACTATATCTGACCGAACTGAAGGCATTGTATTTCTATTATGGGGAAAATTTGCCTGCAGCAAATCAGAAATGATCGATGCAAGCAAGCATTATATTCTAACTGCTGCTCATCCGTCTCCTTTTTCGGCAAATAATGGGTTTTTTGGGTGCGAACATTTTTCAAAAACGAACGAAATTCTGAAGAGTATTGGACGAGAACCTATAGACTGGAGGATTTAACAAATTACCTCATTTTAATCATTTTCTTTTGTATTTGCTCATCAGCAAAGGAGAGTGTCAAAATATAAAGCCCGGGATTCATGTTTTGATTCAGCTGGAGGTATATTTTTTCAAGATTCTGAGCCTGTGTATGGAATGTATTTTCATAATATGTCTGCCCCACCAGGTTATTAATCGTAATGATGACCTCGCTATCCTCAGGGGAATACAAACTCAGAATAATTCCGTTTTGAAAAGGATTAGGATAAAACTCCAGCAGTTCAAGTGCGACGGTTTGACCATCTTCCGTCATGCTAAGATACTTAAAAGCCAGGTCAAAATCCGGAATACCGTAACCATAATAGGCATCTGGAGTAGGATATAAATGAGCACTTTTCTCAATTGCATGTATGATTTCCATATTGGTTTTATCCGGAAAAGCCTGCAGCAGGCAGGCAACCATGCCGGCAATTATTGGAGAAGACAAAGAAGTTCCATTGATCAGTCCAACAAGTCCATCTGTATTAGTAGCTACTACTGCATTCATTCCCTGGGCAACCACATTTGGTTTCACATCCCCGTCATAAGAGGGTCCTAACGAACTAAAGGGAGCATATTGGCTGTTTTCATCCACTGCGCCTATGGTTAAAATACTGTCTGCATCTCCGGGAGCTGTAATATGCAACCAGGGATCATTTCCTTCGTTCCCTGCACTATTCACAACCACCAGGCCTTTGCTTGCCGCAAAATCAGCTCCTATGCTTACGCGTATTGTATTTCCATCATAATCCGGGTAGCTATGATTCATGCTGCTGTCATTGAAAACAGAATATCCAAGTGATGAATTAATTACGTCTGCTCCGGCACTATCTGCAAATTCTGCAGCTGCTATCCAGGCATCTTCTTCTATGATGTATTCACTGGCCCCGTTTTCAGATCTTAGTAAAATAAAACTGGCCTCGGGAGCAGTACCAATCAATTTGCCCCAGATTCTCCCGGCTATGGTTGACAAAACGTACATTCCATGTGAATGATGCCTGAAAATGCTGTCGTCCCCATCGACAAAATCATGCGTGGCTATGATCCTGTTATTTTCAAACAAGTAATTGAATGCATCCAGGGAATCCACCCGACTAAATCCTGCATCAATTATGGCTATAATGACTCCTTCCCCATCAAAACCTTTTTGATGAAGCAAATGCCCTTTCAGCATCTGAATTTGATTATAAGATTTTCCATAAAGCGGATCTGATTCTAATGAACATAATGATGTAGTAGAAACTGTTGTCTCCGTATTGTCAACTGAAGAGCGGTAAACCCGCTCGGTTTTCTTTACGAAGGGAAATTTCATAATAGCCTGAATAACCAATTCGGTGTCCACACGTATAGTTGCCGTATTTAACCACTTAGAGCTAAACTGGATAGAAGCACCAGCCAGACGAAGACTATCCAGATAATTTGGATTAACCGGAAAGTCCAGTTCATCCAGTTCAATATTCATTCGAATTCTTCTATCGATCGCTCTCTGGGAAAGATAATCCAAAGGATTTGACAATGAATAGGGAGAATTGAATTTGTCTGTAAACTGAACCAGGTATGTTTTATTGGAATTAGGCTGGGCACTCAACAATATGGGAAAGAGGATCCCTGTTAAAAGGCCAATAAAAAAGGGGTATCTATATTTTAACATAAATTATTATTTGGGAAAACCAAACATGTCGCTCAAATCTTTTTTATCATAATCCACTGGCAGGATGAAATCATTTTGATCCAATTTTGTTCGGTTTATATCAGTAGCGGTCAATAACATGGTAAAGGCAAAACCAGCTTCACTGATCTTACTTTGAATCTTTAAAGGAAATGCGTCCAGGCCAATAAAACTAAATGTACCGGGTACTTCCCCGTGGCTGAAACCATCAAATCTTACCTGTATATCTTTTGTTGCCCAAACATATTGAGTATATTCATTTCCTCCTTCATTAAACAGCATTTTATACTTTTTACAATTGAAGCCCAGAATATTTTCACTTTCATCCAGTTCCGTAATTTTTGGTCCCTGACGCGTAGAATCAATTTCATCCGGATTATTCGTGGCTGATAATCCATACACTGTTCTCTCTGCATCATTTATAATATAGGATTTACCCTGATCGATTAAAATTCGACCCATGATAGATTCAAGTAAGCCTCCATTAATCAATAATAAGGTCTTATTATCTTTAAAGCTAAAATCATAGGAATCAGGCATATAAGATTCCATTAAGGAAACAAAATCTCCCTCCAGATCAATTTTATAAGTGATGGTTCCCTCAAATACTTTTTGTGAACATATCTGCCCCATTCCGATGACGGGGATAACGAATAATAATACTATTTTTTTCATTCTGAATGGATTAGTGAAAATACAAAAATAGGCAAATAGGATGATGAATATGAGCTAATTGGTCAACAAATGTGCCATTCGATCCTGGTTCTGTTTTTGGATTCATTTTGATATGTTCTATAATAAAATCAATTTGTATCTTTGATTTCATTATAAAGGGAAAAATCATGAAAAATCTTACGGCCTTACTAATTCTTTTCTTCTTTGTGTTTTCTGTGCAGGCTCAGAATTTGAAAGATTCACGGGACGGGAATACCTACAAAACGGTTAAAATTGGAAACCAGGAGTGGATGGCAGAAAACCTGAATTACAATGTGGCAGGGAGTTATTGCTTTGAGGATGATAAAGCAAATTGCAAGACTTATGGCAGATTATATACCTGGCAAGCAGCCATGAAATCCTGTCCTGAAGGCTGGAAAATTCCTTCAAAAGATGATTTTCTTGCGTTAATCAGTCATTGTGGAGGAAAAGAAGCAGCAGGCGCAAAACTTACGGATGGAGGCAGCACGGGTTTTAATGCAAAATTCACTGGAGATTATACGGGCGATGATGAGTTTTATTTTGGTTTAGGTGAAAATACCAGCTTCTGGAGTTCCACTAAAGCCAATGTGGAAGATGCCTTTACCATGGCCATTCATAAAGATGGATTCAACATTGCTGTATACGGGAATTTATTCCAGAATGGATATTGCGTAAGATGCATCAAAAAATAAGGATTAATTCTTTCCGATCAGTTCTCTAAGACGTCTTTTCCTGATCTTGTTTAGTTTCCTTTTCCGGTTGTATTTCCTGATCCAGCCTACATTAATGGATTGCCATATTCTTTCGTGTATGTAATACAGCAATAATTTAATAAATAATTCAATTACGGCAACAATACCGGCCAGAGACATGGCATCCTGTATGGCATTCTTCCTGGCCATCTTCCTGGCCTGCTCGAGCAAATCATGCTCAATGCCTTCAGGAAGATCAGATTTCATTCTTGCCATGATCACATAATAGGTAATCATAAATGTAGAAAAGGTGGCAATGACTCTCCAGGTAATTGCTTTGACTATACTTCTCCAGTGAGACTCCTGGTATGTACGGGGATAATTTTTATTCATTATAAAATTGTTTCAAAAATAATTAAAATAATGAAATCAAAGCTGAACAGATTTATTTCTTAAGAAATGATCTGCAATGACAATGGCTGCCATGGCCTCCACTACAGCTACTGCTCTTGGTACTATGCATGGATCGTGTCTCCCTTTTAAATTCTCGAGGACTATTTCTTCTTTGTTTTTTGTGATTAATGTTTTATTAAAAGCAATAGTGGATGTAGGTTTGAATGCAGTATTAAAATATATATGATCACCGGTGGAAATTCCTCCAAGAACTCCTCCAGCATTATTTTTATCCATAAAAATCTCCTTATCCTGACTTAATATAAACTGATCATTGTGTTCCGATCCCTTCATACCAGCAGCTTTAAAACCTAAACCTATTTCAAATCCTTTAGTGGCATTAATGCTGAGCATGGCTTTGGCAAGATCAGCTTCAAGCCTGTCAAACACAGGTTCCCCCAATCCAGCTGGGCAGTTTTTAATAACACAGCTTACAACTCCCCCCAGGCTGTCGCCCTCTTCTTTAGTGTTTTCAATCAATGTCTTCATCTTTTCAGCAAGATCGCTGTCAGGACATTTCACATCATTTTCATGAATTTGGGATAAATCCTGGTGAAGGATATCACTTTTTAATGACAGATCACCAATTTGACTGGTAAAAGCCGTTACAGATATTTCCTGTGTTTTTAGAATTTGCTTTGCCACTGAACCGGCAGCTACGCGGGCAGCAGTTTCCCGTGCCGATGATCGGCCACCGCCCCGATGATCACGCCATCCATATTTGATGTCATAAGTATAATCTGCATGCGATGGCCTGTACACATCTTTTAATAAAGCATAATCTTCAGGTTTGGAGTCCTTATTTTTAATAAAAATACATAGGGGAGCAGCTGTTGTTTTCCCCTCAAACAAACCGGATAAAATGTCAAAAGTATCATCTTCGGATCTAGGGCTGGAAATCGTGGACTGTCCAGGTTTCCGTTTATCCAGCTCTTCCTGGATTTGATTCAGGTCAATTGTGAGAGCTGGTGGACAACCATCTATCACCACCCCCACTCCGGCACCATGAGATTCTCCGAAAGTAGTGATCTTAAAAAGAGTTCCAAAAGAATTTCCAGCCATAATTATTCAGGTAAATAACCAAATTTAACACCTATTTTTTCCAGATCACTCCAAAATCCAGGGTATGATTTTTCCACTACATCAGGGTCTTCTATGGACAGATTTGAGTTGGTTGAAGCAGCAATAGCAAAACTCATTGCAATTCGGTGATCCCCGTAGGTATTAAACGTAATATGATCGTATTCTACTTTCGTAAAGTGTTTACCAATCATTTCATTTTCAGTTGTTTTCAAATTCAAACCGAGTTTTTCAAGCTCCAATGTAAGTGTTTGAACCCGATCACTTTCTTTCAATCGCAGGGCATTAATTCCCCTGAAATGAAACGGGATTTTATGGATGGCACACAATACAGCAAAGGTGGGGATCAAATCGGGATTTTGAACAAAATTATATTCAAACTTCTTCAATTTAAAGGTTTTTTTACTCAATATAACCCGATCTTTCTTAAACCTGGTTTTAACTCCAAATTTTTGCATCAGATCACTGACAATATAATCCCCCTGCAAGCTTTTCTTTTTTAAACCCAGTATTTCAACTTTGGCACTTTTTGATAAACTGACAAGCGCATATATATAAGAAGCTGCTGACCAATCAGTTTCCACCTTAAACCGCTTAGGTTTATACTTTTGAGCATCTACCCTTATCATATTTCTTTTAACGGAAGCTTTAACACCGAAATATTTCATCAAACGAAGCGTCATCGAAACGTAAGGGAAAGATACAGGTGAACCTTGCATGGTGAGTTCAAGACCATTCTTCAGCTTGGGGGCAACCAACAATAGGGCAGAAATAAACTGACTGCTGACCGTGGCATTAATGACACACTTTCCTCCATCCAGGTCCTTTCCAATTATTTTAAGAGGTGGAAATCCTTCCGAGCCCAGGTAAGTTATGTCAGCTCCTATGCTTCTCAGTACTTCTACCAGGTTTTTAATGGGTCTGCTTTTCATTCTTTCACTTCCGATCAGCTCCCATTCGCCCTCTTTAATCGCAAAATAAGCAGTCAGAAATCTCATTACAGTGCCTGTATTTCCACTATTTAATATCTTTTCAGGAAATTCCAAAAGCTGCTGCATGAGCAAAGTATCTCCTGAAACAGACAGATTATCAATATGAAAATATCTCCCACTTAACTCTTTGATCAACAATATCCTGTTACTGATACTTTTTGATCCCGGGATCTCAAGAACACCTTCCAGGTGCTCATTATTTATTTGTAAACTAATTTTCCTCATAATTTATTAAATCTATCCAAAGATTTTAAAATTTCATTTTTTGCGATGTAGTTATCAATTTTTGCAGCTCCAATAGATTTTAAAAGGGTGAAATTTACAACACTGTTTTGATTTTTCTTGTCAAAAGACATAATCTCATACAATTTTTCAAAATCATCGGGCTGTATTTTTAGTTTCATATAATAGCGATCCACCACACTTTTAATCTCAGAAAGTTCATTATCTGACAGCAATCCGCTTTGATTCGACAAAATGCTTTCAAATAGCATCCCATGAACAACTGCTTCTCCGTGTGATAATCTATTTCTGCCGAAAGATAATGATTCTAAGGCATGCCCCATGGTATGTCCAAAATTCAGAATCTTGCGGTAGTTTTTTTCATGAAAGTCTTGCTGAACCACAGAGTTTTTCAAATTCAAACAACTTTCTATCAAATGTGAATCTAAATTTTTCAGCTCTGCCGCATCCAAATGAATTAATTTTTCCCAGAGTTCACGATCTGATGTCAAGCCATATTTTAGCATTTCTGCAAATCCCGACATCACATCTTGCTGAGCTAATGTAGCCAGAAATTTTGTACAGACCACAACCATCTCGGGTTTGGCGAAAAGCCCGATTTGATTTTTTAAAGTTTTAAAATTGATTGCTGTTTTTCCGCCAAAAGCTGCATCAATCATACCAATAAGGGTAGTTGGAACATTGATGAATCGGATGCCTCGCTTGAAGACTGAAGCAGCAAAACCACCCAAATCTGAAAGAGCTCCACCTCCCAGATTGATGATGGATGAATTCCTGTCTGCATTCCTTCTCAACAATTCTGACCATACGAGTTCACAGGTAGCCAAACTTTTTTCATTTTCTCCGCTGGCGATTTGAATTACGTGAGAATTGCCAAGAAAGTCCATTTCTTTAAGAAGAAAGGGCAAGCAATATGTACGGGTATTTTCATCCACCAGGATAAAAATATGACTGTAATTCCTACTTTTTAACCATTGGGAAAATAAATCCAGGGAAACCGTTGAAATGATGTATCCTTTATCCAAAACAATTTATTAGCAAGCAATCAGTTTGATACCATTCGGCAAATCAAGCTGTTAAATTTGCTTTAAAAGAATTTGCAAAAATAGTTAAACATATCAATTCGAGGACACTGCCAATTCTTCGAGAAGGGGTCCTGCATTTCCAATTTCCTTTGTTACAAAAAGGATATAGCGAATATCTACACCTATTGAGCGGCTATAGGAGTCATTCCAGGCAAAATCATTCACAGTGGCTTCGTATGCACGGTCAAAATTTAAACCAACCAGTTGTCCGTATGCATCCAGAACAGGACTGCCTGAATTTCCGCCAGTAGTGTCTGCATTATACAGGATATTTACAACCACCTGTTTGATCTTTTCCTGTATTTTTTCTACATAGAGATTATCAATTTTCATAACCAGTTTATCATTTGCAATATATTCGCCTCCACTGGCAATCTTTTGCTTTATCCCGTTTAAAGATGTAAGAGGGGACTGATAAACTCCATCACGGGGATAATATCCTTTGATGTAGCCGTATGTCAGTCGGAAAGTAGAATTTGCATCGGGCAGGAAACTTTCACCTGTTGCTTCCATTTTCAGCTCCAGGTAGCTGGGAAGCAAGGCATCTACAGAACTATACCAATAGTTCATATTTTGCACTACCTCTTTCAGAGAAGCATCCAAAAGGAGATATAATTGAATAAACGGATCTTTGCTTTTCCAGATTCTGGATGGTTTATTTAAAATCTTATCCAAATAGGCTTCGGTATAATGAAATCTGTTATAGGCATCCCTCACGAATGCATTCACCTCTTTTGCATATTCATCCTTGCTAAAAACATGGTATAAAACATCCATTGGAAATTTGAACTGTTCATTCATTAGCAATAGTTTCATTACATTTAAACTGTCCAGCAAATCATCATAAGATGCTAATAATTTCAACAGGCTGGCTCTTGTCTCCAGCTTATACTCCTCATAATCAGTCGATTTCTTATCCATTACTGAAGTGCTTTCTGCATATGAAACCAGGCTGCGTGCAATTCGAAAATAGGATGATGAATTGAATAACTGACCATAAAACAAATACTCTTCTGCTTTGCTGAATATTTTTTGATATAATTCACTGATCTCCGTAATTACCTGATAGTATTCGGCAGCTTTTTCAGCTTTATCTTCCAATAAGGCCAGGATCATTTGCTCTTCAGCCCTCTTTGAATCAAGTAAATGAATGCGTTTCATGGTACTCAGTTTTCCCCGGTAGTTTTTGGAAGTATTTGCCAAACCTTTAATAAAGGGATCATATTTCACCTTAAGGTCTGGATTGGCATGTGTTAATTTCTGCATTTGATCTATTCTGAATTCAAAAAATTCAGCTATAAAGGGCATTTGGTAATCATACATATATTGCAGAAAATCAACCGGGCGATTTCTATAGGTTCTGCCCGGATAACCCAGAATGAATATAAAATCATTTTCATTCACCCCTTCTGCATTCACTTTTAAATGGATTGCCGGTTTAAAAGGGACGTTTTTTTCATTGAATTCTGCCGGTTTTCCATCCGGTCCCACATAGGCCCTGGCAAAAGCAAAATCGCCACTATGTCTTGGCCACATCCAATTATCAGTTTCACCACCGAATTCACCTATTTCTCTTTGAGGTACATATACTATCCGGATGTCTTTCAGATACTGATAGCGAATGATCATATAGGATTTTCCTGTGATCATTTCAGCCAGTTCGACCGTCAAATCCGAATGCATTTTTTGATCTGAATCCAACACATCCTTCATGTTATCAGATATATTGTTTCTTCTTTTTACTGGGTCCATATCCAAACTAATTCCGTCCAGGATCCGGTTTGTCACATCCTCATAGCTCATCATTATTTTGACAGTCATTCCATTCATAGGGAGTTCTTCTAATTTGGTTTTCGCTAAATAACCCTTCTCCATCAGATTATTCTCAGTAGTTGAAAGCGATTTCAAGGAACTAAACACACAATGATGATTCGTGAGAATAAGTCCGTTCTCAGAGACGAATGACCCGGTACAACCTCTTAAATTAACAACAGCCTGTAACAGGCTGACGCCATTCGGATTGTATATTTTATCAATGTCCATTTTGAGGCCTGCTGCTTTAAGATCTATTTTATTGAGCTGGTTGATGGGAAACATTCCACCATCTGCAGCAGACTTGAACCCATTTAGGATAAAAAGGGCCATGAAAAAAGCAGCAAACGCCCAACTGGAAATACTTCCAGCTAATTTTAGTTTATATTTCATATGTTCGATTTAATTTTTCTGCAAAATTTTGATTTTATTTCAATTGCAAAACTTTAATTGAGAAATTATTGCCATTAATTAAATATTAAAACAATAAAAATCCGCTCTAAATTTACATTCTACTTAGCAATTAGTTAAATATTATGAAAAAAAAACATGCCCCGAGTACTTATTTTTGTTATATTTGATGAGTATTAAGGAATTCAGGTTTATTTTAACAAAAAAATTAATATTATGAACAAAGGAGATTTAATTAACAAAATTGCAGCAGATGCTGGCATTACAAAAACTCAAGCACAAAATGCTTTAAACTCTTTCATCGGTGCAACTGCTGATGCATTAAAAAAAGGAGATAAAATTACTTTAGTTGGATTTGGAACCTTTGCTACTTCAGAGCGCGCAGCCAGGAAAGGCAGGAATCCTCAAACCGGAGCTGAAATCAAGATCCCGAGAAAAACTGTTGTAAAATTCAAACCGGGAAAAGATTTGTCTACCAAAATAATGTAAGTTAAAACGGAGAAATAATGAACCCTGCTTTTATGGCGGGGTTTTTTTTGTTCCCTGATTGATATTATTCACTTTTTTCGTATTTAATCCATAATGATTTACCTTCATAAGCAATTAAATAAGATTAGTAAAAATCTTTTCTACTATCGGATTTACTTAGCTATACTGGTCATTTTTCTGGCAATCCTCCTGGGAGTATTTGGCTATATGATCATTGAGGAGCTGTCTTTTCTGGATGCTTTTTACATGTCTGTAATTACTCTTTCCACGGTTGGCTTTGGAGAAGTTCAACAACTCTCAGGCGAGGGAAAAATATTCACTATTGTACTTATTGTGATATATATATCTGTTTTTACCTATGCAGTTACCAGCATTTCATCTTAGGTAATTGATGGTGAATATAAAAGAAGGTTAAAACTCTTTAAAATGGAAAAAAAAATAAAAAAGCTCACGAATCACGTGATTGTGGTTGGCTATGGGCGAAACGGTCGCAAATGCGTGGAAGAACTTAATAGAAGTAAAGTTCCATTCATTATTATTGAAAACGATCATGAAGTGATTGAGCAAATGGGCGAACTCGGATTTACTTATGTCCATGGGAATGCCTCTGAAGATGAGACATTGCTTAAAGCAAATATTGCTAATGCCCGGGCGATCATAAGTACATTGCCAATAGATGCTGATAATGTATTTGTCGTTTTGTCTGCAAGGAAACTAAATAACAAACTAATAATAATCAGCAGGGCTGCAATCAGCGGTTCAGAAGAAAAATTACACACGGCAGGGGCAGATCATGTGATAATCCCCGAAACCATTGGGGGTCATTATATGGCCAACCTGGTCAACCGGCCTGATCTCATAGAATTTTATCACTTGCTGACCGATGATATAGATTCCAGGGTTTGTACAGAAGAATTGGAGTGCAAGCATTTAAAGGACGAGTTTATAACCTGAGTTCGGGATAAGATTTAACTCACAGAAAACTAATGGTGTATTAGATTTGGGCTTATAATCATGAAGTAATAGCATGCTATTTCATTGATTTTAAGTTCAAAGATGATGTACCATTAGCTTTCCCATT
>JADHTG010000121.1 GCA_016776505.1 Bacteroidota bacterium
CAGTAAATTATTTAAAGAGTTACTTTGAAGAATTAGGGGCAGATACGATATTTCTGCAGGAGTTCAAAACCCCGGCATGGAGATGCAATAACACGGAAGTAGTCATTCTTTCAAACGAAGGAGACATACCACTCAGGGCGGATGCATTGGGTCCTTCTCCTTCCACCACAGGGGAAGGATTGGTGGCAAATGTTGTTGAGGTGCAGGGATTGGAAGAGCTGAAAGCCCATGATAAGGATCAAATAGACGGGAAGATCGTATTCTTCAACAGGCCTGTTAACCTGAAACTGGTAAATACCTTCCGGTGTTACGGCAGCGCTATCGATCAGCGGTATCATGGCCCTGCCCTGGCAGCAGAAATGGGTGCTGCCGGAGTTCTGGTCCGATCTGTCACTACGAGGCGGGATACGTTTCCTCATACAGGATCCACCGGATTCGAAGTCAGGAAGATCCCCTGTGCTGCCATCAGCACCATTGATGCTGATATCCTGAGTGATGCCTTAAAAGTAGATAACAACATGCAGGTAAAAATGGTCATCGCTGCCGAAGAGCTGAAAGAGATCATATCTTTCAACCTGATCGCAGATATCAGGGGAAGTGTTTATCCTGATGAGTATATTGTTGTGGGTGGGCATATTGATGCCTGGTTCAATAGTCCGGGGGCACATGATGATGGCATCGGTTGTGTACAGTCAGCCGATGTGCTCAGGATCTTTAAAGAGCTGGGACTTGATAATAAAAGAACGATCCGGGCGATCATGTTTATGGATGAAGAGCTCTACCAGTCAGGAGGCACTGCTTATTCCGATTATACCGAAACCAATGGGATCAAAAACTATTTAGCACTGGAGGCAGACGCAGGAGGTTTTACACCGGAGGGCTTCATGGTGGATGCAACGGATAGCATTTACGATAAGATTGCCGGGTACAAAGATCTTCTAGAGCCTTATGGGATCCATTATATCAAGAAAGGCGGAAGTGGTGTGGATATTGGCCCTCTGAAGCATTTCGGGGTACCTTTGATGGGATACCGGACTGATTCGCAACGTTACATGGACCTGCACCATTCGGCTTACGATACCTTTGACAAGGTTCACATCAGGGAATTGCAACTTGGATCAGGCTGTATAGCTGCCATGATTTACCTGATTGACAGGCATGGCTTGTAAGGTGTTACTTCCGGTGTAAACTCTTTTCAATTCAGTTGTGAGCCCACCAGGAAAGATAATTGTCTGGTGCCTGATTAATTCAACATATCATCAATAGCGGCTTTCACCTCAGCATCCTCAAATGGATACTTTTCCACTGTCGCCCGGCAACACATGATCCTTATCTCCGGTGGTTACTCCCACGACCCCGATCTTTACATCACCGAAAGAAAATATCTCGGAAGGTTTTGATGGAATATCAGGAGGATAAATAATATTACAGGAAAGGATAGGAAGCGTAAATTCATTAATCCTCATTATCAAGGTATCCATTGTGTAAACCCACGAATGATTTCCGAAAATCATCGCATCATAACCTATCATATTCAATAAGTCAAGAATAGCTTCCCCATTGGTATTTAGTGACTTGAGGTCAGTAACTACTGTGTCATGAGTTCCATTTTCATAAGTTAAATTATAGTTGGGCCACCAGGTAAAGCGGTCTCCTGCATCAAAAACCAGCACATTCTCATGCTTTTGCCTGAAATTTTTAATAAAGTGAGCCACTTTAGGTAAATAATACGACATTTCATGTATATCTCCTGTGTTCAGGATATATATTCTCTTAAAGTGTTTATCGGATTTACCGCTATAGTCATAGTCATTCTTATTGCAGGATGAAAGAATGATAAGTATGCTTATCAGGTATAGAGATAGACGTGTTCTCATGTAAAATTTTTTACTAATTTAAAAAAAATATGTTTGACTCCATAAATATAAAAAACAGGTTAAAATTTGAGATAAAATGTTTGGCAGTAAAATTTTTGAAGGATTTAACGTCAAATTGCAATTAAACATTATTAAAGTTTGCATAGACATAATAAATGGTAAAAAGGATTTTAATTATACAAAATAGAAGTTGTATTTCTAATCTGCATGGATTATCTTTGCAATATGATTAAGAGAAAAATTGAAAAACGAATAAAATCATTAGAAGGTAAATATCAGGTAATCTCTGTTACAGGTCCGAGGCAATCCGGCAAAACTACCCTGGTAAAAAATGTTTTTAAAGAGTATCAATATGTAAATTTTGAAGATATTTCAACTAGAGAATTTGCTATTAACGACCCAAAGGGATTTTTGACTTCATTTGGCGACAGGATAATTATCGATGAGGCTCAGCATGTTCCGGACATTTTCTCATATATTCAGGTAACTGTGGATGAAAATAAAGACAAAAGATTTATTCTTACAGGATCACAGAATTTTCTTTTGCTTGAAAAAATAGCACAAAGCCTGGCTGGAAGGGTAGCAATTTTTTATTTATTGCCATTCTCATATGAAGAGTTAGATGGGACAAAATACCATACTAATGATCGTCTGAAGTATATGTTTACAGGTGGTTATCCTCCTATTTATGACCGAAAATTGAACCCATCGGAATGGTTGGGTAATTATATCACAACCTATGTCGAGCGAGATGTTAGGCAGGTGCTAAATGTTGGAGACCTATCAAACTTTCAGAAGTTTATCGGTCTGTGTGCTGGCCGAATAGGACAACTGATTAATTTTAGCTCAATTGGAAATGAACTATCTGTTTCATACCATACGGTACAGAACTGGTTATCAATTCTTGAAACCAGTTTCATAACTTATAGGGTGTATCCCTATCACAAAAACTTTAATAAAAGATTGATAAAATCTCCAAAATTGTACTTTAATGATACAGGACTAGTGTGCGCTTTACTGAGAATTGTCAATCCAGATCAATTGAACACACATTACCTGAAAGGTGAAATATTTGAAAATATGATTTTTTCGGAGATCAGAAAATTTCAATTTAATCATTCAAGTAAAAAAGAATTGTATTTCTGGAGGGATAATTCCGGGAAGGAAATTGATTGCATTATAGAAGATTCTCCACAATCAAAAGCTATAGAAATCAAATCCGCAATAACTATACACCAGGACTTCTTTAAAAACCTTAGATGGTGGCAAGAAATTTCAAAATCGAAAAATGCTTCATTGATATATGGAGGAGGTGATACCTATAACAGATCCGGGATCAGAGTGTTGGGATGGAAGGATTGTACAAAAGTATTTCAGGATCAGTGATGTCAAGTAATACGTTTTCTTTTGTGGGCCCACCAGGACTTGAACCTGGGACCAATAGATTATGAGTCTACTGCTCTAACCAACTGAGCTATGGGCCCGAAACGGGGTGCAAAGATACGATTTTCTCAACTGAAAATCCCTACCTTTGAAGCCAGAATTCCACATTATCAGCGACTATGACCATTAAAAATATCATCTTCGACTTTGGAGGAGTGATCTGTAACATCGATATTTCGTTGACCGAAAAAGCATTTTATGACCTGGGATTGAAGAAATTTGACAAATCCTATTCGGTGACGGAACGAGATAATTTTTTCGGAGCATTTGAAACGGGAAGGATTACCCCTCAACAATTCAGGGATACGCTGAAGGAATATGTTGACAAAGGGGTGACTGATGATGATATTGATACGGTCTGGAATGCACTGCTCCTTGATATCCCCAAAAAGCGAATTGATCTATTGAAGCAACTGCGACCAAAATACCGGCTTTTTTTATTGAGTAACACCAATCAGATCCATTACGAACACTACCTTTCAGATTTACAACGAGTTTACGGATTTAGTGATTTTAATGAATTGTTTGACAAGTCATATTTTTCCCACCAGATAAACTTGCGAAAACCATTCCCGGAAATCTTTGAATTTGTGCTCAGGGATTCTGGTATCAAAGCCTCCGATACCATTTTCATTGATGATTCCTTAGAACATGTGGAGAGTGCCCGAAAAGCCGGCCTGCATGCATACCATCTGAAACCAGGCGAAGATATCACAGAGCTGTTCAATGCAGAAATGAAGCTCCTTCGACCCTGTTAGGAATCGCTCCTTTTTCCCGGATAAAAAGGAAAAAGACGACAGCCAGCAAACATAGGCCTGCTCCTGCAATATAAGCCCAGGAAAATCCATGCATCATCTGGCCTACAGGAACTGATTTCAGGGAAAAACCTGAACCTCCGGATGGAGGAGCAAATGAGAGGGAAAAGACCATCTCCATGATAATCAATCCGAACATCTGCCCCATGTTTGTACTCAATTTGAAGACACTCGTTGAGATTGCCTGCTTATCGCCCGGAGCTATCGACATCACCTGGTTATTGTTGGGTGTAATGAAGAGGGCATAGGATATTCCAAGCAGCACCATAAATCCGAATAAGATCCCCAGGTGAAGTTGAGGGAGTAAGAGAGCAAATGCGATGCAACTTCCTATTGCAAGCAGCATTCCAAGGATGGTGAGCCGGACTTTTGAAATCCTGTCTGATAATCGTCCAGTTACCAAGCTGGACATACTAAATACAACCGCAAAGGTCATCAGGATAAAACCAGCATGGGTTACATCTATTTTGAGTCCATAAATGAGATAAAAAGGCAACAACACATTACTTCCTGCCATCAGTCCAAACCCAAAGATGGATGCCAGAATAGCAAACGAGAAACTGCGGTTTTGGAAGATCGATAAATCCAGAATAGGTTCCTTGACATGTCTCTCCCAAAAAACAAAAGCAACCAGTAACAGAATTGATCCAAGCAATCCGCTGAGGGTCACAGTTGATGTCCAGCCGAACATCCGTCCTTTGCTCAGAAAAAACATCAGTAAAGCAAGGCCGGTAAAGCTCAACACGGATCCCAGGTAATCAAAACGAATAGAAGGCTCTTTCGATTTCACACGGAGTCTGTCAGAGGGGATCGTCCGGATAGCAAAAATGATTGCCAGAATTCCAATTGGGACATTGACAAGGAAAATCCAGTGCCAGTTAAGCATTCCAGTTATCAGGCCTCCGAGGGGATTGCCAATCAGCAATCCCAGGGCAGAAACCGGACCAAAAATACCAAAAGCCCATCCTCTCCGGTTAGCAGGAATGAATTTTGTGATCAAAGCAAGAGAAGTAGCAAAAAGCATAGAGCCCCCCAGTGCCTGGAGGCCTCTTGCCGACAGCAACAGCGTATAGTTGGGTGCCAGTCCGCAAAGTAAAGAGCTAGCTGTGAAGACGATGAAACCGCTAATGAAAACTTTTTTTACCCCATATTTATCAGCCAGCTTTCCGAAAATGATCATTGAGCTTGAGAGCATCAACAGGTATATCAATACAATCTGAACCACGGTTGATGTGGAGATATTGAAACTGGAGGCGATTTCGGGGAGAGAGATGTTTACAATGTTGTTATCCAACAACACCATGAAACCTGCAAGGGATCCACTGATGATGATACCGACCTGTTTACTTCGTTTCTGTACCGGCTGATCCATATAATCCAGAAGTTTCCTCAAAGGTATAAAATAGACACGTAAAATGCTGTGATCGTAGGATTGTCATCCAATTCCCTTGACAAAAGGCTAAAAAAATGTTACCTTTGCACCCCCGATATAGGCAAATCTCAACTATGAAACTTTCACAATTTCGCTTTCATCTACCCCCGGAACTAATTGCCAACACCCCCCCTAAGCAGAGAGATGAAGTGCCCATGATGGTATTGGACAGAAAAACCAAGACCATTGAGCACAAGCATTTTAAAGCTATTCTGGACTATTTTGGAGATGGTGATGTTTTTATCCTCAATAACACCAAAGTCTTTCCTGCCCGCCTTTTTGGTGAAAAAGAGAAAACCGGTGCCAAAATTGAAGTATTCCTACTTCGTGAGCTAAATAAAGATTCTCGTTT
>JADHTG010000122.1 GCA_016776505.1 Bacteroidota bacterium
CTCGGTGGGCGAACGGGCGGTTGCTTCACCATGTTCTCCTCGTCGCAAAGCGACGTCGTCGAACATTGGTTAAAGTCAATGGCGAGTCCAAAGCCTTCGGCTTCTCCCTCGCCACAGCCTTTAGCCACCGCCCGTTAGCTACAACAAAGTAAAAAGATGAAATTATTGCACATACTAATTGTATTGATAATTCCTTTTGTGGGAATAAGCCAGGAAGCCATTGAATGGCAAGAAGAATTGGATTTAGAACAAATAGAACCAAATACAAAGCAACGGATTTGGTTAAAAATGATTGATGACGGAATGTCACACCCTATAACTATTCCAGTTATAATTGTACGAGGAGAAAAACCAGAACCCGTTTTAGGGCTGGTAGCAGCTATTCACGGAAATGAGCTGAATGGAATAAAAGTAATACAGGAAATAGTAGAAGAAATTGATGAAAAGGAATTTCAAGGTACCTTAATTGCTATACCAGGAATTAATGGAATCAGTATAACTCAGCATCGAAGACGGTATATTGATGAAGAAGACCTGAACAGAAACTTCCCTGGAAAGGAGAAAGGAAATAGGTCACAACAATATGTCTGGCAGATTAACAATAAAATCTTAACCAAACTTGATTATTTGATTGATATGCATACCGCAAGCTTTGGACGAGAAAACTCACTATATGTTAGAGCAGCTTTACAAAATGATACGATTAGACAAATGGCCAGATTACAAGATGCTGATATTGTCCTCAACAGTAATGGCCTGCCAAGTACCAATGAGCAAATCACAGCTACAAGAACTATGAGAGCAGAAGCCATGCTCAAAGGGATTCCTTGTATTACTATTGAATACGGGAATCCACAAGTATATCAGCCCGAAATAATACAAAGAGGTAGAACTGGGATAGAAAATATTATGAGCTGGCTAAAAATGATTGATAAAGAAATTGATCATCCTGAGGAACCTGTAATATGCCAAAAATCCTATTGGATTTATGTCGAGGAAGGTGGTTACTTAGAGGTCGTGGTTGACCTAAAACAAAAACTAAAGAAAGGAGAATTGATTGCCGTTATGAGAAATCCATTTGGAGATGTATTAAATAGATATTATTGTCCGGAAGATGGAATTGTAATTGGAAAAAGCAGCAATCCAATAAATATGAATGGAGGAAGAATCATTCATTTGGGAATTTACATCAATTAATCAACTATCTACCATTTTGGATCTTTGCTTATGAATCTGACACCCTGGTTAATTACAACCTTCACAGTAATTGCAATATACTATTTAGACAAGTGGGAAAATAAATATCTGAAGTCAATATTTGATTGGATTCCGGCAATATTATTAGCCTATATCATCCCAGCTCTTATTTCCTCACTGATGGGTCAAAGTTTCGCCAATGATGAGATCCATCAATATAGCAAGTCCTATTTTATCCCTTTGGCGATTATCGCTGTAATGAGCAGTTTATCAATCAAACAATTGAAGTCCATCGGATGGAAACCTCTATTGATTTTTGTTTCCGGGTCTTTTTGGATAGCATTGTTTCCAGTAGTCTTGGTCTTAGCGTTTCAAGAAAGCAATTTAGTTAAGGAAGTTTTAACGGAACAAGAATATTGGAAAGGTATTCCTCCAATAGTTGGTAGCTGGATTGGAGGAAGTACGAGTCAATTGGTATTAAAAGAATTGGTAAACTGTCCTGAAAATGTTTTTTTGACCATATTGATTCTTGACAATATTTTAGTCAATATATGGACGATACTCATGTTTCAGGGAATCAAAAAAAGTAATGGATTAAACAAGTTGCTAGGCATTACCAATCCGGAAATGCCCAATGAATTACCTAGAAAAGACAATCAAACTATGAACCCACTGATATGCTTTATCAGCTTTGTTTTGATTGTACTTATTGCTAATGTACTTATCGAAACCTTTATTTTAAAAATTATTGTCTTGTCCATTCTAGGGCTTTTAATAAGTAATTTTATTTCAAATTGGAATTATTCGTTTGTTCTTAAATTTGGAAGTATTTTAATATTAGTTGTAATGGCAATTCTTGGGTTAAAATTATCTTTCAGTACTTTTAACATTGGAATTGAATTGTTATCGTTTTTGATGATTTGGCTGGTTAGTCATTTTATATTTATGCTTCTAGTAGCAAAGGCATTGAATGCCAATATAGCCTGGGTTCCAATAGCCAGCATGGCGAATGTGGGTGGTATAGCAACCGCTCCAGCAGTCACCGCAGCTTACGAAAAAAAATGGATGCCACATGCCATAATATTAGCTATCCTGAGTATGGCTACCGGTACATTTTGGGGCATGTTGACTATCTATTTACTTAAAGAATTAATCTGACTTATGAAAAAATGCTGTAGCTAACAATGGCTAAAACGGCAATTAGCAGCAAAAGCTGCCAACTGCGTTTAGCCGAGACCGTTGTATGCAATTTGGGCACCCCTAAGACAGAAGAGCGCCGCGAAAGAATGAAAAGAAATAAGGAAGAATAAAATGGTGGTGGCAAAAGACAAAAACAAAGACAATTGCGCCGGAAGAAAGCCGCCACGTCCTGTGTCGGCTAAAAGGCAAAAAAAACTGAAGGATATAATTATCTATGAGTAGAGATTGGGAATCTGTTTTTACAACATGGGCAAAAGGCCCAAGCGATACCGAAAAAACTAAAGCAGAAAATGCTGAAAGACAAATTCGGGAGGCAATCAGCGATAGCCCAAAACTGAAAAACAGAAACATTGTTGTCTTTACTCAAGGCTCTTATAGAAATCGAGTAAATGTACGGAAAGATAGTGATGTTGATATTGGCATTCTTTGTTACGATACATTCTTTCCAGAATATCCCGATGACAATGTAAAAATGTTACTTGAAAAAACAGCAGCAGATGCTACCTATACATACCAAGTATTTAAAAATGAAATTGAAGAAGCATTGGTTGCAAGATTTGGCAGGGCATCAGTAAAACGGGGGAACAAATCATTCGATATCAAAGAAAATACATACCGCGTTGAAGCAGATGTCGCTGCTTTCTTTGAACACCGCCGATATACATCAACCACCAATTACCTTTCTGGTGTTGAAATGATTCCAGATGACAGGAAGCCATTTATGGTACGTAATTGGCCAGAACAACACTACACTAATGGCGTTTACAAAAACGGCAATACAAACAGGCGATACAAACGAATTGTAAGGATTCTAAAAACCCTATCAAATGAAATGGCAGCCGAAGGGATAGAGATTGCAAAACAAACACCCAGTTTTTTAACTGAGTGCCTTGTATGGAATGCACCAGACACTTCCTTTTCATTTGAGACATATAAAAGCATGCTTCGCAGTGTACTTGCACACCTTTTTAATAACACATTAACTCAGGAAAAGTGTTCAAGCTGGGGCGAGGTGAGTGAGTTAAAATATCTTTTTCGTGGTTCGCAGCCGTGGTCATATCAACAGGCGCATAGTTTTATTTCAGCGGCATGGGATTATGTGGGGTATGAATAAATGAAAAACTTAAAGATTAGCAATTTTGTCTATTTATTAGTTGGTTTCTCAGCGGTAGCTTGGTTCGTTTTATCTTTAGCTACAGGCCAAAGCTTGGCCAATGCGCAATCTTTTTTCAAGCTGATCCCAAATGTAGTTACAATTGATTTATTTATAATTTTGATATTCACAAAATGGCTATGGAGTTGGAAAATATTCAAAGGCTGGCTTGTTCCTTTCCCTAATTTGAACGGGACATGGATTGGTCAAATTGAATCAGATTGGAAAAATCCAGAAACAGGTCAAACTACACCTCCAATACCTGTGATGCTTACAGTTAAGCAAAGCCTACTACATATAAGCTGTGTGATGCACACAGCAGAAATGAAAAGTTATTCATTTTCGGAAGGTTTACATATTGACAGTGAGAAACAAATTAAACAGATGGCTTATATTTATACAAGCAAGCCAAGAATTACAATAAATCAACGTAGTTTACCACATGATGGTGCAATTGTATTTGATATAATTGAATCACCAATGAAAAAGTTATGTGGGAGATACTGGACAGAACGAAAAACCACTGGTGAAATTACTGTTACATTTAATTGCAAAAAAATATTTGAAGAGCTACCCGCAGATTTAGGACCTCATCCCGTTTTGGGAAAAACTACAGGCAAAGACACAACAAAGAACGAAAACGGAGTTTCGGAAAATGACTAAAAAAGAACTTGAAGATTACCTCTGGGGCGCAGCGAATATTCTTCGCGGAATGATTGATGCCGCCGATTTTAAACAATACATTTTCCCACTATTATTCTTCAAACGCATCAGCGATGTGTGGGATGAAGAGTATAAAACTGCTCTTGAAGAAAGTAATAATGACCTGGACTATGCTTTATTTCAGGAAAATCATCGGTTTCAGATTCCCAAAGGTTGCCATTGGGAAGATATTCGCAAGAAAACTGTTGATGTCGGTGCAGCTCTTCAAAAAGCTCTTAACGGAATCGAAAAAGCAAACTTTGAAATGCTTCATGATGTATTCGGTGATGCCCAATGGACAAATAAACGCCGAATGAGCGATGAAAAAATGCTCGACCTGATTGAGCATTTCAGCCAGATGGATTTAACGGTCAGCAATGTACCCCACGACATCATGGGTGAAGGATATGAATACCTGATAAAGAAATTTGCCGATGATAGCGGTCATACTGCTGCCGAGTTTTACACAAACCGCACTGTTGTAAAACTAATGACGCAAATTACCGACCCGCAAAGCGGAGATAGCATTTATGACCCGACATGCGGAAGCGGTGGAATCCTTCTCTCCAGCACCCTTCATGTAAAAGAGCAAAAGAAAGAATACCGGACACTCAAACTCTACGGGCAGGAACTAAACCTCATTACCTCAGCAATTGCCCGTATCAATATGTTTATGCATAATGTGGATGAATTTCTGATTGTGCAAGGCGATACTCTGGAAAGCCCGCAGATACTTGAAGATGACGAACTGAAAAAGTTTGATGTGATTATGGCAAACCCGCCGTACAGCGTGAAGCGATGGAACCAGCAGAAGTGGATGAATGACCCATTCGGCAGAAATATCTGGGGAACTCCACCGCAGGGATGTGCGGATTATGCCTTTCAGCAGCATATTATGAAAAGCCTTAATCCTGAAACCGGCAGAAGTGTGGTACTCTGGCCGCATGGCGTTTTGTTTCGCGATGCCGAGAGTGCTATCCGCAAGAAAATGATTGAAGAGGATTATGTTGATGCGGTGATAGGGCTTGGGAAAAACCTTTTCTATAACAGCAGTATGGAAAGTTGCTTGCTGGTTTGCAGAATGAAAAAGCCGAAAGAGAGAAAAGGCAAAATCATTTTTATTGATGCTAAAGAGGAATTGCGCATTGAACGCACTAATGCCTGGCTTGAACCCCAGCATATCAAGAAAATAAGCGATGCCTATTGGAAGTTTAAAGATTCTGTTGGTTTTGCCAAAGTGATGAGCAATAAAGAAGTGCTGGAGAATAATGGAAATTTAAGTTTGCAATTGTATGTAAAACAAGCCGCCAATGCCAACGAACACAATACCGCAGATTTGATTGCTGATATTAAAACAGGGCAAAAGCAAATTAATGCATCTATTGAAGACTTATTCACTCAACTAAAAAGTATTGGAATTAAAATATGATAAAGTTGAGAAAAGAGAAATGGAGAACGGTTCCGTTAGGAGATATTTGTAAACTCGAATATGGAAATAACCTTACAGATAAAATGCGGCACGGCG
>JADHTG010000123.1 GCA_016776505.1 Bacteroidota bacterium
TAAACTCTCAAAGTATCTATCTTTGCGCCCAATTTATAAAACAGAAATGATTTCAGTTGACGGGCTTACGGTAGAATTTAGTGGAACTACACTTTTTAAGGATATATCTTTTGCGATTAATGAAAAGGTCAGAATCGCCTTGATGGGAAAAAATGGAGCTGGAAAATCGACATTGCTTAAGATTATTGCAGGAATTAAAACGGCCACACGCGGTAAAGTAACATCACCCGGTGATGCAGTTATTGCTTATTTGCCGCAACATTTACTTACTGTTGATAGTCGTACAGTATTTGAGGAAGCTGCCATGGCCTTTGAGCAAGTATTGAATATGGAAAGTGATATTGAGGAGTTGAACTCGCAACTTTCTTCCCGTACAGATTATGAATCACCTGAATATTATGAGTTGATTGAACGCGTTTCTACTCTTAGTGAATCATTTTATTCTGTAGGAGAAATTAATTGTAATGCTGAAATAGAAAAAATCTTAACAGGACTTGGATTTTTACGTGAAGATTTCAATCGTCCCACCAGCGAATTTAGTGGTGGATGGCGAATGCGCATCGAGTTGGCTAAAATTTTACTTCAAAAACCTGACTTACTACTACTCGATGAACCAACAAATCATATGGATATTGAGTCGATACAATGGTTTGAGGAATTTCTTATAAATAGTGCAAAAGCCGTAATAGTTATTTCTCACGACCGTGCATTTGTAGATAATATTACCACGCGAACCATTGAAATAACAATGGGACGTATTTACGATTACAAAGTTACCTATTCAAGTTATCTCCAACTAAGGAAAGAACGACGTGAACAACAGCAAAAGCAATTCGCGGAACAACTAAAATTTATCGCCGATAATCAGGATTTTATCGACAGATTCAGGGGGACATATTCAAAAACAAACCAGGTGCAATCACGGGTAAAGATGTTGGAAAAGCTGCCTATTATTGAGATAGATGAGGAAGATACGTCGGCACTACGCTTGAAATTTCCACCCTCACCACGGTCCGGCGCATATCCTATTGTACTTGAAGATGTATCTAAAGCCTATGGAGAGAATAAGGTGTTTTCGGATGTTTCGTTTAGTATACAAAGGGGCGAACGGGTCGCTTTTGTGGGCAAAAATGGTGAAGGAAAATCCACTATGGTAAAATGCCTTATGGGCGAAACTGATTGTAAAGGCCAATTAATTATTGGGCATAATACACTAATTGGATATTTTGCTCAAAATGAAGCCTCGTTACTTGACGAGAAATTAACCGTTTTTCAAACTATCGACGATGTAGCAAAAGGTGATATCCGTACAAAAATCAAAGATATTCTTGGTGCATTTATGTTCGGTGGTGATAGCTGGAATAAGAAGGTGAAAGTGCTGTCAGGAGGCGAGCGTTCGCGCCTGGCAATGATTAAACTACTGCTCGAGCCGGTTAACCTTTTGATCCTGGATGAGCCAACAAATCATTTGGATTTAAGGACTAAAGACATTCTTAAAAGTGCTTTGCAGGATTACGATGGAACACTTATCCTGGTTTCCCATGATCGAGATTTCCTGGATGGTTTGGTAAGTAAGGTATTCGAATTCGGGAACAAAAAAGTTAAGGAACATATGGGTGATATTCATGATTTCCTTAGGAAGAAAAAACTCGACAACTTACGTGAAATAGAGCGTACAGTAAAGAACTAATTTCATTTTTTGCTCTTTTTCATTTTCCCTGTTTCTGCTACAGGCTCAATATAATATCCATCACGTGATAACAGATGATCTAAATTAGCAATTCCAAAAACAATAACGGCAGTTACAACCGCAGCTTGTTCCTGATATTCCTTAATGCTTTTATTGTAAAGATCTCTTTCGGTGTGCCAGATTTCGCGATAATTAAAATCCCATCCTACTGGATCTCCATTTTGGGGATTAATTGTTGGAACCCCTGCAACTGCAAAAGGTCCACTATCAGTACCCCAGGGTTTAGAAGGTTTTTCACTTGGTTCTCTGGTATTTATAACAAATGGGAAGTCAGGATTAATACCATTGATTGGTTCGCAAATTAATTCAAAATCCTCACGCATAGCTTCGCTTACACTAATACCGGTTGGAACCGTTGGTCCACCATCACGATTTACCATGTTTGATACTTTGTTAAGTTTGTCAGAATTTCTATCTACCCAGCTTTGTGAGCCCAGTAAGCCAAATTCTTCTCCAGCCCATAGAACCGTAAGTATTGTTCGTTTTGGTTTTCCACCGGCTTCCATTATTAATCGTGCTGCTTCCATTGTTGGGGTAGCCCCCGATCCGTTATCAACTCCACCGGTAGCTACATCATAGGCATCTAAATGGCCGCTCATTATTACATATTCATCAGGGAATTCGGTTCCGGGAATAATTCCAATAACATTGTGATATTTAACGGGTCCCATCTTAAAATGATTTCGAATATCAAACTCGAGTTCAAAATATCGCCGTTCTTCTGCCATCTGCTTAATGATACTATACTGATGTTCATATAGCTTTATATCAGGGATATTTGGTAGAGTTTCGAAAGTCATATTCATAAGATTTTTTCGGTCGTACATCACCCTTATCGGAACTTTGCTGGATTGTATGATGCCAAAAATCCCTGCTTCACGCATTTCTCTGTAGAATAGGGCAGGCTCATCTATTAACTCCAACAATTCCTTTAGTGGCTTATCGCTTCCTTTATTTTCTCTGTTTTCTTTTCTGATTTCTCTATTTTCTTTTTCAATATCTGCATTTTTAGCTTTGATTGAATCGCGGATACTATCTCCTTTAACCGAGAAATCAATTGGCCAACCTTCATTTTCGCCAGAGATTAGTACCCAAGATCCCTTAAGCCTTCCTTTCATACGATCAAACTGAGCCTGTGTTTTAGGCTCAATCAGTACATGACCACGCTGAACACCTTTGGTACCTGATGTATATGAGGGAGTTGCAAAATGGAGATGCATTCCTTCGTCGGAAAGCAATCTGCCAAACCATGGACCGCGGTTAAAGCCAACCGGAAGCTCACCTACTTCATCCATCTCCACTTCCATGCCCCATTCATTAAATTTGCTTGCTGCCCATAGTGCTGCATTTTCGTAAGCATCAGATCCTATTGGTCTGCCACCGAAACGGTTGCATAGGATATCCAAATGATTCATGGTTTGGTTGTTGGTTATGCCAATTTCAATTATTCTATTAATGATAGAATCTGATTGGGCTTGTGTGTTCAGCACCACCATTAGACTGAATAATACTGTTATAAAAGTTGATTTTTTCACTTTATTTGATTTTGCTTTAGTCAATTATTTATTTGCCATTATACTTTCAATTTCCTCAATTTCAATCGGAATATTTTCCATTAGGTCGATTGGATCACTTTTAGTAATTAGGATGTTATTTTCAATTCTAATACCAATATTTTCATCGGGTAAATAAATACCTGGTTCGCATGTAAGTACCATGCCTGGCTTAAACATTTCTTCTTTGTCGCCAACATCATGAACATCCAGTCCTAAAAAGTGAGCCGTTCCATGCATAAAATATTTTTTAAATAATGGAGCATCCTGATCTTGGTTACGTACATCCTCTGCTGTAAATAATCCGAGTTTAATCATTTCTTTCTCCAACATCACATTAACTTTTTTATTGATAATGTTGATAGTATTTCCCGGAATATAAAGTTTAATAGCCTGTTTTAGTACATTCAGTACGGCATCGTAACAATCCTTTTGTCGGCTTGTAAATTTACCGTTTACCGGGATGGTACGACTCATATCGGCAGAATAATTAGCGTACTCAGCACCAAAATCAAATAATAACAGATCGCCATCTTTACATTCCTTGTCGTTTTCAATATAATGAAGTACACAAGCATTTCCTCCGGAAGCAATTATTGGAGCATAGCCATGTCCGTTTGCACGGTTAATGGTAAACTCATGATCGATTTCGGCCTGTATCTCAAATTCAAATTTTCCTGGTTTTGTTGTATTAAGTACTCTTCTAAATGCTTTGTTGGTTATATCGATGGCTTTTTGTAAAAGTGCTATCTCCTCATCCGATTTTATTAATCGTAATTTGGTTAGTAGGGGTGCTGATCTGTTATAATTATGCAGTGGAAATTCATTTTTTAACTTTTCACCAAGGCGCTGGTTTCTATCTTGAACCTCAGGGGAAAATTTTGGATATTCGTTTCGGTATAGATAGATATTATTAGTTGCTGAGATAACCTCTTTTAGAATTAAATCAAAGTCATTTATCCAATAAATGTTTTCAATTCCAGAGATTTTTTTTGCCTTCTCTTTGGTGTAACTATGTCCTTCCCAAATTGCTATTTCGTCGTTCGTTTTAACGATAAACAAAGCCTCTTTCAACTTTTTATTTTTTATATCAGGAGCAATAATTAGAATACTTTCTTCCTGATCGATACCTGTAAAGTAAAAAAAGTCGGATTGCTGCCTGAACGGGAAATACTGATCACCATTACGAGGCATCTTATCATTTGAATAAAAAATCGCCACTGAGTCTTTGGGCAATAGTTTAACAAAGCGTTTCCTGTTTTCGGTAAACAACTTGTTGTTAATAGGTAGATACCTCACGTAACTTTCGATTTCAGATTTTGAACAAAGATAATATAATAGATTCAATCTTCCGCTCAACCTTTCAGAGTCCTCCGAGGGAGGACATGAAAGAGTTGTTTTATTAAGAATTTGAAGGTTTGTTTATTTTTTATATTAGACGGTTCCATGTCCGTCTTAGGCGGACTCTGGATGGTCTGGAAAAATTATACTATTTTTGAAAATTATTTCACATGTATGATTTACATTACCCGCAGGGAGCGCTTTAATGCTGCCCATCGCCTATTCAGACCTGATTTCACCGATGAACAAAATATGGATGTTTTTGGAAAATGCTCAAACCCAAACTGGCATGGGCATAATTATGAATTATTTATAACTGTTAAGGGTAATATTGATGAAACAACCGGTTTTTTAGTGAACCTCAAAAAGCTTAGTAAAATTATCAGGCAGCAGGTAATCAGTAAACTGGATCATAAAAATATCAACCTCGAAGTTGATTTTATGAACGGAAAGCTGGCTTCAACGGAAAATTTGGCAGTCGGTATCTGGAATGAGCTCATACATCATATTGAAAGCTTAGGAGCTGATCTTCATTGTGTTAAAATTATAGAATCGGAAAATAATTACGTTGAATACTTCGGAGATTAAAAAATAAATTTAATTAATGTCAATAAGGACTATTGGCACTTTTTTTGAGATAAAGTGCTTAATGAAAATTTAAACATATGAAAAAACCCAAAGAATTATTAGGGTACGAAAAAATAGAGAAATTCGATCCGGAGAATCTAAAAAAACTTCAATACCATTACCAAGAGATCCTGAACCTTATTGGTGAAGATGTAAGTAGAGAGGGTTTGCAGGAAACACCGTTTAGGGTAGCGAAATCAATTCAGTTTTTAACTCAGGGATATGATCACAACCCCGAAGAAATATTACTGTCAGCAAAATTTAAAGAAGACTATCGACAAATGGTTATTGTAAAGGATATTGAAATTTTTTCGATGTGCGAGCATCATATGATTCCGTTTATAGGTAAGGCACACGTTGCTTATATTCCTAACGGATATATTACCGGATTGAGTAAAATTGCCCGGGTTGTTGAGGCTTATTCAAGAAGGCTGCAAGTGCAGGAAAGGCTCACAACTCAGATTAAGGATGCAATACAAAACACTCTAA
>JADHTG010000124.1 GCA_016776505.1 Bacteroidota bacterium
CCTAAACCCTCCGTTTTTGAAGTCAATAGAAAAAAATCAAATTCAGGTAAAATATCCTCCATGTCATTTCGAAAGCCCGTAAATATCAGATCACTCTGCATTCCTTTTGATTTCCCATATTTTGTTAATTCCTGTTTCAAAACACCTTCTCCAATAAGCAGGTATTTTGCCTTAATTCCCTGGGATTTAATAATATATGCCGTATCAATAAAGGTATAATAATCCTTATGATCAGCTAAAGCCGCTATGTTGCCAATTATTAGTTCGTCTTTATGGATGTTGAATTCCTTTCTGAGCTTCCCGCTTTTTTTCTTATTTGCAAAGCGGGTCATATCAATTCCTGAGTGAACAAGCTCAAGCTTCGAGTGATCTTTAATATCCTTAGCCAAAATTTCCATGATTTTATTGGAAACGCAGAGATATTTATAAATATACTTATTATTGTATTTCCATCTGGAGAAAGGATTATTCCGGATTGGAAAATCTACTCTTCGATTGACTATAACTGGCCTGTTATTTCCGAAAAGAGATGATACAAAAGCCAAAGTATGTGATTTAGAATCATGAACATGTATTAAATCTATTGCATTCTTTACACATATTTCTTTTAAGAACCTCTGGTTTCCAAATATCCCCAGGAAGGGATTTTTAAATTGATAGGAAGGGATTTGCTTTGCCTTGCAATAGGATGCCATGGCATTGCCTTCTGCGCATAAAACCCATTGAAGGCAGTTGAAATGATTGAGTTCCTCTATCAGGTAGCTGAGTTGTTGTTCACCTCCCCGCCAGCTAGGATGACAGGAGATATGAAGAATTCTTTTTTCTGAATTTATTTTATGCATGTCAGACATAATGTGTACACATTAATCTGAATTCTCAAATGGCTTTGAATTGCCGGATAGTTTCTATTGGTTTTGCAGAATTAAATACGGCATTTCCAGCCACCAGTATATCAGCACCGGCTTTGGATAATTTAGCTGCATTATCTAAAGTGACTCCTCCATCTACTTCTATTTTTGCATTGGAGTTCTTTTGAATAATCAGGTTTTTGAGCTTTTCAATCTTCTGATAGCTATGTTCGATAAATTTTTGTCCTCCAAAGCCCGGGTTCACCGAAAGAACCAGGATCATATCAGCTTCTGTAATAATATCTTCAAGCAAATTAACCGGTGTGTGCGGATTTAATGCCACACCTGCTTTCATTCCTTTATTTCTGATTTCGTTTAGTGTCCGATGAAGATGCGTACAAGCTTCGTAATGCACACTGAGAGTAGAAGTGGCCTGTTCAGCAAAATGATTAATATATTGATCAGGTTGAGTGATCATTACATGGACATCCAGTGGTTTTTGAGCCGTTTTTTTCAGCATGTTCATAACCGGAAAACCAAATGAAATATTGGGTACAAATACACCATCCATCACATCCACATGTATCCAGTCGGCCTCACTATTATTCAGCATGGCAATGTCACTTTCAAGATGGCCAAAATCGGCTGACAATATGGATGGAGAAAGTATAAAATCCATACGGATTATCTTCTGTTTTCTGCTTCAGGCTTGTTATATGCTGGTTTAGGCAACAAAGCTTTGCGGGATAGCCTTGATTTACCTGAACGCTTATCAAATTCAATTAATTTAACATCTATCATATCACCGACCTTCAGTACATCAGCCAGTGTTTTTTGCCTTTCCCATGAATATTCGGAAATATGGAGTAAGCCCTCTTTACCATGAATGTATTCCAGGAACGCTCCAAAATCAACAATGGTTTTCACCTTTGCATTATAGGTCATTCCTACTTCAGGCTTGGTTGCAATATTCTTTACCCAGGCCAGTGCCTCTTCCATTCCCTTCTTATCCTTGGAAGTAATTTCTACAATGCCTTTTCCACTTTCATCTTCTTCTATTGTTAATTCAGCACCTGTTTCTTTTTGAATTTTTTGGATGACCTTCCCTCCGGGACCAATGATTGCTCCAATAAATTCATTTTCTACAACGAGTTTTTCAATTCTTGGAACATGAGGTTTATAATCTTCACGGGGTTCTGAGATGGTTTTCTTCATTTCTTTCAAAATATGCAATCGGCCGGCTTTTGCCTGAGCTAAAGCTTCAGCAAGTATCTCGTAAGATAAACCATCTACTTTGATATCCATCTGGCAGGCTGTGATGCCATCTTCGGTACCCGTAACTTTAAAATCCATATCACCCAGATGATCTTCGTCACCTAATATATCTGATAAAATCGCATATTTATCCTCATTATCAAAAATTAATCCCATGGCTATTCCCGAAACAGCTTTCTTGATTTTTATTCCAGCATCCATCAAAGCCAGCGTGCCTGCACAAACAGTGGCCATAGATGATGAGCCATTGGATTCCAGAATGTCAGAAACAACACGAATAGTATACGGATTTTCAATCATATCCGGGATCATACATTCAAGTGCACGCTGAGCCAGGTTTCCATGACCGATTTCTCTTCTTGCCGGACCTCTTTGTGGTTTTACCTCCCCGGTTGAAAATGGGGGGAAATTATAGTGCAACATAAATCGGTCAAAACGCTTGAACATGACTCCATCAATCATCTGTTCAGCCAACTTGTTTCCCAGTGTTATAGAAGTCAGTGATTGTGTTTCCCCTCTTGTAAATAAAGCAGAACCGTGTGCTGATGGCAAATAATCTACTTCGCAATTAATTTCCCGTATTTCATCATACTTACGCTTATCCAGTCTCACTTTATCATTGAGTACAAAATTCCGGATCACCTCTTTTTTTAATTCTCCGAAATATCTTTTCATCAGAGGTGCTTTTTCCTGCTCTTCTTCTGTCAGGCTTTCAATATATTCATCCAGCATATTTTTAAATGCATCGGAACGTTCACTTTTCGGACTGAATGATTGAGCTACCTCCAGGATTTTATCCTTGAATTTGCTTTCGATATCCTGTTTAATTTTTTCATCCTCCTCCTGCTTGTCATATTCGCGTTTTTCTCTGCCACAAAGTTTTACCAGTTCTTTCTGGGCTGCACATTGTTCCTTAATTACTTCATGTGCTACCTTAATAGCTTTTGTTAATTCTTCTTCACTGACTTCCCTCATCTCACCTTCCACCATGTTCACATTTTCTGATGAACCAGCTACGATAATATCCAATGTGGCATCTTTCAGTTGATTGATGCCAGGGTTTATGATATATTCACCATTGATAATGGCCACCCTGACTTCCGAGATCGGGCCGGCAAACGGAATGTCTGATATGCTTACAGCTGCTGAAGCCGCTAAAGCCACCAGGCTGTCAGGCATTACATCTTCATCTGCAGAAATTAAGGACACCAATAATTGTATTTCAGCAAAATAGTCGGATGGAAATAAAGGACGCATAGCCCTGTCAACCATTCTTGAAATTAATATCTCATAATTAGATATCCTGGCTTCCCGTTTGAGAAAACCTCCTGGGAATCTACCAGCTGCTGCATATTTTTCCTGATAATCAACGGATAAAGGAAGAAAGTCTGCTCCTTCCCTGAATTCTTTATTGGATACTACTGTTGCCAGTAACATGGTGTTTCCCTGGCGCAATACAACTGCACCATCTGCCTGTTTTGCTAATTTTCCTGTTTCAATTGTAATTTCAGCTCCATTCCCCGATGGAATGGTAATTTTTTGTACGTTCTTATATAACATTATTTCTTATTTTATTTCAATTTCAGTCGTTATTGGCCTTAAAAAAAAAAGGCGATTAACAACCGCCTTAATCTGCTATTTCCTGATTCCCAATTCTTTAATTATTTTACGGTAACGTGCAATATCACGGTCGATCAGGTAATCCAGTAATCTTCTCCTTTTTCCAACCAGACTGTATAAACCCCGTTGGGTAGAAAAATCTTTCTTATGCACCTTTAAATGATCCGTCAAACGACTGATTCTCCTGGTTAATAATGCAATTTGGCTCTCAGCAGAACCAGAATCTTGGGCATTATTACCATATTTAGTAAATATCTCTTGCTTAGCTTCTTTTGTCAAATACATAAATAGTTCATTTTTTACGAGATGCAAAGATAGGATAATTCTTCATTCCAAATAGCAAATATCTCACTATTAATTCATTAGGTATTTTTTCTCTTGTTTTAGTAAAAAATGAAGCTCCACATGCTTTCAAAATCAAAAACAGAAATAGGTTTAAAACATATTAATTTCTTAAATTCGACACGAATTCAAAACCACAACAAAATGAAAAAGTTAATCGTAGTCCTGTTCGCTTTATTTCTTGTTTACTCAGTGCAAGCTCAAAAATTTGTATGGGATAAACTAAACTCAGGAATAAGTACAGGAACATTGTATGATATTAAATTCAGGAATAGCAGCTTGGGAATGGCAGTTGGAAATGATAATAGCACGAATTACGTTTTAAAAACCACAGATGGTGGAAACAACTGGACCAATATGGCCACAACAGATATCAACCAGATGGTAAGGGCCTGTGCTTTTGTGGATGATACTACCATTTATGTGATCGGTCGAAAAGGCGGACTGTTTAATACTATGGATGGAGGACAATCCTGGACGAAGATCAACCTGGGAACAAACGTGGACTTAATTGATATTTCAGTGCCTGACAGAAATTCCGGCTATATCTGCACCAAAGGAGGCCGGTATATTTATTACACCGGTACGGCATGGGCCACTAAAACCGTAAATACCGTTGATGATTTTGTTGCTGTTGGTTTTCCCTCAAAAAATGATGGATTTTTAACTGCGCATAATGGCAGGGTCTGGAGAACCACTGATGGGGGTACAAATTGGGATACTGTAAAAACTGATTTGGAGAATACCCTTGGAAGTTACTTCTTTGCCTATAACGTAGGCTATGTGGTTGGATCAGGAGGAATGGCAAAAAGAACTATCAACGGAGGAGTCACATGGAGTGATACTTTCATTTACCCCGACGGCTTTAGTCATATAGATTTCAGGGCTGTTTACTTTCCGCAGGCGAATTTTGGTTTTATCGGAGGGGATAGTGGATTGATTTTGCGAACTTCGGATGGAGGAAGCAACTGGATCCGGGAATTTACAAACCTGGATGAAAAAATATATAAAATAAGTGCTCCCTCCTTAACCATCGCCTATGCTGCGGGAGAAAATGGAATCATTTTAAAAAGGCGTGATGCAAGCAGCCTGGATGAGCAGTCTGTTGATAGGTTTAAACTATTTCCAAATCCAGCCCATACCACATTGTTCATCGAGTATCCTTTTAACATCCAGGCACAATTGACCATTTACAATGTAAACGGAAAAGAAGTATTCAAAACTCTCCCTGCTAACAGATTAATTCATTCTATTGATATTTCCCGTTTTGCGGTCGGAATGTATCTGGTTAAATTGGTTTCTAATCAAGACATCAGTTGGAAGAAGTTGCTTATTAGGTAAGCAAATCAATCTATTACCATGTCCTAGCAGTGTCTCTCGCAGAGGACACTGATGCAATTAGTTCATTGCCATTTACCGAACACAATGAGTGTAAACGTATCAATCTCATTGTCCCTTGCAGGAGACAATGAGCAGACAGCTATACTCTGTCCCAGCAGTGTCTCTCGAAGAGGACACTGATGCAATTATTTTCATTGACATTTGTTGAACACAATGAGTGTAAAAAATTATTCTCATTGTCCCTTGCAGGAGACAATGAGCGGACAGGAGTACTCTGTCCCAGCAGTGTCTCTCGAAGAGGACACTGATGCAATTATTTTCATTGACATTT
>JADHTG010000041.1 GCA_016776505.1 Bacteroidota bacterium
AATAGAAATCTCCGCAGTTTTAGCTGCGATGAAAGTTCCCGTGGAATTTGCCATGGGTGCCATTCGCTTTTCAGTCGGCAGAAACAATTCTGAACTGGAAATTGAACAAGCATCGAAAATAATTATTGAAACAGTTAGAAATATCACTACAAGCCCATCCATAAGCAAAATACAAAGCGAAAAAATAAAACTTACGCAATACACAAGTGGATTGGGTTGTGGTTGTAAAATTCATCCGCAGTTCCTGGAGCGTATTTTAAAAGATCTAAAAATACCGGATCATCCCCATATTTTAGTTGGAAATGCTACTTCTGATGATGCAGCAGTCTATAAAATCACTGAAGACCTGGCCCTCATTCAAACAGTTGACTTCTTCACCCCTGTAACAGATGATCCTTACCAGTTTGGAGTTATTGCTGCAGCAAATGCCTTAAGTGATATTTACGCCATGGGTGCCAGGCCGTTATTCGCATTGAATATCGTTTGCTTTCCTGCCAGGCATTTACCGGAAAGTGTATTAAGCCGTATTTTGAAAGGGGCTGAAGACAAAGTCCGGGAAGCCGGAATATCCATACTTGGTGGACATAGCGTTGAAGATAAAGAACTTAAATATGGGATGGTGGTCAGTGGTACAGCGCATCCTGATAAAATATGGACAAATTCAGCTGCTAAAGTCGGAGATGTATTAATCCTGACTAAATCAATCGGTACAGGAATACTCTCTTCTGCCATGAAAAGAGGATTGCTCAATGAAAAACAAAATAAAGATTTGATCGACAGCATGAGTGAACTCAATGCAAAAGCAACAGAAATAGCCTCCAAATACGATATTCATGCCTGTACAGATATTAGTGGATTTGGCTTATTAGGACATCTGTTCGAGATGACAAGGGCATCTGACAGAAGTGCTGAAATCTACCTGGACAAAATTCAATTATTAGATGGTGTCCTGGAATCCGTCACATCAGGAATTATACCCGGAGAAACAAAAAACAACTTAGACTTTGTGGCCGGGAAAGTTGAATTCGATCCATCCATTCCTGAAATCATGAAATCTATTTTAGCTGATGCACAGACATCCGGGGGATTGTTGTTTTCATTGCCAGCAGAGCAGGGTAAGAAATTAACAACTGATTTGAAAGCAAATAAGATATTGCACAGCATGATCGGCCGAATAGTAGAAAAAAAACAAAAGGATATTATTGTACTCCAAACCAGTGAATAAGTTCCGGATATTCTTTGATAACATGTCATGAACAAAGATCTGAAACTATCACCTTGAAACAGTATTCTTGCTTGAAATTTGAGACTTGAGACTTGGAACTTGTACCGAAGGCATCCCCACGCGAGAATTTGAGATTTGAAGTTTAATTATGTTGAACCACTCCCTTATTCTTCCACTTACCCGATTTATAATAAATGTATGACATGACAGCACCCACTAACCATGCTGCCGGCACTCCCCACCATATACCTATTTCACCATACTTTAAGGAAAGCAGGTAAGATGCAGGAACCCTGACAACCCAAAGGGCAAGCAAAGTGATGATCATGGGGACTATGGTGTCTCCGGCTCCCCTTAATACTGCATTGTTTACAAACATGAATGAAAAAATAATGTAAAACGAACTGACTATGACGAGGTATTCAACACCTGTAGAAACAACATCCGGATTTTGAGAAAATAATCTCATGAGTGATTCCCCAAAAATCACAACCAGAATAGTCACAGCAATGGAAATCCCGGATGACAACATCAAGGTGGCCCTGTATCCATTTCTTACCCGCTCAATTTTATTAGCACCCATATTCTGCCCTACAAATGCTGAAAGAGCAGCAGCAAAATTCATGGCTGGCAATGCGGCAAACATATCAATTCGACCTGCAACCGTATAGGCAGCCAAAGTAGTGGTTCCGTAAATATTAACGATTTTGAGAAGTGCCAGCATACCCAGAGCCACAAATGTTTGCTGAAATCCTGATGGCAAACCGATTCGCATGCTCTTTTTAAAAATATCCCGGTCAAACCTGAGTTTTGAAACAGTAAGCTGGAAAATATCATGCGTACGGTTCAGGTATATGATGGATGTGATGAAAGCGCCTCCCTGTGATATCAGTGTAGCAACTGCTGCTCCTACAACACCCCATTTAAATACCAGGATGAAAAGTAAATCCAGTCCGATATTCATGATCGTGGCAATCATCATAAAATACAGTGGAGTTTTTGAATCACCTAATCCTCGCAATATGGCAGCAGTACCATTGAATCCAAACAAAAGGACGATTCCCCCAATGTAAATATTGAAATATATTTTTGCCTGTGGCATTACATCTGCAGGAATATCAATCAATTTAAAGATCGGACCGCTTAATGAAATTCCAATGATAGAAACAGCAATGGATGCAAAGAAAAGATAGATAAACATGGTTTCTATCGTTTTCTTTACATTATCTATCTCCTTAGCTCCATAGTATTGTGAAATGATAATGGTGGAACCTGAAGCCAGTCCGATGATCAATGAAATAAGGACAAATATCAATGGGAAGGAAGCCCCGACCGCCGCCAATGCCTCAGTACCTACAAATTGTCCGATAACTGCACTGTCGACTATATTGTATAACTGTTGGAATAAATTCCCTAATAACATGGGGACGGCAAACCTGAGTATTTGTTTGCCTTCATTGCCTTGCGTTAAATCTATCATCTGCAGGGTTGGGTGTCGCTTATTTGGAGCTTTAATTCTTTTTGCAAATAATTCCTTTGAGAAATTGCTATATACAGCTTTTATAGTGTAAAAACATTGGATTACAATTTAGCCAATTCCTCTTTCAGTTTCCTGGGTAAGTTATTCACCACTTCATCATAGGAATGATCTATCCATTTAAAAACAAATTCTTTATCGATTGAATTATCTATATGAATTGTATTCCAGTTCTTTTTGTTCATATGCCATCCCGGCAGGACTGTTTCGGGATTACTCGCTCTAAGTTCCAGGGCCATCTCCGGATCGCATTTTAAGTTTAAAATCAAATCTCCTTCCAGCTTTGTAAGGGCAAACATCTTTCCCATCACTTTAAAAACAAGTGTGACCTCATCAAAAGGAAATCCCTCTGTTGCCGCTTTTTTAGAGATGCAATAATCCCGGATTGTTTCAATGTTCATCATTACCGATTTAGAGACAAAGTTATTAATTATCTGTTGTCCGGCCTGAGCAAGTTTTTGTGTTTTTATGACTCAAAAATTTAGCAACTACACAGTTTACTAATATATACTTCTATTGGTGTATATTATCACAAATGGATTTTGAAAAAATAGGTATAAGGAATAAAACATTCTCCCTTATTCCCTATCTATCTATGTCAAATAGAAGCTTGTTTTCACAATCAATTGTTAATTTTGACAGCTAAAGTGGATGCAGAATTGAACAAATGAAAGAAAACTCTCCTGCATATTGGGACAAAAGTTATCGATCCGGCCATAAGATTGGATGGGATATTGGCTATCCATCCACACCAATTAAGGAATACATGGATCAGTTAGATGACAAATCCATTAAAATTCTGCTGCCTGGCTCTGGGAACGGCTATGAAGCAGAGTACTTATTTAAGCAGGGATTCCAGCAGGTGTATTACATGGATTTTGCGCCAACCGCAGTTAGTAATTTCAAAAACCGCAACCCGGATTTTCCTGAAAGTCAGATTATTAGGGAAGATTTTTTTGAACACTACGGGACCTATAATCTGATTATTGAGCAAACTTTTTTCAGCTCTTTACCTAAAGATTTAAGACCTCAATATGTGAAAAAAATTTATTCCCTTTTAGAAGAGAACGGGAAATTTATGGGATTGCTTTTCAACCATGAGTTTAATTCTAAGCTGCCCCCTTTTGGCGGAAGTGAAAATGAATATGCCTCATTGTTCAGAAGTCGCTTTAATTTTATTCATTTCAAAGCGGCTTATAACTCAATAAAACCAAGAGCCGGCAGGGAATTGTTCCTTTTGCTCATCAAAAAAATATCCTATGAAACCAGCTGAAATATTCAATTCCATATCCCCTGACAAGCTAAAACAAAATCCTTTTCAATTAATTGGCAACGACTGGTTTTTAATTACAGTTGGCAATAGGGAGCATTACAATACAATGACAGCTGGTTGGGGAAGTTTTTGTGTTTTATGGAACAAAGCCGCGCTTACTACATTTATCCGTCCAAGCCGATATACTTTTGAGTTTGCTGAAGTAAATCTCTTTTTTACCCTTTGCTTTTTTGGCGAAGAACACAGAAAAACTCTTTCATACTGCGGTACATACAGTGGACGGCATGTAGATAAAGTCACCGAATGTAATTTGAGTCCGGTAGAAATCCCAGATGAGTAAATAATTTTTGCTGCTTGATCTATTTCCTCCAACAATCTGCATCATTTTTGCAATTCCGCTGACTTAACATTTGAATCATGCTTTGCATATACAACAAATCTGTAAACCCACAATTCAACCTCGCTGCTGAAGAATATTTCATTAAGCAGTTTGAGCAGGATATCTTCATGCTTTGGAGAAATTCACCATCCATCATTGTTGGAAAACATCAAAATACATTGGCTGAAATCAACCTGGAATATGTCAGGGAAAACAGCATTCCGGTTGTTCGAAGATTATCTGGCGGCGGAACAGTTTTTCATGATTTAGGAAATGTCAATTTCACTTTTATCAAAAAAGGGAAGGAAGGCAAACTGGTTGATTTTAAAAAATATACCGAACCCATAATTGATGTATTGAGTGCACTGGATATTGAAGCCAAATTTGAGGGTAGGAACGACCTGACCATCGGGGGTAAGAAATTCTCAGGAAATGCTGAGCATGTATGGCAAAACAAAGTACTGCACCACGGTACATTGCTCTTTTCAGCAAACATATCAGACCTGACCAAAGCATTGAAAGTAAATCCCTTAAAATTCACTGACAAAGCTGTTAAATCTGTAAGAAGCCGTGTAACAAACATCAGTGAACATCTGAAACAGGATTTGAGCGTTACCCATTTTATTGAATTGATCATGAATCACATTCGATCATCACACAGCGGGACTGCTCATTATGAAATAAACGAGTTGGACCAGCAGAAAATACAACAGCTGGTAGATGAAAAATATGGGAAATGGGAATGGAATTACGGCTATTCCCCAAAATATAACTTCAGGAAAAACATACAAACGTCAGGCGGGATGATCGAAATTAATATGGATGTTGAACAAGGTATGATCAAACGAGTGAAGATATTCGGAGATTATTTTCATCGTCTGGAAACAGAAGTCATTGAAAAAGCATTATCGGGAATTGCACATGAGGAGGAAAGTATTTTAAATGTTCTCCAATCCTATCAACTGGATGACTATTTTGCCGGAATTACTATGGATGAACTGATGAAAGGAATGTTCTGAACCATTATGTGAATAAGCAAATTATATTGTAGCACATTCTTTTGTATTTTTACAGGCTAAGAGTGATTAATTCAACATAAATAATCTAATTTATAAGCACTTGAAAATTGCGTTTAAATTTATTTTATTTCTAATCTATATCAGCCAGTTCACGATTTTAGCTGCACAAACCGAAAGTAATCAGGGAACTGTTGTGGAAAGGCTATTATACGTCATTGATGATAGATACAAGGAGAATTTGACACTCAGTGCCAGCAGAAATGCTTTTCATGAAATTATTTATCAGCTGGCAACCACCGGTTACAAGGGAAAAACCATTTCAGTTTTCAGTGACAGCTCCTTTCAAAAGTCAATTTCTCCACAGGATATTCTGGAATTAGGTAAATCAGAAGAAACCATATCCTACGCTCCTGATCCTGAGTATCCAAATGATGTAGTAGATACAACTATTATTGACCTGTTTGCATCCTCTTCCATATCGCGATATCTTATACTTTTTGATTCCATAAGCATGCCCGATGGAGGTTCTCAGTATCAGCCCATAGCCATTGCGCCCCTTTATAGTACAAGTTTTCAGGGAGTAGAAATACATGAAAAAACTCTTTTCTGGGCAAAATGGGATGATATATCCCCGCTCTTGAAAACCATTCCTTTTTTCAGTGCATATAACAAGAATGGCCGGTTAAGCTATTATGATTACTTTCTTAATCGCTTTTTTATTTCATCAGCGCTAAACGAAAAAATAAATGTCGAATAAAGGAATCTTAAAAAGTTTATTTTATATTTTTGAAATTGAACTACTCCCGTTTTAATTAAGTGAATGGATGAACGAAGTCGAAAAACTAAAAAATAAAATTAGAGATCTTGAAAAGCGGCTAAAAAGTGCTAATAAAGAAGAAAACCCTCTTCATCAAAGATCGCAGGAATTAAACTATTTAGTAAAAAATTTACCTTGCTTTATTTTCCGGTGCCATAACAATAAGAAATGGACAATGGAATATTTAAGTGAAGAATTTGAAGCGATTACTGGTTACAAAGTCGACCAGGTTGTGCAAAGTAAGGAGTTGTCGATAGGTGATATAATTCATGAAGCGGACAGGGAACGAGTATGGATAGATATTCAATCCGCCCTGAAGAATAAAGAAAAATGGCAGTTAAATTACAAGCTGGTCCACTCAAACGGGTCCCTAATCAGGGTTTGTGAGTTTGCTGAAGGAATTTTCACAAAACAGGGGAAATTGAAATTTATTGAAGGGATCATCATCGATGTAACTGACAGATACGAATCCAGAAATGAATTAAATAAAAGTGAAAACAAATACCGTGAAATTTTTAATAACACTTTTGATGCTTATTTTGAAACTGGTGTAGATGGAGTTATCCAGGAAGTAAGTCCTTCCATAAAAAATATTCTGGGACATTCCAGGGGATATATGCTGGGTAAAAATGTAAATGATTTTTATGTGGATAAAAATCGAAGGAAGCAATTATTGTTGGAAATATTGCAGAAAAAAACAGTTGAAAATTTTGAGTTGGCAGCAATTCATAAAAATGGCAATCACGTCATTTGCCTTACAAGTATCCATTTATTGCGCGATGATCATAATAAACCCTTAAAGCTTGTGGGTTCCTTAAGGGATATTACACAAAGGCGTTCTATTGAGTCAGAGAATACCAAATTATTGTCAGCCATTGAGCAAAGTCCTGTATCAGTGGTCATTACAGATGTGGATGGGAATATACAGTATGTAAATCCTAAATTTACAGATATCACCGGTTATTCCAGGAAGGAAGTGATCGGTCAAAACCCACGATTTCTGAAATCAGGTACACATTCGGATTCACTCTATAAGGAATTATGGGACACTATTTTGAGTGGAAAAGTATGGAAAGGCGACCTGTATAATAAACGCAGGGATAACAGTTATTTCTGGGAATCGGAGACTATTGCACCGGTTAAAGATCTCAAAGGAGAAATAACACACTTCATTGCTGTTAAAGAAGACATTACTTCCCTTAAAAACATTCAAAATTTATTAGAAGAAAGCGAAGAGCATTACCGTAAATTATTTCACGAAGCACCCAATGGATATTTATCGCTTAACAAAGAGGGTCACATTTTAGAGGTGAATCCTGCCTGGTGTGGTCTTATCGGTTATGAGAAAGAAGAAGTGACTAATAAGTGGTTGGGGAATTATCTTACTAAAAGATCGGAAGAGATCTTTAAGTCGAGCTATCAAAAATTAATAAAAAGCGGTAAAAAGATAAACATGGAAATGACCTTCCTGCATAAAGACAATAAAGAAATCATTGTCATTGTAAACGGTCGGGTGGTCCTGAATCCGGATGGTTTTTTCAAAGAAGCGCACTTTATCTTATCTGATATATCAGAACGCAAAAAATACGAAGATGCTTTGCAACTGGCGAAGTTAAAAGCTGAAGAATCTGATCGTCTGAAAACGGCATTCCTGGCAAATATGTCGCATGAGATCAGAACCCCTATGAATGCTATACTGGGATTTTCTAATTTACTGACAGATCCCTCTCTTTCCATTGAAGAAATTTATGAGTATGTGAATATCATTAACCAGCGAGGGAACGACCTTTTGCAAATTATTTCTGATATCATTGATATTTCCCGGATAGAAGCGGGCGATGTTCGGATGACCATGGAGAAAGTTTCTATAAACCACTTCCTGAGAGAACTCCATGCCTCATTTCATAAAATACTTGAGTTCAATGATAAAGGCCATGTGCAACTCTTACTTGAAGTGAGTGAACTTCCAGATGAAGCGGTGATTGAAGCAGACCCGGTGCGTCTTAAACAAGTTTTTGAGAATTTACTTCAAAATTCCATCAAATTTACGAAGGAAGGTCATATAAAAATCGGCTATAAAAAAGGCAATCATGAAATTGCTTTCTATGTGGAGGACACTGGAATTGGAATTGATAAGAATAAGCAAAATATTGTATTTGATCGTTTCAGGCAGGCAAACGACACGCACACAAGGGATTTTGGCGGTACGGGTTTAGGGCTGGCAATATCCAAGAATATAGTCGATCTTTTAGGTGGAGAAATGACACTTGAATCAGATATTGGCAAAGGAACGACTTTCTTTTTCACTATCCCCTATTCAAATGAATTGACTGATGATGCGATTGATTTAATGAGTGATGATGAAAACCTCTATTATCAGCTGGATTTAAGCAATAAAAAAATACTTATTGTAGAAGATGTGAGCTCAAATTATATCTTTCTTGAATCAGTACTTAAACGGTTTAATGCATCTATTTTGTGGGCACAAGATGGTTTAAAAGCTATTGAAGCGGTTAAAAAAATTAATGATATTGATTTGATATTAATGGATATCAGAATGCCCGGTATCAATGGATATTATGCCACTGAAAAAATCAGGGAGTTCAATGCGGAAATACCCATCATAGCACAAACAGCTTATGCCTTATCAGATGACAGAGAAAAGTCCATTTCAGCTGGCTGCAACGACTATCTCTCGAAACCCATTAACCTGGAAGAATTAAAAAACGTATTGATTAAATATATTTAACAACCACAAGCGCTACTATCACAGCTGGTATCTTCGCAATCACTTGGTTCACAAGCTTCGCTACCACACCCACAACTGTTTGCATACAGTCCGTTGGTAATTTCATCAGCTGTCGCTTCCCGAATGTCAGCGATCTCCCCTTTGAAATTCAGATCTTTACCTGCCAATGGATGGTTAAAGTCCATTTTTATTTGATCATCTGTAATGCCTATTATTTTCCCATTGAATTGTCTTCCCTGGTTATCTCTCATCGGAACTGTATTTCCCAGTTTAATCATCTCACTATCTATTTTCCCTTCTACCATAAAAGTGGAGAGGGGTAAATCCATAATGGCCTGATCATTTACAGGACCATATGCTTCTTTTGCTTTTAAAATGAAATCAAAGCTTTTACCCACATCAAGATCATTCAGCTTTTCTTCAAAACTGCTCAATAAATTCCCTTTGCCGGGAATATATAAAAGGGGTTTATCCTGCTTGACAACTTCAATTACTTCATCTGTTCCATGTATCTTTAATTCGTATGTAACTGAAATTACTCTTTCTTTTGTTGTAATCATTTTATTTGTTTTTGTATACTTATTTATTTATTAAATATCTAAACATTCAGCCAGCAAAAATAAGCAAACCGTATGAATTAGATGCTGTGTTTGTGCAAATACCATGCACAAGGATATACTGGAAAGACGTACCTTTACATCCTTTAAAAAAATAAAGAAGATGAAAAGAATAATACATTCTATCAGTGTTACCATTGCTTTGAGTATCATGCTTTTGAACTGCGATGACAACAATGACCTGGATTTAAATATAGTAGTTACAAAAGTGGATCCCACATGTCAAATCTGCAATGATGGCAGTATTCAATTAACAATAAGCGGAGGAAAATCTCCTTATTCAGTCAGCTGGTCAAATGGAGCTGTAACAGAAAAGCTGGATTCATTATCTGTCGGAACTTATACATATACTGTGAAAGATGATAAAAACCAGGAAGTTACGGGGAATGTGGTACTGAATTTTTACCACGAACTGGTGGCCATTGAAACCGATTTTGGGAATATCCTCATTTGGCTGTATGATCAAACACCTTTGCATAAAGCAAACTTTTTGAAGCTTACTAAAGATGGCTTTTATGATGGATTGATATTCCACCGGGTTATTGATGAATTTATGATACAGGGAGGTGATCCGGATGGGACAGGATCAGGGGGGCCCGGTTATAAGATCGATGCGGAAATCACGGGAAGTATTAAACATGATTTAGGTGCAGTGGGTGCAGCACGCGACAACAATCCACAGAAACAATCGAATGGAAGCCAGTTTTACATAGTAGAAAATAAGAATGGAGCTCATCATCTGGATGGCAATTATACGGTTTTCGGAATTGTTGTAGATGGGATAGATGCTGTGCATGATATTGGAAGTGTGCCAACTAATGCGGCTGACAGACCCCTAAATGATGTCGTCATGAAGAGTATAAAAATTGAATCTTATACTGCTGGTGAGCTCAAAACACAATTTGATTTTATCATCCCTTAAATGTAAAGAAAAAGCGACAAATTTCAGCCAGCAATAAGTTTATTTCATTGTTGAATTATTGAGAATACGAATCTGACTACTCCATGGAAATCATTTTCTATATCTTTCTTTATGGCTTTTTGGCCCTGATTGTATTTTTAACACTCTATCGGCCTATCAGGTATTTGTATTACAAATGCACCGATTTAATATTTTGGATTCGTCTTAAAAAGCAAAGCAATTCTGTAGAAGGATTTAGGCTAAAGGGAGATGCAAAATATTACGATGAAATATTGCAGGATAAAATTTCCTATTATCGAACACTTTCAAATGCTTCCAAAACAAAATTCCTTAACCGGATTAACAGATTTATTTACTCCAAAAAGTTTATTGGCAAAGAGGGTTTCGAGGTGGATCTGGAAACACAGGTCCTTATTTCTGCTGCCGCCATCCAACTTACATTTGGATTGAAGAATTATTTTTTTTCCTCTTTTACAAAAATATATGTCTACCCTGATTCCTTTTATTATCGACCAGGCGGGAAATATCATAAAGGAAATACAGCCACTCAGGATTTTATTAATCTTTCCTACAAACATTTTTTGGAAGGATATGAAAACAGCCAGGATAAAATAAACCTGGGACTTCATGAAATGACTCATGCGCTGGAATTCAATTACTTATTCGGAAGCACATACGATCATCTTTTTGCGGATTTTTACGATAGCTGGACAGATCTTGAAGAAATTGAGTTCGACAAAATGAAGCTTGAAAAGGATCATTTCCTCAGGAAATATGCGAAAGCCAACATCCACGAATTTTTTGCTGTTTCGGTTGAACACTTTTTTGAAGATCCTGCCTCTTTTAAAGACACAGCACCAGAGTTATATTACAGGTTGTGTACATTACTCAATCAGGATCCTTTAAATACCTATGGAGATTTTTCACTTTCCCGTGCATCAAATAAAATTTACCATATCAAACGCAATGTCCTTAATCGATCCGGGCACTGGTCGTATTCCATTATGCTCAGCGGAATTTTCCTGGGAATATTGGCTATTTTCTACCTGGTTGATAAGATAGATATATCTACAGCAAAGATCATATTGCTTGTTCTTTGTTCCGCTGTTACAGGTGCTATTTTACAATACACATATTTCAAAAAGAATTACTGGCCAGGTGTCATTCATTTCATCATGTATAATTTATTTGGCTTTGGCATTTGGTTTACTTTTTTAATACTGCTCGGAAACAGGCTGATTGAAACCGACATAACAGATACTTCTTTTTACCAGGTGGATCGCATTTATTACAATACAATTGAAGGAAATTCTGCAGACGTAAGGGTTTGTAAAATAACCCATGAAGCTTTTCAGGCTATCGCTTTACTTTACGAGGACGAGACCATTGAAATCGACTACCAAAATATCAGATTACTTCTTCAGGTTTTGCCAAAAGACGATAGGCAAATAGATTTTTCGGATTGCATTGAACCAAAAGTAGTTTTTGAACTCGATCAAAAGATCATGGGTAAAACATTGCTGATAAGCAGGACAAAAGGCTTGTTTGGCTTTTACGTCATTAAGCGACTGCTTATCATTTAAAGATGGATGTCTTTTACCGACAGATTCATTTGGATAAAAGACCATAAAAAATATCTTCTTAGCAATTTTCAGACTAATTTTGCCCTTTTATAATTATTTAAGCCGGAATTTAATCACTTTCAGACTACTGGCTGAACGGATTCAATCAATTGGCAAAGAGCTTTCTAATTCAAATGACTAATTTAAAAAAATCATTTACTATGAAAATACGCTTTACACTCTCTATTTTTACCATGACATTTATGACCATTTCACTCTATGGACAAACTGTTTCCACCTATGCAGGAACACCTGCTGTTGCAGGGAATACTTCTGTTGCTGCAAATCGCCTGCAGGCTCAATTCACACAACCTTATGGGATTGATCTGGACAGTAAGGGAAATATGTGGATATCAGAACAGGGCAACAGCATTATCACTATGATACTCGCTTCTAACGATGAAGTAAGGATCCGGGTTGGAGGAGTTGGTCTCCCGAGTTTTATGGATGGGAGTGGTACAATTTCACGCTTTAATCACCCCGGAGGAATTGCAGTTGGCCCCAATGATGAAATTTATGTTGCCGATATCGATAACCATGCAATTAGAAAGATCAGTGCTTTTCAGAATCTTGGCAATGCGCAAGCAGTCAGTGTATTTGCAGGCAAGCATGATGTGAAGCCCGGTTCTTATACCTCTTATTCCGGATACGCGGACGGAAATAAAGATGAGGCACTTTTCCTTTTCCCTTCCGATGTGGCAGTTGATGCCAGCGGGAACGTTTTTGTTGCAGACAGAGGCAATCATGTCATCAGGAAAATTGATCCGAGCGGTAACGTAAGCACATTTGCCGGACAACAGGGAATGACTGGAAGTGCTGACGGAGCAGCATTATCAGCTACCTTTAATTACCCGGAAGGTGTTTTTGTAAAGGGGAATGATGTGTATGTAGCGGATAAGTTAAATTCAAAAATCAGAAAAATTTCGGGAGGACAGGTATCCACCGTGCTTAGCAATTTATGGACTCCTTCAGATGTGTATGTAGATGAAAAGAATGATATTTATATCGTTGATCTACATCGTGTCTGGAAATTTGAACAAACATACGCCGGAAGCACCCAGGCACAAACCTCTGGTTTTATCAACGCGAATGGAACGGAGGCCAGATTCAATACGGTCAGGGGAATCACGAAAAGCGGGAAATCATTGTTTGTCGCTGATATGGAAAATCATATTATTCGCAGGATTGCAGACTGCAGCGGATGGGTAGTCAGCATTACTAAAAATTCGTATCTATTGACTGCAACTCCTGGTAAATTCTACCAATGGTTTAAAGATGGCAATCCTATTTCAGCTGCGAACGGGCAAACCTATACGGTGTCCAGCACTGGAAACTACAAAGTGGAAGTTGAAAACAATGACGAATGCAAAGACATGTCCGCTGAAATATATGTAGAAGTGGTATCCATCCCTGAAAATGATTTTATTCAGACTTTATCGAACTATCCAAATCCTGTTTTCAACACCCTTTATCTTAATCTTAAGTCTGGAAAAGCAAGCATAAGCGGAATTTCCATAACAGATTTAACAGGCAGGGAACTGATGGCCGTTGAAACCAATGCTCAACAGAACCTGAAGAAAGAAATTGACATGTCAACTTTTGAAGCCGGCATGTATTTGCTAGTGATTAAATCAAACAAGGGATATGTTACAAGGAAATTGATCAAGCAGTAAAATGAATCAAATTCACTTCAATAATCAGGATTAATAGCGGAGATTGATGACTGACAGAAAAGAGACCCATTATAAAGCCATGTGGATACTGGGAGCCGTCATGATCCCTTTAGGCCTGGTTTTACTTTTTTTGGGGCCCAAAAAAGCACCCCTGGGATTAATTCTTATTGCTCTTGCTATTTTTTATATATTCACTGCCATTCGAAAAAAGAAAGAGGAGCAAAAAAATAGGGATTAAATCCTGTCTTTCTTTAACTGACTCACTTTGAGACCAGGAGATTTGTATCTTCTCCAGAATTTATAATAGGTAAGCGATGAGAATCTGAAAAGTCGTTCAATCAATTTCAGTTTCATAAGATAGTGTGCAACAAAATAGGCTGGTATACTTAACAACAAAAAAGCGATTCCCTGGATCAGGATATTCCCAAAGCTTGACAGCACGCCTTCCTGCATAAAGAAATCCGTCCATTTATTGACCTCCCTGTACATGAAAGGATAGGCCAGGGCTGTTATTGCCCACCAGAGAGGAATAGTGTAACCATGAGAAGTCTGAATTGCACGTTCCGGACAAAGATTCATGCATCGCATGCAACTTTCGCAACGATATGACCAGAATGGATGTTCCCTTTTGTATGATATTGCTTTTACAGGACAATTGTCAATGCATATATTGCATTGATTGCAATCTTTGGTTGCATAGAATGTTTTTGCCAACCCATAGCGACCTATGAAATAATAGCCCACTGAAATTGGAGAAACAGCGATGTCAAAAGGAAGCGACCAAAATGCCTGGTATCTCCTCTTTTTATTCAAAAGTCTCTTGGACATTCTGTTTATAATAGCCCGGCATCTGCTATAAATAGATTTCACTACTTTTTCTCTTAAACCGGGATGGATGGATATCCAGTTTGAAGGCAAGTCAAGCGGTTGCATATACCGTATTCTATATCCCTTGATCAACAGGATCAGGGCAGGTAGAATTTGCGCCAGGCCGCTTAAACCCGGAATAAAAGCCTTCCGTATTTTTACACCTGCACGGGTGTTAAGCAGGAAAACATGCGTTTTATGCCTGGCCCACGGAAATTTCCAAATGAATTTCAACATAAAAGGGGCAGGATTAAATCCATGGGTAGGGAAACAAAAACCCAACAGACAATTTTGAAAGTCCGGAAATTCTGTATGCTCAAATCGATCAATGGAATGAGTGGAAGCTTCTATACCTGAACTGTTAAAATCCTCGGCGATCCACCTGGCCGCATTCATGGCATTACCAGTACCCGACAAATAATATATGTGCAATTTCTGATAGCTGTCCACCTGATAAATTTCAATTCAGCGCAATGAAATATATGTTCTTGTCAATACATCCCACAACCACTGTTTTATCGGGCAATACAACAGCTGAAGAAAATATTCTGCCATTTAATTTAATTTTCTCGATTATTTTTCCTTCCACATCTATAAAATACAGGCATTTATCATAAGAACCACAAACAATGGTTCTCTCGTTGTATAATGTAGGAGAAGAAAATATCCTGCCTTTTGTTTTTACTTTTGTTAAAAGTCTTCCATCAGTAGAAACAAAATAAATGTGTTTATCAAATGAACTGAAAACGATAGTTGAATCATTCAATAATAATGGAGTAGAGTGAATCCTTCCATTGCATTTAAAGGTGGTTCTCAAAGTCCCATCCGGATTTAGGAAATATAGTTTACTATCATATGAACCCACTACAACTGTTCCATCCGGTAATTCAAGTGGTGCAGAATGCATGATCCATGAACCTGTTTTAAATTTTGCCCTCAAAGTACCATCCTGATTCAGGAAATAAATATGTTTATCATTAGATCCAATGGCAATAGTCCCGTCAGTTAAACGAGTCGGACTGGAGTGCATTAACTTAGACATCCTGATTTCATGCAAACTGGTGTCGATCCGATTAATGATCTTGATTAATTTACCGACTGCATAAAGAATAGTGTCCCTGGAAACATCGATAGCCATCGTAAATATTCCGCTTTTTTCCTTGAACTTCTGACAAAGCGATAAATCAGGTCTGAAAATATAAAAGTGATTATCATAGGAGCCACAGCCAATTAAATTCTTTCCAATAATTGAAGGGCTTGCATGGACTTTCCCGTCTGTTTTAAATTTTGACTTTAATTTTCCCTGGGCAGTCAGGAAATAAATATTCTTATCATTTGAACCAATGGCAATGATGGTATCAGCAGTTACAACAGGAGTAGAATATATTTTGCCATCCGTTTTGAAAACATGTAAAATCCTTGCATTGCATGCTTTTATGGATGAAACTTTATTTTGGGCAAAGGAGGATATGCTCAGGAAAATAAAAACAGATAAATAAATGAGATGCTTCACATCATTATTATCAATATCATTGAATTGGCCATCCGGTAAATAGAAATTAGTCCTGTCTTTAAGAAAGGACTTTTTAATGCTTTACCATAAATAACAAGCTCTTCCTGTTTTCATTCCTTTCAAATATTTTGTAGAGATACAATCCTTCAGCTAAATCCATCGTAGGAATCTGAACTTCAGTAATCCCCTTGGCATACTCATGCTGACTGATAATTTTTCCATTCAAATCTGAAATCTGGATTAATCCATGGTCATTGCCATAAACCGGAATAACTGTATAATGACCAGCCGGGTTGGGATAGTTGCCTGAAAGTTCCAGCATCCCTTTATCAAATTCTTCTGTTGATAAAACTCCGGTGAACCAGTCATAGGTCAGTTTCATGATTTCTTTTTGAACATCAGCATCAGCAATCATTTCGAGACTGACACCCATAAAAAGTGTTTTGTAATCATCCATCCTGCTCCTGATTACTGCTGTTTTTGATGTATTTCCATTGTAATAGAAAACGGATTGTCCGTTTATGCCTACAGAAAGCTGATCAGGATAAAAATAATCGACCCCCGTATCCGGATTTTTTCCGTATTTGTTCACAAGGGAAGAGCTATTCACCGCATTGAAAATTCCGTCTGTGCTACTGGCTGTCAGCTGAGAATGAGACTGATCTCCATCCATAATATATCCTGCATGCAAATAATTGCCAACAAATGCTGATGTGACAGGGGTTCCATAGCCAGAGGTCTCAAAATTATCCCAGCCAATATCCTGGCCACTTACAAATAAGTTTCCTCCTTGGTCGAGGAAATCTGCAAAAAATGCCACCAGCTCATCATTCAGTGAAGGAAATGACCAGCCTACATTGTAATAAATATTCTTTACATCACTGAGAATATCTGAACTACTGATCATGTCAATTACTTCTGATTCAGTTGAGGCAAAGGTGCTATTCCCGGCATAATTCAGCCCATCCTTGATTGGACCCTCGAAATCTTTTGCCCGGGTTTCACCCCCGTCACCCCAGGCAGATGAATTATTGAGGATCAAATCGGTTACACCGGCAATTACATATACTTTTTGCAATCTCTCGGGAGCTGTCAGGTTGGTCAATGATTTCATGCTTAAAGTAAATGTGGCAACAGCTGCTGTGGCATCTGGAGTTACATTGATAGCAATGGCTTTTTCCACCCCATTATTTAAACTAATGGTTGCTTTGTCTGTGTAATCGTTCCCATCCACGGTGAAAGATGAGATCCAGCTAATGGGAGCATCATGAGTCAGTGTGAATTCAAAATCTTCACTACCTGACAATGCACTGATTGCTTTCAATTCAAAGGTTGATTTTGATCCTTCAGAGCCCTTAATAAAAGCTGTTTGTGGTGGTTCCATATCACCGATAAACAGCACTGTTGATCCATCGACAGATCCTCCGACAGCTTTGGCAGTAAAGCCTGTATAGATTTCCTGCTGGCTTTCAGTTATAAAAACCGCAACATCACAACTATCGGCATTCCATTCCAGAGGAATCGTGTATGTATATGTTTCCGAGAATAATGATCCTTTGGTTGTTGTATTGATTTTATCACCCCATTGCCCGGTGATCATGTGCCTGAGGATATGCTTATGATCATAATCGGTATGATTTCCATTGGCATAATCCGACTGGTAGCCTATCACATGATTTTCCAATAATACTACATTCATATAATTGCTTGCTTGAGGACTGGAGGAAGTATAATAAGCCTCCACATTTATAGTGAGCAACCGGCTGGAAGTATCAAATGCTGAATTAAAACCAATGTTCACCGGAGATGGCTGTGCCCATATTTCAGGAGCTACTGAAGCCCAAACGCTTCGGCTTAATGCTGTTTTGCTGGCATCCACCTTGGGGAAAATGTGTCGGTTAATAGTTCCAGATGGATAACCTGTGACTCCTGCCAATGCGACTAAACTATCTCCAAATTGAGTTCTGAAATCTGGTTCTCCGGCAGCTGGAACCGCAAATGAACCGGCATGAATATTAATTAGGGATACTCTCCCGGGATTGTCTGAATTCAATTGTTCAGCCCTGGCATGACCATCCGGACAATAGCCACAATGTATTCCAGTATATTCCTCCAGGACCACATTTTTCATTTGCGCGTTGGAAGTGACTATGGTTTGAGAATTCCCCATAAAACTTATGGCACAAGTGATTAATAAGGTGACAGGCAACTTTTTCATAGATCAGATTTTTAATTTTGTGTGTTTATGTTAGATTAATAGGTTGTCGAATTTAGTAAAATAATCGGATAATGTAACATTCGATGGAGAATCCGCTGTCAGAAAATTCTTCAGGGAAGGTGTATATTTGTGATAACAACTTAAAATATAAAATTCATGAGTGAAAAATGGAGATCAAAACTGCTATTATTTTTATACATAGTATTCACGATATTTTCCTCTGCTGCTCAAACCAATATCAAAGTAAGCAATCCCACAGCAGAAAATATATTATTAGGAAATTACAATCCGCTAGATTACCAACCTTCCATGATCATAAACCATCCGGATTCTATTATTCGCGGTTTTATAAATGATATTTCCAGCGATTCATTGCTCAGTTACCTGAATAAACTGGAGTCTTTTTATAACCGGAATACAGCTTCTGATACCTTTTCAAACCTTAAAGGAATAGGTGCCTGCCGGAGGTGGATCTATTCAAAATTCCAGCAATTCAGTCAAATCAATGAATCACGGCTTGTTACTTCCTACCTTGAATTTGACAGAAATGTTTGCGGAATGTTTACACACAAAAATGTGTTTGCTGTTTTACCCGGGCTGGATCCAAATAATGATGAAATACTTATTGTGGAAGGTCATTTTGATACCCGCTGTGAAGGAGGATGCGACACCCTTTGCTATACTCCCGGGATGGACGACAATGGCTCAGGCACCGTATTGGTCATGGAACTGGCCAGGGTAATGAGTAAATATGCTTTCGACAAAACCATCATTTTTACAAATACAACTGGCGAAGACCAGGGATTGCACGGAGCATATGCATGGGCAGCCTATTGTGATAATCAAGACCTTAACATAAAAGCCTGCTTTAATAATGATGTGGTGGGTGGTATTTATTGTGGTTTTACCTCCTCTCCCCCATCCTGCCCTTTTCCCGGACATACGGATAGCACACATGTTCGGTTATTTTCCTATTCACAAATCAATGATTCCTTCAGGCAGTCTGCACACAAGCAATTAGCCCGCTACATCAAAATGCAGCAGGAAGAAAAAATCAATCCTGAACTCGATTACCCTCTGATTATCAATTTAATGATTATGGAAGACCGTACAGGACGCAGTGGAGACCACATCCCTTTCCGCAAAAAAGGATATCCTGCTATTCGCTACTGTGCTGCCAACGAACATGGGAATGGAAAAGGAATACTACCCGATCGAACACATACCACAACAGACATCATAGGTTTGGATACCACTCAGCCCCCGGACGGTAGCATCGACAGCTTCTTTGTTAACCTGAATTATTTGAAAAGGAATGCAATTTCAAATGCCATTAATATGGGATTAATAGCTAATTCTCCACCGCCTCCTCAGCCTGTTTTTTCCCCTGTATGGACTGGACTGGAAATAATGATGAAAGACCGGGACAGTTTATTCAAAAATTATCTTGTGGGCATTCGGTCAAAAGGATCAGGTACTCTTTACTTTGACACGATTATGTCGTTTACTGGTCAAAGCAAAATTCATATTAATAACCTGGATTATAACAAAACCTATTATTTCAGTGTTGCCAATGTGGACAATGGAATAGCCAGTTTGTTTTCAGAAGAGTTTTCCTATGAATATCTTGGAAAAGTCGAAGATCAGCCTCAACAGGAATTCTCCCTTTCTCAAAACAATCCAAATCCATTTTCACACAAAACACAAATTAATATCATTGCTGATCATGCGAATGCTAATAAAACGAGTTGGATTGTAATCCGTGATATTACTGGGAAAATTGTATTAAAGGAAAGAATTCGAATACAAAATGGGATCCACACCTACACCTTCATCAACAATTTGCATCTTAAAGGACTTTATCTTTACTCAGTTATAATGGAAAATCAGACTATTCAAACAAGAAGAATGCTTATCAAGTAATGAAAAAAATCCCCATCATCATTTTCATCCTATCATTTGCCTCTTCTGGTTTTGGGCAATATTCTGTTAATCCTTATAATTCCAAATTAAATCAAAATTGAAATTATGAGTAACAATTTCTTTATTGGATATTCCATAAATTTGAATATATAAAAGGAATTTGGAACCTGTACTTTACATCGGAATAACTCAGTCTATTTTCGCAGGGATTTTAATTGTGTCAAAACGACCACAAAGTATTTCTGACAAAATCCTGGCATCATGGCTTTTCCTGATCGGTGTTGCCATGCTGATCACCCTGGTTAACATCAGCATTTATGAAGTCAGTGCATTTGCGGTTTTCCCTTTTATATTCGGACCTTTACTCTATTTTTATTCTCAATCTCTTATTGAGGAAGATTTCAGTTTCAAAAAAATATATTATCTCCACTTTCTTCCCTTTTTTATTCTGTTCGGATTATCCATTGGTTTTAGAGGGAAACCTGTATTAAACCTGAATGAGTTTTTCCTTGATGATAAATACATTGCACTTCGCATGATTTACTCTTTAAGCTTTTTCATATCCATACTGACTTACAGCATATTGACTTTTATTCAAATTAACAGACATCAAAAAAAAGTAAGAGACCTGTTTTCATATACATCTCAAAAAGTGACCCTGAACTGGTTGAAAATTGTTTCCATTAGTTTTTTCACAAGTTACCTCGTCATGTTTATTGCAGGGGGTATCAAAATCCTTATTTTTTCGGATGCACCAGATCCTACGATATTCTCATTTGTCGGTTTGACTTTTTTTGCTTTTGCATTTAGTTTTTACGGTATCCGGCAACATGGTATTTATTCCGAAATGAAATCCAATTCTGTGTCAATTATTCCACGAGAACAAAACTCGAAAACAAAATACCAGAAATCAGGATTAAAAAATGTTGATGCGGATAAGCAGCTGAAGAAGCTCATGCTCCTGATGGAGGAAGACAAGCATTATCTAAACTCAAAACTGAGCATACAGGACTTGGCCATAATGCTCCAGATACCCACTTATCACCTTACCCAAATCATCAATGAAAAACTGAAAAAGAATTTCTATACATTCATCAACGAATTTCGTATCGAGGAGGCAAAAGAACGATTGCTGGATAAAAAATACAATCATTTTACTTTACTTGCCATTGCCTATGAATCCGGTTTCAATTCAAAATCTTCATTCAACACTTTATTTAAGAATTCTACTGGTTATACTCCGGGCGAGTACCGGAAAAAATTCTCTGAATCAGTTTAATCATTGTCCATTCCTACCAGACGAACAGGGGCTAGCTGCCTGAACTTTCCAGTCTTTTAATGAAATAGAAATTTTTTAGTGGAACTTAAAGTATTTTCCACCCTGTGTTCGATTCTGTTTCACCTGGGAAGAAAAGGTCCGATCCAATTGGCTTGAACACATTGAAACTCCTTGCCAATAGGCTCGGGCGACACTGATATTTTCATTTCTTAGCTTTGGATAACAATTCCATGAAAGCTTGAAAAATGATTAATCACTAGAATAGTTTTACAATTAAAGCGCATACGAAAGATCCCCCTGGCACTTCAATGCTTCCTGTTAGAAGCCTGTAAAATCAGGGAAGAATTAGAATCAACTGTTTCAATTAGATAAGCCTGGAATAATATGGTAACTGAAAAAATCACATCCTTAGTACTCAGATATCCCAAGTTGATTATTATAGCCACCATTGGAATCACAATATTACTTTCTTTCTTTGTCAGCAAATTAGAAGTAAATCCGGATGTGTTTTCCAATCTCCCTGAAGACGATAAAACAGCTCAGCTTTTCAATAAAATAGGGGAAGAATACGGTGGAAATTATCTATGCCTCATTGGATTAAAAGCTGAAGATGTATTTACGACACAGGTCCTTTCCTCAATCAAACAAATCACAGATTCAGCCAGAACTATTGCAGGTGTTGGGGCGGTAAACAGCCTGACAAATATTCTGGATATACAGGGTGATGAATGGGGAATTGTGATCGGCCAACTGGTTGATCCCTATAATCTGCCTCATCGAACCTCCCAACTGGACAGCCTGAAGACTTATGTACTCAACAAGGCCTTATATAAAGGAGGATTGGTTTCGCCGGATGCAAAGATGACAGTGGTACTGGTGCGCTTAGAAGAAGATATTGATAAAACTGAAGTGGCCAGTAAGTTGAAGGAAAAGATAACTGCCATCGGAATTCCTGAAAAACTTTTTTTTGGAGGTCAGCCTTTTGTAATGATGGAATTCGGTCATGTGATTCTGCGCGACATTACGTTTATAGGCCCTGTGACCCTGCTGTTCATCTTGCTTGTTCTTTATTTTGGTTTGCGAAGCCTGAGAGCTGTTCTTTTCCCGGTACTCACTGTTGTTATCAGCTGTATCTGGACTTTTGGTTTAATGGGTCTTCTGGGGGTAAAAATTTCCATCATCACCAGTGTTATCCCAATTTTACTGGTAGCCATTGGCAGTGCTTACACTTTGCACATGATGAACAGGATTTATGAAACAAAAGCTAAAAAAGGTGAAAATACACTGAAAAAAGCAATTAGTTTCATTATTGTTCCCATCTTTTTTACAGCCATCACCACACTGTTTGGTTTCATGTCTTTTGTGTTTGGTTCCTACCTCGATATGATCTCCAAATTCGGGATCTTTACTTCAGTGGGAATTGCTGTGGCACTCTTGCTTTCCATCACTTTTGTCCCTGCATTAATGTCCTTTTCCAGGAATAATACCAGAAACACAACAAAAACATCGGAAGCAGATTCTCAACTTTTAACCCGCTTTCTGAAAGCCATAACCAGAACTGTATTTAACCATCCTGAAAGGATCGTTTGGATTTGGATTTTTCTTATACTTATTTTCATTTTAGGTATCTTCAGGCTGGAGCGCAGTGTCAATATCACAGACTATTTTAAAAAAGACAATCCAATCCGGATAACAGAGAATATCCTGCAAGAAAAATTAGGAGGGACTTCCCCTGTTTATATTTCCATCAAGGGAGATCTACTGCAGCCTGAAGTTTTAAAAATGATCAGGAAAACTGAAGATTATCTCACGTCTTTTCCAGAAGTGGTTCATGCCCAGTCGATTGCCGACCTGATTGAAGAGATGCATTTCGTTATGGGTGAAGGAAGGACCATCCCGGATGATAAGGAAAAAATTTCCAATCTCTGGTTTTTACTTGAGGGACAGGATGTTTTGCAAAGGTTGGTAAATTATGAAAAGAACGAAGCTATCATCCATGCTACTTTCGGTTCGGATGAAATGGACAAGATGCGGGATTTTGTATCAAAAATGAATGCTTTCTTCATTGCAAATGAAACTGAAAACATTTCATTTGAATTGAGCGGAATGCCTTCCCTTTTGCTTTGCTTCGATGAAAGTATTTTAAGAAGTCAGTTGCAAAGTCTCGCTCTTGCCATTATCCTTGTTTTATTGGCGGTTTCGCTATTGGGACGTTCCTTTAAAATGGGATTTTTTGCAATAACACCCATCCTGTCAACGCTATGCATTTTATATGGTTTTATGGGCATAGTTTCTATTCCGCTTGACCTGGCTACCGTATTGGTTGGTAGCATTTCGATTGGGATAGGGATTGATTATTCCATTCATATCATGAACCAGGTAAATGCAGACCGGAAACAAGGAAGATCACTGCAAACCGCAATAAGCCATGCCATACAAATCAGTGGAAAATCCATCATCATTAACGTATTTTCTGTGAGTGCCGGATTTCTGGTCCTTATCCTTTCCAGCCTGGTACCCTTACAGCGATTCGGAATCCTTGTGGCCGTTACCATGCTGGGATCGGGTTTTGGATCTGTCACTCTTCTCCCTTCCATTTTATTAATACATGAAAAACTAATAAATAAACACCATCATGCATGAACGAATTAAATACTTGCTGTTATTATCCTCCATCTGTATTTTTCCGACTATTGCCTGCCTGGCACAAAGTGCACAGGAAATCTTAATGAAATACGATAAGGTAGTATTTGCCCCCCTGGATCAATATGCAGAAATCACCATTCAAATCACTGATAAAAAAGGAAATTCAAGCATCCGAAAAGCCAGCATGTTACAAAAAGGAAAGCATAAACGTATTACCCGTTTTACATCTCCCGCATCGCAGGCCGGCATTGGTTTTCTTTCCTTACCCAACGAGCTCATGTACATCTACCTGCCCGCCTTTGGGAAAGAACGAAGGATTGCTTCCCATATTAAAAATCAAACATTTGCAGGTACGGATTTTACTTATGAGGATATGGAAGCCCTTGCTTACTCGGATAAATACAATCCTAAACTTATTCGTACAACAGAAAGTTCATATATCCTGGAATTAATACCAAAAAATCCCAGGAATTCTGAATACAGCAAATTAATAATCACAATTGATAAAAAGGAATTTTACGGTACAAACACTATCTATTACAATAAATCTGGACAAAAATGCAAGAAGCTTGTAACTAAAATGGAGAAAAGAGGAATTTACTGGATTGCTCTGTCTGCGGAAATGACTGACCTGATCAAAAACCATAAAACAAAAATGACCATCACTAAAATCACTCACGATCAAAAGTTGTCGGATGAGGAGTTCACAATCAGGAAGCTTGTGCAGTGATATTGCTGCTTGCATATTGGAGCCCGGAAACCATGAAACCGGAATCTGATCTTAAATGAATTATGAGTATTTGTTGGAAAACATGAAAGAGAATCCAAAATTATGAAATACAGATTAGTACTTATCCTGCTTTTGATTTGGGCAGGTAGTGTAAATGCACAGGACAACAAACTACTTTTCCAGGGTGAATTCATGACTGATCAGCGCATAAGAACAGTTGGGGGTTTAAAGTGGGGATGGAATGAAAACCGCCTGAACCTGAAGCTTGAAAACAAACTAGTTGACAAAGCCCGCTTTCAAACCAATATCTGGTTTCGGAGCTTCGGATTCCCAGCTGTTGAAATTTCAAATCAATTGTATGACAATAACTTAATTTCACCTTACCGCATTGATTTTCGGGAAGGATATGCTGAATTTTATAATTTCCTGGTTCCCAACCTTGATCTCCGCATTGGCCGACAAAAATTTTCATGGGGAAAAGCAGATCGAATCAATCCGACAAACAACCTCAATCCATTGGATCTGGAGGATATCTGGGATTTTGGGCGGGTAGCTGGTTCAGATGCTATCAGACTTAACTATTATATAAAAGATTTTAAAATAGAGGGTATCTGGCTCCCATTTTTCAGGCCGGCAACACTGCCTGCAGGGGATTGGGCAGAAATCTTTCATCCTCAAATTGAATTACCGCCCGGCATGTCATTGGGATCTTATGCTGATAGTGTAATCCTTCCATCACTTACATTCCTGCAAAGCAGCAATTATGGATTTAAACTCAGTGGCCGATTACTAGATTTTGACTGGTCAGGGAGTTATGTTTATGGATATGATCCCTTGCCGGTTTCACAACGAAATGTAATTTCCTTAACCAATCCGGGGCAAATCAACATCCTGGCAAAAATGGGATACATCAGACAGCATATTGCGGGAGTTGATTTTTCAGGTCAAATCGGAAATATAGGCATCTGGGGGGAAGCAGCCTTGTTCAAAGCAACAGCACCGGTAATAATGATTACTGATCTTTCTGCATTTGGTTTACCGGATATGGACTCAGTCCTTTTAGATGACAAACCATTCGTGAAGTTTATTATAGGTGGAGACTATACTTTCAGGGATGCTTCCTACCTCCATATTCAATATTTACACGGCTTTTTTCATGAGCGCGGTAAAAGTGAAATGAAAGATTATTTTTTCCTGAATTACAGGAAGAAAACAGGGGCTGATAAAATTCAGCTGGAACTTATTTCAGGAGCGTTTGTAGTTGGGAACTGGCATGACCTGAGAAACAATTATGCCCTGATTTACCATCCCAGCATAAGCTATTTTGTCAACGACAATTCGGAAATCAGCCTGGGTTATCGAATGATTGAAGGCAAAGGAGGTAGTTTGTTTGCACTCGTAAAAGACAAAGATGAGGTGTTTTTGAAAGTGATTTACTATTTTTAATGAGATTAAAATTCCTGATTTTAAGGATTTTTACGAATAATTAAAGTGAATTTTCATTTAAAATGAGAGCGATTAAAAGCCTTTCCTTTCTTCTACTGATCTGGGTTTTTTCATCAGGATGGAATCAGCAAATCAAGCAGGATGCTTTGATCGGTACCTGGTTAACTTCCAAAGGAGAATGCAAAATCAGGATTTATGAAAGTAATGGAAAGTATTTCGGTAAAGTAGTCTGGCTGGAAGAACCCAATGATGAAAAAGGAAACCCATTCAGGGACATCCAAAATCCTGATCCTAAATTAAGGAACAATCCCACACTGGGGATTAAACTACTTAAAAACTTTAGCTATGATGGTAATGGGAAATGGACAGGTGGCACTATTTATAACCCGGAAAATGGAAAGACCTATCATGCGCAAATAAAAATGAATAATTACAATCGACTTGACCTTAAAGGTTTTATCGGCATTCCTGCTTTGGGACTTACGTCACACTGGACAAGAACAAATTAAAAGAGACTCCAATATTTCTGATCATTTTGCAGACAGTTTACGCTGATAAGTTGAATTTAAGAAAAGTTTGGGAACTCTATGTTTCTATTAAGCTCAAATAGAATTGTATTCCATTTTTTTTAACAAAACACTTCCAATATCTTGAAAAATACAGAAATTAGCATTTGATAATCAATCATCTAAAAACAAATTCAAATAAGATTCGCGAAAAATATTCATTACCGTGTGGGCTTGTATATATATTTTGAGTTAGGACATTTATAATTATTAAATCCAGATATTTATGATAGAATACGGACTAGAGTTATTTGTTTTATTCTTATTCCCTATTATTGGAATATTACTTGATTCTTACCTTTCAAAACGAATGACTATTTATATATTGATTGGAGCTATCATACTACTCTTACCAATTTTGACAAATTACAACTATATTATTCCCGCGATGTATCAATTTTTAGCCCTAATTGCACTTGCGTGTATATACTCATTTTTCTCAAAACGAATTAAACTGAAATCACGAAAAATTAGAACCGCAACAGTAATATCCACATCACTCTTCATCATTCTTGGTTTTTTAGCATTTGTTGATGCATTTGCAGGAGGTATTCAGAAGGTAGAAAAACATTGGAAAGTAGATGGTTACAGGGTTGAATATATCCAACAGCAGGGCTATAAAAACAGGCATGAATTAAAAAAATACGGCCAAATTCCAATCTTTATTAAAAAAATCGATGCTACTTTCGAGTTTGATACCGTACAGAGCTGTTACATCCATTTCATAAATAGCAAAATAGATTTTGACCAGTGTACAGGGACTTTGATAAAAGACAATAATATTCCATGACAACACAATATTACAAAGTGAATTTCACAACTTAATGAAATATTAAATGGTAAAACTAAAATATAAGAAACTTCAAGCACTACTTTCTATCATAACAGTAGTTGTACTTTTTGCCTGCAATTCCGATCGGATTTATGAATCTCACGACAAAAACTTCAAAGATTATAGATGGTTTAATACTAAGATATTAACATTTACACCTGAAATTTCTGATACAATTGGCGAATACAAAATATACCTTGCTTTGAGACATGTGTACGGATTTCAGTTAGAGAATATAAGAGTAAAAGTCACTTGCACTTCTCCATCTGCAAAAATGGAGGTGAAGGATTATAAAATGCAATTTATGGGTCCTGATAAAAACTATCTGGGGGCTTGTGCAGGAGATATTTGCGACCTGGAAGAATTGATTGAAGACCATAAGGAATTTCATGAAGCTGGTACTTATACTTACACTGTTGAACATTTAATGCCCCTGGATTATATCCCCAATGTG
>JADHTG010000125.1 GCA_016776505.1 Bacteroidota bacterium
AATGGATGAACTTTTTGACGTTATGATACTGGGCGGCGGACCTGCAGGATTGACCGCAGGTATTTACGCTTCCCGAGCAAAACTGAAAACTCTGGTTCTTAATACGGGAGCGATGGGGGGCCAAATGGTTCTGACTGATGAAATAGCCAATTATCCCGGTGTTCAGATTACCAAAGGGTATTCACTGGCGAGAGTCATGAAGAAACAGGCCAAGGATTTTGGTTGTACCATAAAGTCCAATATTAACATTATTGAATATGATCTCAGCGGTGAAATTAAATCGGTGAGATTAGACGATGGTCAAGTATTTAAGTCCCACACGATCATTTTAACGCCCGGTGGACGCCCACGATCCCTGAATCTACCCGGTGAAGAGAAGTTCAAGGGAACAGGTATCTCCTATTGCGCCACTTGCGACGGTGATTTTTTTCAGGATAAAGAGATCATGGTTATTGGCGGGGGAAATTCAGCACTTGAAGAAGCAGACAGCTTGACCAAGACTGCCAGCAAAGTCACTATCGTCCACCAATTCGATCATTTTCAGGCCTTTGAACATGCCGTAAAAAATGCGAGTGCAAACCCCAAGATAAATTTCATCATGGCCTCAGAGCCCAGGGAGTTTGTAGGGGACGAAAACCTTGAAGCTGTTCGTATTGAACAACTGAGCACCGGTGAAATATCAGAGGTGAAAGTATCGGGTGTTTTTATGTTTGTGGGATATTTGCCAAATACCGAATTTTTAAATGGGCAAGTAACAATGAACGAAAGAAAAGAGATCATTGTTGACCCAGATATGAAGACCAGTCTTCCTGGCGTTTTCGCAGCGGGCGACTGTATCGCAAAAAGGTATCGTCAGGTAACGACCGCTGTGGGAGAAGCGACGATTGCCGCTTTAAGCGCTGGTGACTACCTGCGGACCAATGCCAACCAGGCTCAATAATTCCAAACGACACTGACAAACCGATCAGCAGCCTACATTGATGAAGCGGTCAGGCTTGTGTTCTTGCTTTGAAGTCGTTATACAGCTGATAACGTAAGTTTTTTGTTGTCAAGAAATCATCAGCTGCATAAACTCCTGGTGATTTCTGATAAATGTAACCCGGGTAGTATCTTGGTCCCTGTCCGTGGTCTCAAAGGCCAAAGGGTGTCAACTTGCCTCACTCGCCGCTCATCCCGGTTTCAGTAAAACAGATTTACAAAAAAATATGGATAAAGAGCTTTTGAATTCGCTTGAATTATTGACCGCAAAGGAAGGCGCACAGCCGACTTTAGCAGCATCTTTTTCACCAGATGCTATAAGCGGGCAGTACTGGGGACCGGATGGACCTAATGAAGCCAGCGGTAAACCGGCCCTTGCTCAAATAGACCCTGCAGCCCTCGATGAAGCAGTCAATGTTAAGCTATGGGATTGGGCTGAACAAACAACCGGGGTTTCCTTTCCATAGGAAGTGTTAAATCTCTTTCTTCTGCAGAGCTACCTCCAGATCATTGGAGGCATGATTCGTCTTGAGTATGCTTGCCGGTAGTGTTAAAAGCTTTTCGCTTTTTCGCTGCAGCGCACTGTTTTAGCTACTTAGAGCTGTCTCCAACTCCTGGTACTTCAGTAAATCTCCTACCGAACTCTTTGGTTGATTTTATAGTGCTATCGTAAGGATTTTTTTGTTTGGGGGAAAATCGTTGCCACCTCCACGTATGACAAGAAACTGTTTTACGCAATCCTCTCAGTTTTCACACATTTACGAGAGGAGCTTCTGAGAAGACGTATAATCACTTACACTGGCCGGAGGGTATGCGAAGATTATGGGTCTACGTTTTTTAAAATTGGCTTCAAAATGACCGATAAATAGTATAGACTTACAAAAAAATGCAAAAAGAAACGATGCGTAAATAAGCAATTTCATCAATATTTTATATGGTCCCATTTTCGCTTAACAAGGGCAGATTGTTTTTTATTCTAAGAAACAAAGAATGAGATAGAAACAGTATAATATTCTATATCGTATTTATTTTTTCAGGATAGGAGTAGCAATTATGAATATTAGAGCATTTCTGAGATCGGATGAACCTGATTTGAAGAGACTATGGAAATATTCTTTTGGTATGATATTTCTTGGATCAATTGTTATCGCTACTTCTCTAACATGGAATTTAAGAAAAAATTCTGAAGAGATAAGAAACATGGCGGAAAACATCGCTCAAGCCAGTTTTTTGAAGGACCAAGCATTTCGTTTTTGGGCGACCTCTCACGGCGGAGTTTATGTCCCAGCCACTGACCGAACCCCTCCCAATCCGTATCTTGAACACATCACAGACCGCGATATTGAGAAACCAGATGGAACAAAACTCACCTTAATGAATCCTGCTTATATGTTACGTCAAATGATGGAAGAATACAGTGGATTATATGGTGTCAAAGGAAGAATTACGAGTTTAAAATATTTATACGAAGGAAATAAGCCGGATGAGTGGGAAACGAAAGCCTTATAATCTTTTGAAAAAGGTGTGAAAGAGGTCTCTGAATTCACTGAAATAAATAATCAGCCGTATCTGCGATTGATTCGCCCTATGATGACAAAAAAGAATTGCCTGAAATGTCATGGGTTCCAAGGATATAAGGTTGGTGATACCCGCGGAGGTGTCGGGGTTTTAGTGCCTCTCCAACCTCTTTATGATATTTTTAAACCACATAAATATTCGATTATTTTTTGACACTTTGGAATATGGTTACTTATTTTAGGTATTATTGCTTTTTTCTCATTGAGGGAATCCTTGAGGATAGAAGAGCGGATTCAAATACAAAGGAACTTACAGGATAGTGAAGAGCGCTGGCGTTCTCTCACTGAAACATCACCCGATCATATTCTTACGTTAGATACCAGTTTAAATATCCAATTTGCCAACTTAGCTTTTTCTGGCGCGACAGTTGAGGAGCTTATCGGTACACCTCTTTATCAATATGCGGAAAAAAAAGAAAAACAGGATGAGATCAAAGCGATTTTTGAAACTGTGTTGCGAACGGGGGAGCATGCCGCATACGAGACGGTTTATCATATTCCGGAAGGAGGAACAATTTACTACGAATCACGAGTGGCTCCAAGAAAACCGGAAGGGTCTAAAGAAATCGTCGGGATGACTGTAAGCTCTCGTAATATCACTGAACGCAAACAGGCTGAAGAAGCATTAAGAGATAGCGAAGAGAAATACCGCAATGTGGTTCGGAATGCCATCGAAGCGATCTGTGTGATTCAGGATGGTATATTTAAGTACTTTAATCCCGAAGCAGTTAAACTTTTTGGTTATTCAGAGGAAGAGTTGGAGCAACTGCCGGTCGATAAGACCATCTATCCGGAAGATAAAGAGCAGGTCATCTCAAAACGCCTCAAAAGAGAAAGAGGAGAGCTGGAATCAGGCAACTATTCCCATCGAATTGTTACCAAAGATGGTAGAATCCGCTGGGTCGAGATCAAAGCTGTCACCATTACCTGGAGCGGCCGCCTCGCCATCTTGGTCTTTCTCACTGAAATAACGGACCGAAAACAAGCAGAAGAAAGATTACAAGAAGCTCATAACAGGTTGGAAAAGGAAGTCGAAGAACGAACAGTAGACTACAAAAAAGCAAAAGAGGAAGCAGAGCTGGCAAATCAATTAAAAAGCGAATTCCTTGCAAACATATCCCATGAGTTGCGTAATCCCATGCATCAAATACTTAGTTATTCAAAATATGGAGTCGATAAGATTGACAAACCAAAAGCAAAACTATGGCACTATTTCAATCAGACTAGAAAAGCTGCCGAGAGACTAATGGTACTTTTAAACGATTTATTAGACTTGTCAAAGATGGAATCAGGCAGGGTAGATTACAAAAAGGAAACCAATAACGTTTTTCAGATTGTTTGTGAAGCCATATCAGAACTAAAACCGGCGATCGAGGAAAAAAATCTATCTCTGAAAATGGCTGACCCATTAATTTCAACAAAAGTCACGTGTGATTATTATAAGGTGGGGCAAGTCATGAGGAATATAATATCAAATGCGATTAAGTATACGGATGAAGGGGAAAAAATAGAAATAGTTCTAACGATGGGTGATTTAATAGATAAAAAAAGTGCAACTCCATCTATACAGGTTTCCGTTTGTGATCAGGGTGTTGGTATCCCTGAAGATGAATTGATCTCGGTATTTGATAAATTTACACAAAGCAGTAAAACCAAAACCGGAGCCGGTGGAACTGGTTTAGGCCTCGCAATATGTCAGGAAATCATAAAAGCCCATAGAGGTAAAATCTGGGCAGAGAACAATTCGGAAGGTGGGGCGACGTTTAGTTTTGTGTTACCTTATGAACAGAAAACAGCTTGAAAGGTAGCAGGTAGAGCATGACACCCGTGGGGCAAATAAAGTAAACTCGCTGCCAGGCTCTGAATAGTAAGAATATACAGGGAATTTTACACGATTTTCCTGTCCGTAACCATCAAGCAATGTGTACGTCTCTTGAATCCACCCTGATGAAGAATAGAACAAAATAAGTGATCAAACCGACTGGAGTAATGACGTCTGTTGTCAAGAAATCACAAGCTGCATAAACTCCTTGTGATTCCTGATAAATGTAGCCCGGGTAGTATCTTGGTCCCTGTCCGGTGCAGGTGAGATACCGCAGCTTGTTCCGCGGATATGAATGCGGGGCAGCTATTGGAGAATCTGCTTTAAGAATTCTTAGTGTAAAGTTCCTGTAGTTGTGTTTTGTAGCTATCAATTTTATCGATGATGTGTTCTCTCTGCTCTTGCGTGGCAAGGCTGTCGATCTTCATAAAGTTACTTTTTCGATTTCTTCTTTTTATGACGATATTCAGGTATTCCCGGGTATAAAACTGTGCTGGATTCAAATACCAGTCAAGTAGCTGTTCACGGAGGTTATCGACTGGTATTTTTTCTTTCAGGAGATTGATAAACTTCTGCTGAGACTTTATACGGTGATTATAGGATACCATTTGACCTTTTTTATCCACGACAATACTGTCTTCTATCACCTTTTTTTGATCCTCTGATAAGTCCCCCCACCAGTCCGTTGCTGATTTGATGGCTTTTTCGGTAGCTTCTGCTTTTGCCTCCTCTTCTATTTGCTTGATTTTTTCCATTCGCTCCTCATTATCTTCATCAAGCTTATTTTTCAGGTATTCTATCTGTTCAAGTGATAATGAAGCCAGAAATTCAGCTGTATCCTGAGCGATAAATGTGGCCAGGTTTTTATTAAACTGTTTCAATTCCCGGCCATACCAAACCATATCATCCATATCAATGCCATTTTGCAGTCTTGTTTTTATCTCTTCCAAAAACGCAATATATTTAGGTATTTCCACCTGACGATGCCATTTATGCAGGTTATCCAATTTCCTTTCCAGAAACTCCTTCTGGCTTGATGAGACATCAAAATAGCCGTCTATCCGCCAGTAGATTAAATCGTCGGCCCAGTTATAGGTCATTTTTATGGAAGTACAGGCCGGTATTCCCAATAATAACATGCTGAAACAGATCAGCATGAGGATTTTTCTGTTTTTCATCATCTTCCCCTGTTACACGACATTTCATTGAGCCGCACGAATCATTTCTATTCTCTGCTGAACATCAACAACGCACTTACTCTCCTTCGATGTAGGCAGAGCCGGATAAATTGATAGTTCCGAGCTTGGCCTCTCCGGCATAAGCGACCCTTGAG
>JADHTG010000042.1 GCA_016776505.1 Bacteroidota bacterium
TTTATGAGGTTTTCCCTATACTGCCTTGTGTTTATTTCGAATTATCCCGATAGTCCTTCCTGCCTGACCGGCAAGGCAGGCATAAACACTAGTTGCCTATGAAAAACCTCATTAAAGCTGCAATAATTTATTATCCCGAGCTCAGGTTATCAGGTTTGAAAAAAGCGGACAGGTCAGACTAATTCCCCAGCTGTTCATCCAACCTTTGCTGATCTCTTTCCCTTCTTTCGAGAATGATTAAATACTTTTTAGCGTCCTTCATGTTAAAATTCAGATAGGCTTTCTTTATCCATTCTGTAGCTATGTCAAAATCTCCTTTCATTTCACATGCAACTGCCATATTATAACAAGCCCGGCCTCCTATTTTTTTGTCTGGATTTTGAGTCATCGGTTTCCATATATCAATAGCCTCATCCCATTCATTCATTTCAACATATTTTTTGGCTTTTTTGAAATCTTCTTCCTTTCCTTTATAATACTTCCGTGATGTACGAATCCAGTTTGGAGAAATCCTTTTGCCAAACATGGCCCCGGCAAAAGCTCCGGCCTGGTTAATCGCATTCCGCTTATTTGGTAAATTATCTTCCGCTTTATTTTGCGTTTGTCCCTTTCCAGTGAATACTTTGGTATCCATAAAGGATTTCTCATCAATAATACGCTGATTCACGTTATCATAAATCCGCCAACCTGCATTCACATTAATGGTTAAGTCCTCATAATAAGTAGTCACATTCACTTCCTGGTTTTCTACTTTTTCCTTCGTCACTTTTGTATATTTTCGAATGGAATTATCCGAATCAAATGTTTCCAATACAATCAATGCCTGAGCATTTACCGCTCGACATAGATCATCCACACTGGTCCAATCCAGGGGATAAGGAAATTCACGAGTTCCGGTTCCCCTCAAATCTGATCCTGACAAATAAGAAGCTGAAAAACGGGGACCTGAATTCAATTGATTGACTAAACCCAAACCACAATTTTCTGAACCTTCTCTATCTGCATAAATTGATTCACCTGTAAGCAGGCCTTCAATAATATTTTTTGCCTTGTCTTCCTTAGCCGGTAGTGAACGATTTGCGATGGCGACTTTTTGAATATGCTGGGGAACAGAAATATCTGCAGGAACCAGCATCTGGATACTTATGGAAGTAGTTGCACAAGAGCCCAATAATATGGCTGAACAAACAAAAATCATTAATTTTAAAATGTCCCTTTTCATAGTGTTTCAAATTTTTTGTATCATAAATTATAGATTATCTAAATCGTTCTTAAATTTATCAATGAACGCTTTTTCCTGGGGAACTATCCCTTCAAAAGCATCTGCAATTTTTTCAACCGAAGAAATACAGATATTCTTCAAGTCATCTGTGATATGTTCTTTATTTATGTTTACAAATTTTATAAAAGATTTATATGCCTCATTCATCTCGGCTTTAGAATCAAGCATGGTTTCAAATTCGAACTCTGTGTAGAAAGCACTGTTTGTTCCAAATTCGTCTGTTTTATTTTCTGTTTTTAACAGTACATCCCGAACTAATTTATGTAAATCCTGTACTTCTTCAAGTTGAACCTTTCCATCAGCTTTTGCAACTGCATAAAGTAATTTTCCAAGTTCAATGTAAAATTGTTTATAATCGAATGGCATGATTTTAGTCTTTATTGGTCGGTGAATAAATCATTCAAATATTTATAAGCTGGACATAATTTATTGATTAAGCATTTCATATTCCAGTCCAAGTTAGTTAAATTACAACAACATAATATGACGTAATTCTTTATCTCACTTTAAGCAGGAAAAAAACAGATCAATGCCCGATTAATTGAATTTGCCCACTTTATAAGTGCTTTGAAAAACGCCTAAAAATAATTTAAAAATCAATACTAAGAAAAATATCCCCAAATTTTTCGCAATCCAAAAAGCTATAGTATCAAACATAGTTGACTAATCAAGATTTTTATTATTTTTGACCTCAGTTTAATTAGAATTATTTGAAACATAGGCTTTTAAAAGTCTTTAAAAAATAAAAATTATGAAATTTTTTTGCACGACAATTTGCATCATGATATTCACTTCTTCACTGCTTGCACAAGAATATGACTTTAGTGTAAGTGAATCAAAGATGGTTTTAGGAGGAGGAATGAATAATTCACTTAGTGTAAATATTTATGAAACCAATGAAAAGGAAATAACCAAATCATGGAAAAGCCTTATGAAGAAAGAGGGAGCGAAAGTAGAAGTGAACTCTGAAATCGTTGCCAATAATGTGTTATTAAAAGAATTAAGCGATTTACCATTTAATTGTTTTGCCAGCATTAAATCACTTGGAAATAATAGCTACCAACTAAATACAAGTGTGAACCTGGGTGGTGCCTTTCTGACTTTCAATGATCATCCTGATAAGTATAAAATTTTCTCAAATTTTATTTCAGAATTTGCCAAAGCAACTACATTAAAGTCCATAGAAAATCAATTAAAATCAGCCAACCAGGAATTAAGCAATAAGCAAAGTGACCTGGGCAAGTTAATCGATACAAAAGACAAGCTGGAAAGAAATATTGAAGTATGGAAAAATGACATCCAGAAAGCTGAAGATAATATACAGGTGAATATGGCTGAACAAGAGGACAAGAAGAATGAGTTGCAGGTGGCAAAAGAAGAAGTTGCTAAAGTGAAAGCAAAACTAGAACTTGTCAGGAAAGCAGAATAGAAGTAGGAATAATTAACTTTTAATTCATGAACAGAAACAAATTAGAAGCTTTTTTAAAAAAGCCAGCCATCGAATTCACCAGGGCGGACATTGTTCACTTTTTCATTGAAAATGAATTCAGTATGCTGAATTTCAGGTATTTGGCTGGCGACGGAAGGTTAAAAACACTTTCATTTGTTATTAGTAGCAGAGAGCAGCTTGATTCCTTGTTATCCTCCGGCGAGCGAGTGGACGGATCGAGCTTGTTCAATTATGTAGAAGCCTCTTCCAGTGATTTATACGTCATCCCACAATTTAAAACAGCTTACGTAAACCCATTTGAGGAAGTGAAGACACTGGACCTCTTTTGTCGGTTTTATACTTATGATGGCAATCCATTAGTGAGTTCATCTTTCAATATCATGAGAAAGGCACATGACGAATTAGTAAAAAGCACTGGTCTTGAGCTTGAAGTGATGGGTGAATTGGAATTCTATATTATTGCACCAAAAACAGATTTATATCCGGCAAGTGATCAGCGTGCTTATCATGAGTCCCCGCCTTTCACCAAATATGACTTTATTTATAAAGAAGCCATGCAGCTTATTGCAGATTGCGGTGGTCGGATAAAATACGGGCATGCAGAAGTGGGAAGTTTCAGGCAGGCTGAAATGGAATACGAACAATATGAACTTGAATTTTTACCTTCCCAGATTGAAGAAGCTGCTAACTCAATCATTTTGGCGAAATACATACTCAGAATGTTAGGTGCTAAATATGGTGTAACTGTAAGTTTTGCTCCAAAAATCACAGCTGGTAAAGCCGGAAATGGCTTACATATTCATTGTCGCTTAATGAAAAACGGGAAAAATATCATGGTGGAGAATGGGAAATTAAGTGATCATACAAAAAAACTAATTGCAGGAATACTTAGTCTTGCTCCAGCATTGACAGCTTTTGGGAATACCGTACCCACTTCTTATCTCAGGCTGGTACCTAACCAGGAAGCACCCACAAATATTTGTTGGGGAGATATGAACAGATCGGTTCTGGTCAGGGTGCCATTGGGATGGCTTGGAGATGCTGCTTCCATGATCAAAAAAGTAAATCCAAATGAAAAATCTTATTCGAATGATTTTTCAGACAGGCAAACCGTTGAATTCCGATGTCCTGATGGTTCTGCAAACATCTATTTATTAATAGCAGGACTGGCTGTAGCGGCTCGTTACGGACATGAAATGAATAATCCATTGGATGTGGCAGAAAAATTATATGTGAACGTGAACATATTCACGAAAAAAAACAAATCCATCAACAGAAAATTAAAGCATTTACCTGCAAGTTGCTCGGAATCTGCTGATCAATTGTTGGAATTAGCTGAAATATTTACTGCCAAAGGAGTGTTTACAAAGGGTATTATTGAATCCATCGCCTCTGAATTAAAAAGTTTTAACGACAGCGATTTAAGTGAAAAACTACAAGGTAAAAACAATGAAATAATGAAGCTGGTAAATAAATACCTACATATTTCCTAACAAAATGAAGTCGATTAAATTTCAGGTCCTAATTGTATTTTTATTTTTATCATGGAGTTCATTATTTGCTCAAAGTCAAATCATTGAAGTAATCGATGGAGATGTTTTAAACCTGGATCCCCATTTAGATAACTATGTATTGGGAGTTATTATTGAAAATGACAGTTTTTTATGGGGATATTACGATTGTACTGATTGTGCAGATTATTTTCTTTCCAAGAAAGATTCCGAAAAAGACCTGAGTTTCAGAGCATTTTTCCTTTCCAAAGGAATCAATATTAAGGCAGTTTATCGTTCACATGACGGTCGCATTGAAGAAAGATGTGAATTATGCAGCTGCCCGAATGGTCACCGGATAAACTTTAAAGTATTGAAAAGCGATTATTCGAAAATGCGAGCATTATTAAAAGGCACCATTAATCACGGCTTGATAAATAAATATAAGTAATTAGCTGTTCTTGCTTAATCTCTCATACATAAAGGACTTTAGCGGATTGAAAAGCCTGTTAAACAATCTGATTTCCTCCGTGATAATTTCGGCAATTCCCGTCATCTCCTGGCTAAATTGAAGCTCTTTTTGATAATTGGTCTGTAATCCGGAAGTCAGGCTGACCTGCACAATGAAATTATGATCAGATGGCACCAATGAAATGGATTGAACTACTCCACTAACGATGCCATACTCCATGAATGGATAATTGTCAAACTTGATATTGACTTTTTGCCCTTCCTTTACTTTACCTGAGCCTTTTGCGGGGAGGGTGCATTTTGCGATTACTTCAGATGATTTTTGAGGGATGATGGCAAAAACAGCTTCGCCATCTCTTACATTTTGATTTTCACTCCAAAAACTCGTCATGGATATGATTCCATCCATTGGAGCCAACAGAACGTATTTTTGCATCCATTGACTTATGCTGCTTTTCAGAATTTCAGATGCCTCCAATAACTCCAGCTGAAGTTCACTTTTATCGTCTTTGCTAGTGAGCCGTATATCCAGTATCTGCTGTTCAATTTCCTTAGTTTTAAGTCGGTTATTGGATAATTCGGTATTTGCTTTTTCCACCGCAAACTTTTTCTCCAGAACATTGCTTTCTGACTTCTCGTAGGTGGACATCGACAGGATATCTTTCTCCAGTAAAACTTTATTTCTGTCCTTTTGTTTTATGGCAATCGCCAATTCTTCTTCCAATACTTTTTTCTGCCTGTATAATTGACCATAATAGCTGTTATAACGTGTAATTTGATCATTTAAAGATTGAATCTTCTGTTTATGATAATTCAAATCAACAAAGTGCTGGTAATCATTATAAAGCTTCAGAAAATTGGAATAAAATGACTGTAGTTCCCCCAGGGTGTAGTCCTCATTAAATAATAGGTATGAATCCACTTTGAAATCTTTCAAAAATGGTTTTAAGGAATCTAATTTTAATTCCAGGGCGATGACATCATAATAATTTGCCGGATTTTGAATAATGGCCAGAATATCGTCTTTTTGTACATTTTGCTTATCGTCTGTAAAAATTGCTTCAATTTTGCCATTAGAGCGTGCAATAACTTCAGCCGGAGGCAATTGGGTCGTGAGTTTCACAGGAGATACGATGATATCCGGGTATTTAAAGAACCAGCTTCCGGTCATTAAAATCAAAAGAACAACTAAAATGATGGATGTGCCTATCCTTACCAACCAACTTGGAATTTGTCCCATCAAATCCTGAACTTCTTCACTCCTTATTTCGAGTTTCTTTTCTTTCATAATTAAACACCCAGTTCCAGCTGGTTTTTAACTAAATCATAATATGTGCTTCTGCGTTCTGCCAATTCCGCATGGTTGCCAATTTCGATTATTTTACCTTTCTCCAATACAATAATCTGATCAGCATTCTTGACAGTACTGAGCCTGTGTGCAATGATCATTACAGTTTTTCCCTTCATAAATTCCTCCAGATTGTTCATGATGATTTTCTCATTGTTAGCATCCAGCGCATTAGTCGCTTCATCAAAAAAAAGAAAATCAGGATTTTTATAAACCGCCCTGGCAATTAATATCCTTTGCTTCTGCCCCTGGCTCAAACCATGACCATCGGCTCCAATCTTTGTATTATAGCCCAAAGGTAAATTTTGAACAAATTGTTGAATATTAGCTAGTTTGATGGCATTATAAAACCGTTTCTGGTCAATTCGCTCATCGCTGATTGCGACATTTTGAGCAATGCTATCTGAAAAAATGAAACCATCCTGCATCACTGTGCCACACTTATTTCTCCATACCTTCTCATTCAGGCTTTGCAAATTGATATCGCCCACTTTAATTTCTCCCCTAATCGGTGGGTAAAATCCAAGTATGAGTTTTAAAAGGGTTGTTTTCCCACTTCCGCTTGTTCCAACAATAGCTGTTACTTTTTTGGCAGGTATGGAAAGATTGATGTCATTCAGTACTGTTTCTGAATGTGGACCTTCGTACTGGAAGGACAAACGATCTATGTATATGCTTTTGTCTTCTGGGATAAAACTTATTTTCTCAATGGCCTTGGAATCCTCATCTTCTTTTTTATGAATCTCAGCTAACCTTTCGAGACTTATTTTAGCATCCTGGGATTTGTTCAGGAAAACGATCAATTGTTCCAGGGGACTGTTTAACTGCCCAATCATAAAAATTACTGCCAGCATCATTCCTAATGACATGGATCCACTGATCACTGCACTGGCCGCGATAAAAGTGATAAAGATATTTTTTGATTCATTTAAAATGGTAGCTCCTGCCCTTTGATTTTGATTTAATGAAAGTCCTTTCACATTGACCCTGAATAATTTAGCCTGGATATTTTCCCAGTCCCATCTTTTCTGCTTCTCGCAATTATTCAGTTTAATTTCTTGCATCCCACTTATTAATTGGATTAGGGTTCCCTGGTTATCAGCTAGTTGGCTAAATCTTTTATAATCCAGGTCCCTTCTTTTCTTCATAAATAAATAAACCCAGATGAAATAGAAAAGACTGCCAATAAGGAATACGGCAAGTATCTTTAAACTGTAAAATCCCAGTACAATTCCAAATACAATCAGGTTTACAAATGAGAATAATATACTTAATGTGGAAGTGGTCAGGAATGATTCAATCCGTGTATGGTCAGAAATACGCTGCAATAGATCACCAATTTTTTTCGTATCAAAAAAGCCAATAGGCAATTTCATGAGCTTTATCAAAAAATCAGAAATCAAAGAAATATTGACCCGTGTACTGATGTGCAGGAGTATCCATCCGCGGATGAAATCTACAGAAGCTCTTCCCAGGAAAAGGATTAATTGAGCAATCAATACCAGGTAAATAAATCCAATATTCTGGTTGTTGATTCCATAATCGACGATTTGTTGAGTCAGAAATGGGAATAACAGCAGCACCAGACTTCCCAATAATAATCCAATAACCAGCTGAAAAATATATTTTTTATAAGGACTGATATAAGAAAACAGAAACTTAAATCCTGATTTATCCACTAATTCGTCGTCCACCAGGTGAAAATCAGGAGCCTTTTCCAATAACAGGCATAAGCCTTTGTCACCACCATCCTGAATCCAGCTTTTGATAAATTCATCATGCGTATACTTCAAAAGACCATGTGCAGGATCAGCGACATATACCTTTTTATTTGTAATGCGGTATACAATAATGAAATGCTTCTGATTCCAGTGAATAATGCAGGGTTTTGGAACATCAGCCTTTAATTGTTCAAATGTAATTCGAATTCCCTTTGAGCGCAGGCCAATGGATTCAGCTGCATCACTAATTCCAAGAAGTGACACTCCTTCGCGGGTAATAAAACATTTATCACGTAATGTTTGTATAGAATAGGTTTTCCCATAATACTTGGCAATCATGCGCAAACAACTGGGACCACAATCCATTGCATCAAATTGCTTGTAAACAGGGAATTTTGCCATAGACTAATTCATTACAGGAGCATCTGTCAAAATTAGCAAGCTTGCGTGATTTTTTTCAACAAAGTTATTCGCAAGTATGTGTATATCTAGAACAAAAAAAACAAAAAAAAACTTGCTAACAACTTCGTTGTTAGCAAGTGTACTTAAGACAAACAATGGGTAAGTCTAAGCCATTAAATTTAAATGTAGTTGTCTATAAGACAACCGGAATCCATATGTCTATGTCTTCAATGATAACGTTGTCTGGTGGTGGCTTTTGCTTACCATCCATCAGACCTCCACGAACATTGTGGAGCTCTTCATAGGACAAGGATTCGAACGTTCCTTTCATAACTACTACCATTTAAAAGGTTAACAGAATACTGTCTCATCTACCAAATAGACAGTAAAAGTCTTAAGCGCTACTATATTCTGATAATGGAGAAAAGGTTACCTTTATTCAACTAATTTTTTTCAATTAATTGTATTTTTGCTAACTTTATATATTTGCTATTGTGGATAACTTAAAATTTCTTCTTATTTGATATCCAACAGGTTACAGGATTATTTTCATCAATTCCGATTATTAGCCACCCGCTATCCACAAGAGTTCTCCTTTTCTTAATAAACTCCTCTATTTCGTCATAATGGATCTGATCCACATGCCTTGGATTGTTTCTGAGAATCTGAGTCTCACCCACATATTTTCTTACCCATTTCATCACAGCGACATTGCTCACGCCTAACATCCTGCCTATTGCCCTCAGTCCTTTTCCCTCTAAATACAAATATATTGCATGTCGTTTAATATGACGAGCCCGTCCCTGGTTGTTTACTGTAAAAAAATAAGCACATGACTTGCATTTATACCTTTGCCTGGACAGCACGATACCCGCTTTAATCAGCAGATCAGAATTGCATTTTGGACACTCAAACAGCATAATCAGCTACAAATATATACAAATATATATTTAATTAGCATATTTATCAACATTTTTTTAATGAAATTCAATAAAATCGGGACTTATCAACCAAAAAAAGTAATATGTAGAAAAATAAAAGACAATTAGAAAAATGAAAAGTCTAATATTGCTGGGAATTTTAGGTATCTATATATCGTGAGCTTATTTAAAAACTATATCCAAAGAGCTTATGCTTCGAAAATTATTCAGACATCTTTAATTGGAATTTTATTTTGCTTCTTCTTCTATCATCTTACTGCTAAAACAACGGATACAACCAAATACTGGAAGTTGTTAACTGAAGTAAAGGCCACAACTTATCAAAAAAATTACAGTGAAACTATTAAAAAATTAGATCTCTACCTTAAATCCCCTCTTGAAAACAATTCATTTAGCATTCTTAAACTTCAGCTGGAATACGGAAAAGCCTTCAAAATTATTGGAGATTATCCAAAGTGTTTATCCTCCTTATTATCACTTGAATCTGGGATATCAGCTAATAATCCATTCGCTTATGCTATTCTTCCTGACCTTTACCATGAAATTGGTGCTGTATACTTATTATTAAGAGATATAAAAAAATCGAATGATTATTCCTTAAAATCAATAAAATACCGAAAAAAATTCTTTGGAAGCAAGGCGCCTGCACTATTTAAAACCTATACAAATATGGGGACCATTTATCAGGAACTTGGGCAAATTAGCCGGGCTTTAGAGAATTACAATCTGGCATTAAACATCAAATTATCACAAAAAACAGAGCCTGATATGCAACTTTCAATGATTTACCAGAACATGGGTCGGCTCTATTATCTTAAGGACATGTTTGACAGTTCATTGTATTATTATAAAGAAAGTCAAAATATCGTTGAAAAAATCCTGACAGATTCGGATCATCAATTGGGAGTGTTTTACTCTAATTTCGGAGTGCTGCATAAAAGTATGGGAAATTATGAGGAAGCTCTTACGTATTATAAACAAGCTGAAAAAATTTTTATTAATGTTTTTGGTCCAGATGATCTTCTATTATACGTAATATATTCTAACATTGGCAATATTTACAGAATACTTGGAGACTATGCCCATGCTCTTCAATATTATCAAAACTCCCTGGTATTAATTGAGAATGACGGGAAATCAAAGTATGAAAAGCAATATTCTATTTATATTAATATGGCTGGATTATTTATCAGTTATGGATATTATGAAGATGCAATCGAATACCTTGAACGCTGCTTTAACCTAAAAGAAGAATATCTTGCAGATTACGACCTGGAATTACCTTATAATAATATGGCAGTTTGTTATTCTAATTTAGATAATCCAGAAAAAGCATTGATATATTTTAAAAAACAAATTGAACAAGCGAAATATTCCGGATCAGAAAGTGCTGAATTGGCAAATGCATATATGAGTTACGGGATATTTTGTTTGGAAACCAATAATAGACCAGAAGCCCTTGAAAAGCTGTCGCTTGCAAATAAAATATACAGAAAGCTGTATGGTTTGAAGCACCCTTTCCTTGCTCAATCTTCTTTGAGTCTTGCAGACTATTATTTGAATACGGATATTAATAAGAGTCTGAAATTACTTCAGCTAGCTCTGACCCAAATTCTTCCTGATTTTAATAGCATGGAATTATCTAAAAATCCAAATATTGATGGTATTTTTTCAGACCTGAATTTTTTAAAAATATTACAAAAGAAAGCTACTGCCTTGTTTATTTCGGCTCAGGGAGAAAGCGTTGAAAAATTAGAGCTGTCGCTTTCCACATTGGAACTGGCAAATAAGCTATCCCAAATTATCCAGGTGAGCTATATGAATGAAGAAAGCAAACTCTTCATTTCCTCAAACCAAAAATCTTTTACAGTATTATCTGCCCAAATTGCCATCCAGCTTTATCGTTTGACATCCGAGCAAAGCTATTTGGATAAAGTATTCAGTATTGCTGAAAAGAGCAAGGCTGCTATATTGTTATCTTCCCTTCAGGATTTTGATGCAAAAAGTATCAGTAATATTCCAGATGACCTGAGTGATCAGGAATATGAAACTGGCAAACAACTTTCTGTTTATCGAGAGCTTATTTACAAAGAAAATCAAAAGGAAGATCCGGATAAAAAGATGATCTCCCAGTGGCAAAGAAAAGTATTCGAACTCACACATCAACAGGAAGATATGATCGCTATCTACAAGAAAAAGTACCCTGATTATTTTAACCTTCGTTATCAATTTTCAGTGCTCAGCCTGGAAACAATTCAATCCAAACTAAATAAAGATGAAGCAATTATTGAATATGTGTTGGGGGATACCATTGCCATTGCCCTTTTAATTACCCAACAATCTATATCAGCTGAGATAATTCCTATTGATGATCAGTTCTTTAGGCTGATCGATTTGATTCGCAACAATTTAATGAGCACCGATTTCGGTAATAAAGTATACGACAATTACATAGATTATGTGAATTCTGCATCTGTCATTTACAAGGATTTTGTGGATATTTTCCTTTCAGGAAAGAATATAGAAAGACTGATAATTATACCTGATGATGTACTTTTTTATATCCCATTCGAAATATTGCTGACCTCAAAACCTGAAAAAATGGATCTCGATTACAGGAAACTGAATTACCTGATCCGTAAATACAACATCAGTTATTCCTATTCGGCTACACTTAGCTACACAGATTTTAAAAGAAAGAGGAAAACTTCTAAAAAGTTACTGGCAATGGCTCCACAATATGGAAATTACAGCAGCTTAAATCCTGAAAGAGCTGCGAATATACAGGAATACCAGGATTATCTGGTTGATTTGCCGGGTGTAAAGGAAGAAATCAGCCAGGTAACAAAAAGAGTCAGGGGGCGATCTTATTCCGGTGCAGAAGCAACAGAAGCATTATTCAAGCAGATAGCATCTAATTACGGGGTGTTGCACCTGGCGATGCATACCATATTGAATAATGAAAATCCCATGTTCTCAAAACTTGTTTTTTATTTGAACAATGATGCACATGAAGATGGGATGTTAAACACATATGAGCTATACAATATGAATATTAATGCCAAATTAGCTGTATTAAGTGCATGTAATACAGGATCCGGTACTTTGCAAAAAGGAGAAGGAGTCATGAGCCTGGCCAGGGGTTTTATAATGGCCGGCTGCCCCAGTATCATCATGACACTCTGGGCACTGGAAGATAAATCAGGTTTGAAAATTATGACTTCATTTTACAAACTGTTTTCAAAAGGAAAATCCTCAGATTATGCATTATGGCAAGCCAAATTGGAATATCTTGAAAATGCTGATAAACTGAAATCACACCCTTATTTCTGGTCTGGTTATGTTATGATTGGAAATCCGGTAAGTATGAAAAAAAACACTGCATATTATCTTTTGGGATTGTTATTTCTTCTGATAACAGCTGGAATTGTCATATTCAGGACAAAAAAAAAGGTCAGCTAAACTGACCTTTAGGTTTTACAATTTCTTTAAAATTGCTTTTGCTTGTTCTTTGTAAATACTATCTTTCTGTGCAATTTTTTCAAACATAAAAATGGCTAGATCATTTTTATACATTTTTAAATTACAAATTGCCAAATACCACTCTGCTTGATCAGTATACAAGTTATTTTGATGGTCAATGATTAATTGAAAGGATTCAATGGCTTTTTTGTAATTATATGTTTCCATATTGGCTATTCCGGAATATAAATGTACAGAAATATTGGAATAATCCTCTTCTAATATTTTGTTAAACAGAATAAGCGCCTGCTCATAATCTTTTTTATTGTAATAGCTTAAAGCTTCGCTATAATTCTTGTTAGTTTCTGAATTTCCAGAACGCACAAGACCTTCTGCATCATAGCTTTGGTAGTACATATTATAAATCTCATCATTGGTAAGTCCTGAATGCGACATAAAATTCAATCCAAAAGATACTAATAGAGTGATCGATGCAGCGAAGGCAATGTATTGCCATTTAAAATGAAAAAATTCCTTTGAAAAAGATCTTTTGTTGATGACATTTGTTTCAATTGTTTTCAACTTGGATCTCAAATCAATGATGTCGAGATTCAGTATGGCCTTATTGATGTCTTTATGCAACAATACTTCTTTGGCAAAGTCTGGATTGCTTTTTAATTCGTTCTTAAACCAGGTGTCTTCTTTGGTGCTTAATTCAGAGCAGAGGTATCTTTCAATAATGTCTGTTTGGTTGCAGCTGGTGTACATGGTCTTAATGTTTAGTTAGGGTAATTTGGTCATTGTTCTTCAAAGATAAGTCATTCTTGATACTGTCTACAAGTTTATTTTTACATTCAAATTTTCTTTTCTTGGCATATTGCTCTGTTTTGTATCCCATAATCTCGGCAATTTCACGTAAAGGGACTTTTTCCAAAAACAATCTGAGCACTTTCTGACAATCTTTATTTAGTTTATTAAAATGATATTGATATAGTTTATATTCATCATTCAGTTCAAAGTTGCTTCCAAGTAAGGAAGAAATCTCTTCTATTTCGTCTCCGTTCCCAAATGATTCGCCTCTGATCTTCTTTTTTTCAAGTTGCTTAAGCCATAGCAGTCTGCATACCGAGTAAAGATAAGTACTTAATGAACAACTTAATTCTAAATTTTCCTCCTTAATCTTTTTATAAATAATAATAATCGCTTCTTGAAAAATATCCTGTGCATCTTCATCATTTCCATTGTTTTTCTTTATCAAATTTTTGATCGTATCAAAATACTTCTTGTAAATATATCGAAGAACTTGATTATCATGCTGTTTGATGCCTTCTATTAGAGCGTCCTCAGTAAGATGCATTTGTAAATTTATTCCCCTGTTTAGTAAAAGGTTACCTGAGCTTTGAAATTATAAATCATCAGCTAGCTAAAAATATCTAAAATCACTTATTAGGCTTCAGAAACTACTATATTATAAAAAATATTAATTTAACAAAACTATTATTATTGGCTATTTTTTTAGGCATACATTGCAAAAAGTTATCCCCAAATGAACCAAAAATCCACTATTTGAATGTTTTCCTAATTATTAGTGCTTCGAATTCTATGACTATACATCATATAGCTAATTCCAATTAGCAGGATTAGCATTCCAAACAGGTAAGATATGGTGTAATTGTATGTTTGAAGTAAAATGATTGCCAGGATAGGTGCCAGGCCGGCTCTTACCCCTACCAAACTTAAATGTATCGCCTGGTAATCAGCTGTTTCTTCTATTTTGCAAAAATAAGATGAACCAATCCCCCATAACAATGGCATGGACCCTGCAAATAAACCATAAAAAATATTTGAAATAATGAGCATAGGGTATAATTTAATGGTCTTAAATTCAAAGTAAAGGGGATTATATTCTGTTAATGTCAGGAACAGAATGGTCAATAGCATGAAAAAAAAGCTCATCACAGCAAATTTTCTAGGGTCCATTTTACCCAAATACCTACCAAAAAAGGGAAGGCTGATGATCGCGATTGCATAATAGAAGTTTTTGTAGAATGCCACCCCTGTGTTATTCAGCAGCAGAATTTCGTCATAATATTTAGGAACAATGGTAAAGCAGATCATCCAGGCGAATCCATAAAGCATGAAACCTATTTCAAAATCACGAAAAGCATTATTGCTTCTTAAAACGTAATAAGAGTTTTTCAGGGAGTTGATGATAGCATTATTAAGGGATACTTTGATGACCTCAGGAACTACATCCACACGAATAAAACTCAATAAAATAATGGAAATTATACTCAAAATACCCAAAAACGGGTATGCATACCTGTACCAGTTGTAATCATGATCCATCAATAAACCAAAAAGAAAAGTGGCCAGGATCATGGTCGCATTATTGATCATGGTGGAATAACTGAACAATTTCCCGAAATTTTGATCTTTATAGTTGTTTTTCAGGTACAGGTTAATGATGGGAAGGATGACCGGTTTAGCCATGTAAAAAATAAAAAAAATGACAATAAACAGGATGTGATAAAACTCTGTTGATGTCAAAGCCTTCAATTCTGCCGGGAATAAAAGAAATAATAACATCGGCAACCTGGTAACAAATGCAACATAAATCAATAGTTTTCTTTTGTTTTTATATCGCTTCAGGAATTCAGTGAGTACAATAGAGAAAAGCAATACAATATTCATGGTTAAGAAAAGAATTCCCAGCTGAAAATCAGTACCCTTTAAACTCCTTATGAAAATAAATTCATTTAATGCAAAAACACCAAATGCCAGGCCTTCAATAAATGAATAAAACAAATGCAATAAAAGTGTTCGTTTTTCTGTAAAGCTTAAATTCCTGAATATTTCGAATTGATAAATCATATTCTTAATAAATAATATTTTCTAAAATCATAAAAATACATTTAAAATTAACTCGTTATACAATATTGATTATCTGATACATCCAATTAATTACGTATGCGTAAAGTTATTTTAGCAAAAGCATTAATTACCATTACGTAATTAATCATAAAGTCTTAAAATTCATCATGTTCCATTACAATTGATTATTCAGCCGTTATAAAATAACACATTGAAATATAATACATTATAATAATTGATTTAAACTCATTAATTTTTTGACTCTCTTTTTTTTGCCAAAAAATATGCTTTTGTGAATAAGTTCAGATCAATTGCATGTACATCTCAAGCGAAAATGATATTCTTTTCCTTTCAATCATTATTGCTCGACAGACATTTATTCATCATGACCAAATATTCAGACAATGATTTCTTTGTCGACAAACGCTATAAATATCCATTTTTTGCCGACTCTGGACCAATGACTTTTCTATCCATTTATATTCAAATAAAAAAGGTTGCCATGCTTTCAAACAAAACAACCTTTCCTGATGTTTTTAGTTGATTATTCCACAAATGCAATCCAGGCATATTTATCCTCAATATCACCATACTGTATGCCTTGCAGATGCTTATATAATTTAGTTGACCACTGTCCGGGTTTTCCATCCTGACCATAGTTGAAGTTTTCCCCGGTAGAATCATCATATATTCGTTTAATTGGAGATATCACTGCTGCTGTTCCGCAAGCGCCAGCCTCTTCAAATTCAGCTAACTCAGCTTTTGGTATGGGTCTTCTTTCTACTTTCAAACCCATTTCCTCAGCAATCGTACATAAGCTCATATTGGTGATAGAAGGTAAAATGGTAGGAGATTTTGGAGTTACATAGGTATTGTTTTTAATCCCGAAAAAATTTGCTGGACCAGCTTCATCTATGTATTTTTTTTCTTTAGAATCCAGGAATAAAACATTTGCAAAGCCTGTATCATGCGCTTTTTTCATGGCTCGTAAACTGGCAGCATAATTACCCCCTACCTTAATATTCCCGGTTCCCTGGGGTGCAGCACGGTCAAATTCTTCAGTCAAAAGAAACTCAACCGGACTAAATCCTTCTTTAAAATAAGGTCCTACCGGTGTCACAAAAACAATAAACAGGTACTCAGCAGCTGGTTTAACTCCAATTTGGGGTCCGGAACCCAATAATAAAGGTCGGATATAGAGGGCAGCACCAGTCCCATAAGGAGGAACATAATCCATATTCATTTTTATGGCTTTGAATATCGCCTGTTTAAATAGTTCCGGAGGAAGCTCTGCCATCATTATCCCATGTGCCGATCTGTTCATTCTTTTATGGTTTTCTTCCCATCGGAACACTCTGACCTTACCATCTTTGCCCTGGAAAGCTTTCATTCCTTCAAAAGCCTCCTGTCCGTAATGCAAACAGGTAGCTGCCATATGTAAAGGAACATATTCAGATGAGGAAGTTTCAAGTTTACCCCATTGTCCGTCCCGATAATAACACCTGATATTATAATCTGTTTTCAGGTATCCAAACGGTAACTCACTCCATTTTAAGTCTTTCATAAGAGAGCTTTATTTTGTTTTAATTGGCTAAAATCGTTTTCTCGAAAATTCAAATATATATAATTCATAAAGATTTTAAGATTTTGAAAATAAATATCAACAATAAAAGTTCAGCCATCAATCTATTTATCGGCTGTCATTGAATGATATTAAATAAAATCAGTCCATGTTCTTGGGGATAACTCAAAACTTTCTCCTGACCAATTGCATAAAAAAAACAATACTTTTGATTTTTATTAAAATAGCTTTTCAGTGGATAAAGTAAACGAATTAAAAGCCATCGCAAAGCAGGTAAGACGAGACATTCTTCGGATGACAAATCTGGCTAAATCAGGACATCCCGGAGGCTCTTTAGGCTGCACAGATTATTTAACAGTCTTGTTTTTCCATGAATTGAAAATGGATCCTGGTCAGTTTAATATGGACGGGATAAACGAGGATGTATTCTTTTTGTCAAACGGACATATTTCCCCCCTGTTTTATAGCATTTTGTCCAGGAGGGGCTTTTTTGAACTCGATGAACTTCACACATTCAGGAAATTAGATTCCCGCTTGCAAGGACATCCTGCCACAGATGAAGGTCTTCCGGGAATAAGAATAGCATCCGGTTCTTTAGGCCAGGGATTAAGTGTTGCTGTAGGTTGCGCATTGGCTAAAAAACTAAATAGGGACAAACAGCTGGTTTACGTTCTAACCGGAGATGGTGAATTACAGGAAGGTCAGAATTGGGAGGCGCTTATGTTTGCTGCACATCATCAGGTGGATAACTTAATTATTGCAGTTGATCATAATCAGAAGCAGATTGATGGTCCAACGGGAGAGGTTCTGAGTTTATTTGACCTGAAATCAAAACTCGAATCTTTTGGCAATAGAGTCATAGAAATTAATGGGAATGATATAGAAGAAACTATTAATGGGTTAAAAATTGCAAAAGAATATACTGGAAAAGGTAAAGCAATCGTTTTACTAATGAAAACCATTATGGGTAAAGGAGTTGATTTTATGGAAGATGATCACAGATGGCATGGCGTGGCTCCGAATGATGAGCAGCTTGCCAAAGCACTGGCACAGCTGGAGGAGACTTTGGGTGACTTTTAATAGGATTTTATGAAAGCGATCAATTTAAAATTACTGGTTTCTTTTTCTCTGCTGATTTTGATAACTGTCCACTTAAATGCTCAAACACCTAAAACCAGGATCTTGTTTTTATTGGATGGATCAGGAAGTATGTGGGGCGCATGGGAAAACGATCAGAAAATCAATGTAGCCAAACGATTATTAGCCAACCTGGTAGATAGTCTGGCAGAATTTCCAGAAGTTGAAATGGCTCTTCGTGCCTACGGACACCGGAGTCCTAAAGTAAGACAAGATTGTAAAGACACTAAACTGGAAGTAGCTTTTGGTTCCAATAATAGGGAGCAGATAATTGAAAAACTGAGAGAAATCCGACCCAAGGGGACTACCCCTATATCTTACTCTCTGTCTGCTGCTGCTAATGACTTCCCCCCCGGAGGAAATATAAGGAATATCATCATCCTGATTACAGATGGTATTGAGGAATGCAGCGGAGATCCTTGTGCTGTTTCACTTGCATTACAGCGCAGGGGAATCGTTTTGAAACCTTTTATTATTGGTCTGGGGATTTCGGATGACTTATTAAGTCAATTGGATTGTGTTGGGAACTTTTTCAATGCCACAGACGAGAAGTCATTTAGCAAGATATTGAACGTGGTCATTTCAAACGCATTGAATAATACCACCACCCAGGTAAATCTGCTTGACATTTATAGGAAGGCATCAGAAACTGATGTGAATATGACATTTTACGAGCCAAAAACAGGATATGTCAGGTATAACTTTTACCACACCTTAAATGATGCCGGTTATCCTGACACATTATTTCTGGATCCTTTTACGATTTATGATCTGACGGTGCATACCCTGCCACCTGTTCACAAAACGAATATTGAACTTATTCATGGAAAACACAATATCATTCCGGTGGAAACACCACAGGGAGTTCTGGAGCTAAAAGTCAAAGGAATAACGAGTTATAAGGACCTCAAAGCCATTATTTATCAAGCCGGCAAACAAGATATTGTTTTTGTGCAGGATTTTAATATTTTGCAAAAATACCTGGTTGGAGAATATGATCTTGAGATTTTGACATTGCCCAGAATTTCACTAGAAAAAGTGGAAATAAAGCAAAGTCATACCACCACTATTGAAGTGGCCCAACCTGGTAAGGCGGTATTTTATGCAAAGCAATACATGATTGGAAGTATTTACCAGGAAGTAAACGGAAAGCTGATTTGGGTAACTAATTTGAACGAAAGTTTACTGACCCAGGTCCTTGTTATTCAGCCCGGACTTTATACCCTGTCCTACAGAAGAAAGAATGCCAGAAGCACCTATTATACCAATGATAAACAGTTTACGATTTCTTCCGGGGGATCTTTGAGCATAAATTTAAAATAATGCGGGAATTTAAGGTACACGATCACAAGGCAACACGAGCTGGGTTTGGAGATGGATTGTTAGCAGCAGCTAAAAACAATCCAAATATTGTAGCATTGTCGGCCGACCTGAGTGGCTCATTGAAAATGGATAAATTTATTCAGGAGTTTCCGGATCGCTTTTTCCAGGTGGGTGTTGCAGAAGCCAATATGATTGGCATCGCTGCCGGATTGACCATAGGAGGTAAAATACCTTATACGGGTACATTCGCGAATTTTTCGACCGGCCGCGTGTATGACCAGATCAGGCAATCGGTGGCCTATTCAAATAAAAATGTAAAAATCTGTGCTTCACATGCAGGACTTACTGTAGGCGAAGATGGTGCAACGCATCAAATTCTTGAAGATATAGGTTTGATGAAGATGTTGCCTCATATGACTGTGATCAATCCATGCGATTACAATCAGACTAAAACAGCGACTATGGCCATTGCTGACCACGAGGGACCGGTTTATTTAAGATTTGGAAGGCCTAATGTCCCAAACTTCACCACAGAAGAACACACATTTGAAATTGGAAAAGGAATCCTGTTGAATGAGGGAAAAGATGTCAGCATCATTGCAACAGGTCATTTAGTATGGAAAGCTATTGAAGCAGGAAAAATACTATTGGAAAAAGGCATCAGTACAGAGCTGATCAATATTCACACTATCAAGCCATTGGATGAGGAGATGATACTGAAATCTGTGATGAAAACCCATTGTGTGGTAACAGCAGAAGAGCATCAGAGAAATGGCGGTCTGGGCGATTCAGTTGCTCAATTGCTGGCTCGAAAATACCTGGCCCCCATGGAGATGGTTGCTGTAAACGATAAGTTCGGCCAAAGCGGAACACCTGATGAGCTGCTTGCCAAATATAACCTGGATGTACCTGATATCATTAATGCAGTTGAAAGAGTAATTAAAAGAAAATAAAACCCCTGTAAAGATTTAAACCTTTTGTTTCTTTTTCTGTCAAAACTCATAGTACAAATTAATTATGCAATTGTCAGATAAAGATATCCTCTTACTATTCCAGCAAGATAAAAGTGAGGCATTCCGTCTTCTTCTTTCCAAATATCAAAAACCTATTTACCATTTAATCAGAAGAATGGTCATTGATCATGAAGATGCGAACGACCTGATACAGGATGTTTTTATTAAAGTATGGAACAAGCTGGATAAATTCAGAGGGGAATCCAAACTTTTTACATGGTTGTACAGGATTGCTGTTAATGAAACTTTGAATTTCATTAATAAAAAGAAAAGAAGGGCCATTATATCATTTCAGGAAAATGAACATAAATTAAGCAGTAAAATAGATAATTCGAATGAATTCTCCGGAGATGAAATTCAAAAGAAACTTCAAAAAGCATTATTAAAACTCCCCAACAAACAAAGATTGGTTTTTAATATGAAATATTTTGAGGAACTTACATATCACCAGATATCCGACATTACAGGAACCTCCATTGGAGCATTAAAAGCCAATTATCATCATGCGGTGCAAAAAATAGAATATATGATACTCAATGAATATTAAACCTATTGCCCATTAATTTGTCAAAATAAAAGACTCAAAATGAAAAATAAATTCGACATATCAAAAATCCGAAAATCAGGAAATTTTCAAGTTCCTGAGTCCTATTTTGACAGGCTGCCTTCAGCCATTCTGGATCGGATTCATCACCGGAAGCAGAATTCACGTTTTTCAGGGAAATATGTAAAACTGGCCATTGCAGCCAGTATATTGATTGTTGCCGGTTTAATAGTGACCAAATTCCTAATTGACAAGGATATCAGCAAGCAGTTAAGTAGTACGGAAGAATTCTTTATAAATCAAGTTGATTCTGATTTTTTAATAGAACAACTGGCTGATAATGATGCTGATTTCAATTCTGAAATCGATGAATCCCTGCTTTATGAGATAGAATATATGGATGAAGCATTTTTAATGGAAGAGTTATGACATCAATATAAAAATAAACTTATGAAAAAAATAATTTTAATCATTCTGCTGGTCTCCTTTGGATTGAGCATCAAATCTTTTGCCCAACCCGGAAATAGAATTAAATCGCTTAAGATCGCCATTTATACAGAAGAATTGAATCTGACCTCTATGGAGGCACAAAAATTCTGGCCCATTTTCAATGAATATGAGAGCAAGCTGGCAGATCTAAGAAATGAAATGAAAAACAGTAAAATGCAATATAAGGGAAAAGAAGGATTATCAGAAAAAGAGGCAGAAGCAGCATTGGATTCCTATTTGAATTTCAAACAAAATCAATTAGACCTGGAGAAAGAGTATATGCTCAGATTGAAAGCGGTTATACCCGTTAAAAAGATCATCAGCATCCCCAAAGCTGAAAACCGCTTTAAGAAAGCGCTTCTTACCGAAATAAAAAAGAAAGGAAGGCCATAAAAAAAACCCCGAGTTAATCGGGGTTGTTTTTAAGTTAGGATCGATAAGTCAGCTTATTCTACTACTTCTTCATCCATTACTTCCTCTTCCATCACCTCTTCATCCATTACTTCAGTAGCTTCTTCTTCAACTGCTTCTACTTCTTCTGCAACAATTTCTTCTGCTTCTTCTACAACTTCTTCTGCTACTTCTTCTGCTTCATCAGCTGCTTCATTGTTGCAAGCTACGAATCCAATGAGGAAAAAGGCCATGGCCAATAAACTTAATGTTTTTTTCATTGTTCTGATTTTTTGGTTTTAAAAATTTCGAAATCAAACTTAATAGAAATTTTCCAAAAAGGTAACCTAAAAAAATAATTTTCTTGTATTTAGCCATAATGAGTATTATTGCATTCATTAAAAAACTGGCAAAAAGTGGGTTACTTTTTCAATATTCACATATTAAACATAGATTGTTAATGGCCAAAAAATCATATTTCTCGGACGAGGATATAATTAAAGGTATTTTAAACAATGAAAATTGGTCGCTCAATGTGCTTTATAAAGTACATTATGCTATGATTTTCAACTTAATAGTGAATAACAATGGATCTTCCCAGGAAGCAAAGGATATTTACCAGGAATCCATCATTATTTTTTACAATAATATTAGATCGAGTGATTTTAAGCTGGATTGTAAAATAAAAACTTATTTATACTCAGTTGCAAGAAGATTGTGGTTAAACGAATTAAAATACAAATACAAGATAGTTGGCAACTTAAATGATTTTGAGGAAGTTATAGAATTTGATAAAAGTGATTTAGATAATCTGGTTGAGAATGAAAGAAAATTAAAACTGATGAACACCTGCCTTGCTGAACTGGGTGAACCATGCAATACGATTCTCAGGGAATTTTATATGAATAAGGTAAGTATGTCAGAAATAGCAAAATTAATGGGCTACACGAATTCAGATAACGCAAAAAATCAAAAGTATAAATGCTTGCAAAGGCTGAAAAAATTATTTTTCGCTAAAGAAAAGAAAACAATACAAAACAATTAATAAAGGGCGATGGAAAAGGATATTCATAATCAGGATCTTATTGATCGCTTTCTGCGTGACGAGCTGAAACAGGACGAATTGCAGGAATTTAACCAAAGGATGAAAGAAGATGAAGCTTTTGCCCGGGAGGTAGAGGAGCAGCTTGAATTAATTCAAAGCTTAAAGCATGCTGTCAGGGTGGGAAAACTCAAACAAAAAATGAATAAAGCTCATCATGAATTAGAACATAACTACCCTTTTATTCCCAGTCGGAAAAAACGCAGTATCAGGAGTTTTCTATATACTACAGCCGTTGCAGCATCCATTGCCCTGGCCATTGTTCTCGGCACTTTATATTTTGCTGGTTGGTTTGATTATAACAGAAACATTGCATCTTATTATGAATTAAAAAAAGACATTGAAAATCTTTCCACTAATCAGAAATCCATGTGGAAGGCACTCTTTAAAGCTGAGAAAAAAACGGTTGTTAAATATAGCGGGACATGTTTTTTGTTGACATCGGATGGTTATTTTGTCACCAATTATCATTTGGTAAAGAATAATGACACCATATTGGTTACGAACAACACGGATTCACTTATCCAATTTAAAGCCATTGTTGCTTATGCAAACCGCTCAGCTGATCTGGCCATTTTAAAAGCTATTTATGACAGCGGTTACCATTTTGGATCCGTTCCATTTATGATTTCTCCACTCGATGTGAATTTAGGACAGGATGTTTTTACATTGGGATTTTCAAAAGCAGATGTTGTTTTTGGAGAGGGCACAATTAACAGCCTGTCTGGTTTCAAAAGCGATACAATTGCATATGAAACTTCCGTTCCGGCAAATCCGGGAAACAGTGGTGCACCGCTTCTGGATAATAAGGGAAACCTGATTGGTATCATCAGTGGGAAACATGCAAAAAAAGTCAGCTCCACTTTTGCTATCAAGGCTAAATATCTTCAGTGTATCGTTGATGAAATGGCATCCGATTCAACTTTAAATGCCATTATTTTGCCGAAAGTAAATTCCATTAAATGGCTAAGCCGAACAGACCAGATCAAGAAACTTCAGCCTTTTATCTATAAAGTGGAAGTATATCAATAGCAGTTTAAATTTTATCCACCTTCAGGTTCAAACGAACTTCTTCGTCTACCAATAGTTTAATAAAATATACCCATTTTAAAGAAATGGTAAAGAATATCATAATTAGCTTTGCTGTAATTAATAACACAAATCAGGAATTAATAGCTCTTAAGTCTGAATTTTTAAATCTGATAATGAGTGTAAAAGACAAAATGATTATTGTCGTAATTTTGCCCACATGCTTGGAACACTTGTCAATGTAGCTGCAATCATATTAGGAAGTCTTGTAGGACTTGTTTTTCATAAAACACTACCCCAAAAAATTGTTAAAATTGTTTTCCAGGTTTTGGGATTATTCACTCTTTTTCTTGGTTTCTCAATGGCTTTGAAAACCAATAATTTATTAATATTAATCTTCAGCACAGTGATTGGCTCCATCATAGGAGAATTAATAAATATTGAAAACTATTTCAATCGTTTCAGTTCCTTTTTAAAACGCAAAGCGAATATTGGATCCGAAAAGTTTACAGAGGGACTCATCACCGCCTTCATCTTATTCTGTGTGGGTTCTATGACAATCCTGGGTGCTATAGAGGAAGGGCTTGGAGGCAAACCCAACTTGCTTTTCGCCAAATCCATCATGGATGGATTCTCCTCCATTGCGCTGGCTGCAGCTTTTGGAATTGGTGTTTTATTTTCAATAGTGCCCCTGTTTTTATTCCAGGGTTCTCTTACCTTATTGGCAGCCTATTCAAATACTTTCCTGACAGATCAAATCATAGGTGAATTAACAGCCACTGGTGGATTGCTGCTTATCGGTTTAGGACTTTCAATCCTGGAGATCAAATTCATTAAAGTAGTGAATATGCTTCCTGCATTAGTGATTGTTGTGATTCTTGCCTGGCTAATAAAATAAAAAAAACAATATCACTTCTTACTAACGCATGTGGAAAGTATTTTTTCTTTGCCATTCCTTAAACATTTATTTTTACTGACACAAATTACAGAAACAAGCTTTCAACAAGGATATCCATAACTTTGACATCATAAATTCATTTTAAAACTCATCCAACAATTTAAATGAGAAGAACAAATAATAATAAATGGCCAGAAATTGTAATCTTTTTAATGTTGATCCTGGTTTTGTTAATTGTATTTAATATGAAACGCTGGGAGCATCAAAACAAGGTTATTACCTGGGATGTGACCAATTATTACAGTTATCTTCCTGCCACCTTTATTTATGGAGATCCATTATTAGAGTTTACAAAAGAAAATCCGGCTGCCTGGTATGATAAATTTGTTCCCCTAACAACTCCCTCAGGCAATAAAGTGATTAAGATGACGATGGGATTAAGCTTTGTTTATGCTCCTTTTTTTGCCATTGCACATATTCTTGCTCCAAAATTAGGTTATGACAACGGGGGGTATTCTCCACCCTACAAATTTGCTTTAATGATGAGCAGTGTGGTTTTCTTTTTAATAGGTCTTTTGATATTAAGAAAATTATTGTCTCGATTTTTTGAACCAAAAGTGGTGATTTTCACTTTGCTGGTGGTGGGATTAGGGACTAATTTACTCTATTATACAGCGATTCGTTCAGCCATGTCACATTCTTATAATTTTGCCCTGATCACCCTGTTTTTATGGCTTGGCATTAAATGGATAGAGAAACCACGAATGATGAATTCCATTTATCTGGGATTGCTGATTGGCTTAATTTCACTTATCAGGCCAACCAACAGTATCATTATTGTATTTCTGTTGTTCTACAAAGTGAAAAGTTTTAATGCCCTGCTGGATAGATTCAAATTACTCATTACAAAGTACTACCTGGTCCTGATAATGCTCATTTTATGTGTGCTTGTCTGGCTACCGCAACTGATTTATTGGAAGGCTGTTTCGGGACATTATTTTTACTTTTCCTACCAGGGTGAGGGATTCTTTTTTAATAATCCTCAAATCATAAAGGGCTTGTTTGGTTACCGAAACGGCTGGTTTGTTTATACTCCATTGATGTTCTTTAGTTTTGTCGGAATTGCATTTCTTTTCAAACACCAAAGAGATTTCTTCTGGCCCGTTTTAATCTTTGCTCTGTTGAACATTTACATTATTCTAAGTTGGTGGTGCTGGTGGTATGTGGGTTATGGAAACAGGCCGTTTATAGACAGTTATGGGATCATGGCAATTCCATTTGCCACATTGATCAGCTGGTTATTCAGTCAGCGCAACTGGATCAGGATGACATCAATGACTCTGATCATTCTTTTCATCTGTCTCAATCTTTTCCAGACCTGGCAATATTATAAAGGTTTTATACAATATGATTCCATGTCGAAAAAAGCATACTGGGAGGTATTCCTGGACGCAGATCCCCAGGATAAATTTTGGGGATTATTGGAAAAACCTAACTATGAAAAAGCCTTAAAAGGGATTGATGAAAATCTTCCACCTCAAGAAGAAAGTCGATGAAAATAAATAAGACACTCCACTATTGGATCATTTCGATTATCATAATGGCCATTTTTGCTGCGGTTATTATTTTAAGAATAAAATACTTCAGTTTGCTGAACCTGATCAGTATAATCCTCTATACCGGATTTTGTTTATTGATACCTGAGCAAGTGGTTTTCAGTAAAAATAGATTCAGAATTTTCAAAATCTCTGTCGAGTTCAACCAGGTCTTTGATCTGCTGGCTTCAGCAATCCTTGTTGCTATTTTATTTTTAGGAGCCAACAGGACTTTTTTCGATGATGTGGGATTCACATTGAGATATATGGATAATTTCAAGCAGGGGTATTTCTATTGTTTTAATCCCGGGGATGGACCTGTTTTTGGGATTTCCGGCTTCTTAAATACCCTTTTCTGTGGAATGATTGCTTATCTGAAAATTATCAATCCACATAATACCTTATTGCTTTCCAATGTGCTGGGTATATTCGCTATTTCATTCCTGAGTTTCCGGATTCTGAGAATCCTGACACAAAAAGCATATATGCTGCTATTGGCCTGGTTTCTACTTCTCTTTTGTGTGAAAAACCTGATCAATGTTGCATTCAGTGGAATTGAGACTCCATTTCATTTAGCGATCATTCTGACAGCCATTTATTTCTTCCTGAAAGATAATGCAAAAGGAATGTGGCTGTTTTTGGCATTAAGTGTCATATCCAAATTAGATGCAGCACCCATTGCCCTCGTAATTGGGATCATGTTCCTGCTTAAAAATAAACAGGAGCTTAAACGACTTAGTATCAAAAACCGTTTTTATTCCAGGCTGTTTTATTGGGGATTGATCCCCTTGCTCATTTGGCTTATTTTTATGACAGCCGTTTTTGGAAGTCCATTGCCCCAATCCGCTTTTGCAAAGATTAATTTTTACCCGCATCCCCAGACAAGTTGGTTCCCATTTTTAACAGGATATATAAGTGATCATTACCTCTATCCAGTGTTTATCTTATTTTTTATTGTTTTTGCCATACACCAGTTGGTAGTCATTTTAAGACCTAAGCAATACCCTTCTTTCGTATTGATTTTTGGTTATGGATTCCTGGCCAGCCTGGTCATGTATTATTTCTTCAATCCCGGCGAAAAAATGATGTGGTATTATACAGTTCCCTCCTTTTTTATGTTCTTCCAGATTGCACTGAGTTTGATCAAATTAATACCTGCTTA
>JADHTG010000126.1 GCA_016776505.1 Bacteroidota bacterium
AAGAGATGGAGTTGAGTGATGAAGCCAGGGTACTTATAAAACAAGTGAAAGAACTGCAACTGCCCTTTGATGAAGACGGCATTGTGTGTATTCCACCTGTATATAGCGAGCAGCCCGCAGCCGAACGGCTCAGGCAACTGATGCAAAAAGCCTGGGGAGAAAATTGGAACAATAATGTTGTGGCAGATTTACTCAAACAAGCCGGTTCCAACAAAACCAACCTCGAAAACTGGCTGCGCGACGAGTTTTTTGCCCAGCACTCCAAAGTATTTAAAAACCGCCCCTTTATCTGGCACATCTGGGATGGCCGCAAAGATGGTTTTTCTGCTTTAGTCAACTACCACAAGTTGGATAAAGAAACCTTTACAAAACTCATCTACACTTACCTGGGAGATTGGATACGCCAGTGCGAAGCTAAAAAGAAAGCCGGGGAAAGCGGTGCCGATGGCTTGCTGAGCGCTGCTCTCAAGCTCAAAGAAAAACTTGAAATTATTCTGGTTGGTGAACAGCCCTATGATATTTTTGTCCGCTGGAAAAAGTTGGAAGAACAGGCCATTGGCTGGGAACCTGATTTGAATGATGGTGTGCGCTTAAATATTCGCCCGTTTGTAAATGCAGGAGTGTTGCGTTCCCGTTTTAATGTTAAATGGGGAATAGACAGAGGTAAGAACCCTCCCGGAAGTCCTTGGGGGGAAGTGAGGGATAACGACAGGCATCTGATCCTGGAAGAGAAACGCAAAGCAAGAGAGAATAATTAAACTGGGTATATCAATGAATTTGAAAGAAAAAATACTGGAAGGTTTTAATAAGGCTATAACCTACAATAGCAGTGTTATGACACCTCCGGAAGTGATACTTTGGCCCGATCCGGAAAAGCAGTGGGGACCGGTAATTGAAAATCTGCAAAACACATACGCTGCGCTGTTTGTCCTTGGCGAATACCAGCCTGAAAAGCTCACCGGCCCTGCTATATGGCTAAAAACCGTTATTGCGGGTAAATTATCGGATTCATCATGGGATCAAACATTAACACCAGTTATCTATTTGCCCGGGATTTCAAAAAGCCAACTGAAGGATGTGAGTAACCTCGGACTTGAATTGCAGCCCTTGGCTGAATATCAATACACAGGCACCTTTTTTAACCAATACAATGGCAAAGAATGGACAATATTGGCATTTCTTATAAACACGGATGATGGACTTGGATTGAATATAAAACAGGATAGCAGCACGAAAGAAGCCATCATTAAATCACTGCCTGTTTTTTTTGAAATGGATATAACCGCCTTCTCTGCTCCGGTTATAGATGCTGAATTTATTAATGGTCTTGTTTTCCCCAATACAATCCCATACATCCTGAAATGGATGTGTACAGGCGATGAGTTTTTAACAAAAATGGAGTCTTCTTTAAAAGAAACCTTTGTGGATATTTGCCAAAGTCGTTATGGCTTTATTCCTGATTATAAAAACATTAAGGAAATTGCGCTTAAGCTGGGTCGACAGGGAAATACCTGGAAACATGTTTGGGACTTTTATGCCAATTCGCCTTTAAAATACCCTCAAATTGAATCCCTTCTCAGAGAAGCAAAACCAGATGATATGGGTGAAGGTATTTTCTCCATTCCTGATGAAAGCTGGCCTCAAATCAACGAGGAAAGGGAAACACAACTGCGTAGTGAACTGGAAAAATTAGTAAAAAATGATTTGCTGCAAATAAACAATGGGTTAAATAAACTTTATGACCAGCACAAAGAGCGTAAAAAATGGGTATGGACAGAACTTGGATATTCGCCCCTCATTACAGCCCTAAAATATTTAAGAGGCTTATCTGAAAGTGTAAACAAGCCTTATCCTTCAGCAAGCCTTGATGAAATCATTCAATTTTATACAAAAGACGGGTTCTATGCAGATACCTGCATGCGAAAGGCCTATGCCGCGGTGAAGACCGAAAAAGATAAATCGGTTATCCGGGAATTGATTCAATTGATTTATAAACCCTGGTTGGAGAAAATTACTGAAAAATTTCAAAATCTGGTAATTGATAGACTTTCAGAAACGAAGCAACACAATAATACAGAACAAAAGGAACAATTTTATCTTTTTGTTGATGCCTTTCGCTTCGAAATGGCAAAAGAATATTTACCCTTATTAGAAAAAAGGGGGCTTAAAGTGGAACTTACACATGCATTTACAGCCCTTCCCACTTTAACCTCAACCGCAAAAGTAAAAACCAGTCCGGTTGCCGAAGAAGTAAATACAGCCAGCGAAATCAAAGATTTTACGCCCTTTTTCAATTCAGGTAAACCGGCCAACATAGTAAATTTCAGGGCAGAACTTGAAAACAAAGGGTTTCAGCATAGCATTAAAAAAGGTTTTGATCCTGAAAAAACCTATTGGGTCGAAATAGGTAATATTGATACCAGAGGGCATGATGAACAGTCAGAAATGCTTAAACGAACAGATGAATTATTTGAAGAAATTACCGAGGTTATTGACACAGCCATCGAATCCGGAATAAAAGAAATAAAAATCGTAACCGATCACGGATGGTTAATGCTGCCGGGTGGTTTGCCATCATCAAAAATTGTCAAGGACTTAACAGTTGCCCGCTGTGGTAGGTGTGCATACATTAAGGAAGGAGTAAAAACAGAATTTACTCAATTACCATGGGAATGGAATCCAGCGGTGTATATCGCCTATGCTCCGGGTATTTCTTTTTTCAGGAACAACGAAGAATATGCACACGGTGGCATTTCATTACAAGAGTGCATTGTCCCGGAAATCAAAATACAGGTAGAAAAAGGTGAATTAGTAAATGCAAAATTATCTTCTCATAGATGGGTAAACTTGCGATGTCAAATTGAAACTGAAAATACGCCGGATGGTTTTTTGATTGACATAAGGACAAAGTACAATGATGAGAAAACTTCAATCGTACTCTTAACAGGGAAAGCAATTTCAGGGAATAAATGCAACTTAATGGTTGACGACAGCGCAATTGATTCAGCAGCTTTCATTGTTCTTACCAATGAAAAAGGGAAAATAATTGACAAAACAAACACAACAATAGGAAATTAAGATATGGAACTTGATAACATAGATATTATTGCATCCAAAGCATTTGAGGGCTATATCGTTCGGAAAGACCTGTTGGAGCAATTCAGGAAAACCTACCCTGTGCCTACCTATGTCATTGAATTTCTTTTAGGCAGATATTGTGCAACAATTGAACCTAAAGAAATTGAGGAGGGGCTTGAAGTTGTAAAACGTCAATTGCAGGATAGAACTGTAAGACCGGGCGAAGAAGAGTTTTTTAAGTCGAAAGCGAGAGAAAAGGGTTCGATTAAGATTATTGATATTATTACCGCTAAACTTGACTCAAAAACTGATAGCTATGTAGCCACATTGCCCAGTTTAAGGTTAAACAATGTTCGGATTACTCCTGAAATGGTCAATGAAAATGACCGCATGCTTACTGGAGGTTTCTACGCTGAAATTGAAATTGAATATGATGCGGCCATTGCTCAGGAAAACAACGGAAGACCTTTTGGCATTCAAGGTTTAAGGCCGATTCAGCTATCACAAAGAAACGTGCTCGATATTTTAAAGAAAGGGAGAAAGTTTTTTACGCTGTCTGAATGGAAAGATTTTTTAATCCGTAGTGTAGGTTTAGAACCATCTGCCATATCCGAAAAGGCAAAAAACGTGTTGTTTGTTAGAATGGTGGCCTTTGTTGAAAGAAATTATAATATGGTTGAACTGGGTCCACGAGGTACTGGTAAATCTCATCTTTATCAGCAAATCTCCCCTTACTCTCATCTTGTTTCCGGTGGCAAAACAACAGTTGCGAAAATGTTTGTCAACATGTCGAATGGTGAGCGTGGTTTGGTATGTAAATATGATGTAGTATGCTTTGATGAAATTTCCGGTGTATCTTTTGACCAGAAAGATGGCGTGAACATCATGAAAGGTTACATGGAAAGCGGGGAGTTTAGCAGGGGCAAAGAGCCCATCCGTGCAGATGGTGGGGTTGTAATGGTAGGGAATTTTGATGTAGATGTTGAGCACCAGCAAAGGATAGGGCATTTATTTGGTTCTTTACCTCCTGAAATACGCGATGATACAGCATTCATGGACAGAATTCATGCATTTGTGCCGGGTTGGGATTTCCCCAAAATGGATAAATCATACCTCACAAACCACTTTGGACTGGTAAGCGATTTTCTCGCAGAATGCTGGACAAGACTTAGGGATGTAAGCCGGCTTTCTTCTGTATTAACAAGACTTGATTATGGTGGTGCTTTAAGCGGTAGAGATACTACTGGTGTTAATAAAACACTGAATGGATTATTGAAATTAATGCAGCCTGATAACGAAGAACCCATTTCTGATGAATTACTGGAATGGGCAGTAAAAGTAGCATTGGAATACCGGAGAAGAGTTAAAGAACAACAAAAGAGGATTGGATATGCCGAATTCAGAAACACTCACTTTAGTTACAGGATAGGAGAAAATGGCGTTGAAACCTTCATCTCCACTCCGGAGCTGCACAGCGAAAATACAATAACAGAAGATCCACAACCACCTGGACAGGTATGGTCAATAAACTTAGGTGGTTTAGATGATAATGCCGGTCTGTATAAAATTGAGGTGAACACAAATCAGGGAAGTGGCATAAAAATTCTGAACAGGCCTGTTCCTCCACAGTTTCAGGAAAGTGTCAGATATGCCGAGCAAAATTTATACAGCAAATCCAAATTACTTATTGGTGATCGTGATCCCAGAAGTCATGAATTTTCAATACAATTGAGGGCATTCGACACCTCGAAAACTGGCAATGGTATTGGAATGGCAGTATTGATTTCACTTTGCAGTGCTTTGTTGGAACGTAGCATAAAAGGAGGTTTAGTAATAGTTGGTCAGCTAAATTTAGGTGGTTCTATAGATAACATTTATAACGCTGTCAACCTGGTGGAATTAGCCGTAGAAAAGGGAGCAACAACCATATTGGTTCCAATCAATGCAAGGAAACAGTTACATGATTTATCAGATGACATGATTACTAAAATCAGTATACTCTATTATAACGACTTAAAAGATTGTTTATTAAAAGCCTTGCTGGAATAGCCAATTCATTTGCAAGCACATTTAAAAACCGCAAAAGAAAAAATTAAAACACACCAATACACAGGCGACACAGACAGAAAAGAAAAATGAAGTATTAAAATGTCAAGTTTAATATGAAAGTGCAATTTGACAGGGACCTACGGACAGACAAGAACAGCCAGTGCATAACAGGCGGTATGTTTTATTGCCGAGATAGTGGGTATTTCAGCGTTTCAGCATCTAATAAACTTTCGTGTAACTTGGCAGTGAAGTGCTTTGAAATCGGCAACAAAAACATACCGCCAAACCGTTAGCCGCAATAAAAAATGACACTGCTTGACAACATAGAAGACCTATTTAAGGATAAGCCAAAAGGACTTCAAGCGGAGCGTTTGAACTTAATCCGACAAATTGAGAAACTCTACAAATTTCTATTAGACGACTT
>JADHTG010000043.1 GCA_016776505.1 Bacteroidota bacterium
GAATGGGAAAGCTAATGGTACATCATCTTTGAACTTAAAATCAATGAAATAGCATGCTATTACTTCATGATTATAAGCCCAAATCTAATACACCATTAGTTTTCTGTGAGTTAAATCTTATCCCGAACTCAGGTTAATATTCCCAGCTGCAAACACATCTGAAACCCAGCCAGTTTTCAGCTTTATCATAATACAGGTCATTCCCGATTGCAGATTGAGGGATGCTATGCATCCAGCTTCCCCCTTTGGCTATACCAATTTCTGAAGTCATTTCTGCTACATTCCCGATCAGATCATGTACACCATGGGAATTGGGTGGAAAACTCATAATTTCCCGGGTAAAAGTGGTGGAATTAAATCCTGTTTCCTTCTGAAAATCAGTAAATTCTTTGGTATAAAACAGGGGAATGCCTTTTTTTAACAATCTCTTTATTTTGGGTGCGTTTCTATCCAATCCATGCAGGCTGTCACTGCTTGAATAGGCCAGTTTTTCCCATTCCTCCACAGTGGGGAGGCGGTATTTTAGGGAAGGGATTTTTGGAACAACTTTGTAATTCATGTAGTTTCCAGTCATGAATTTTACTGCGGTAAAATAGTTGTTTGAGTCCTGGTTTTCATGGCGATCTATTAATTTGTTTTTGATCAATATATATTCCATCACCCTGTCGGAACGCCAAACAGCATAATCACAGGCCTGCTCATAACTTACTCCCATTACAGGATAATCGTTGTAAACGGGATGCCGGAAATAGGTTAAAAGAGGAAGTATGAAACTGGAGTCAGCATAGGCCCAAATCAGGCTGTCGGGCAAAGCGTTTTGATAGCGGGCTGATTCCTCTCCGAAAACCTTTTTATTCCAGTACACATATTCCCTGTAATCGATATTTGTTATTTCACTGTTATCAGCAAAGTAATTTGAGTCGATCCTGACTGTGCCAGGTGGTGTATTATAAATAAATTTTACGTCATCGGTTTTGATGATAATTTTACCCGATGAGCATGACATGAAAATAATTAAAATACAATGCACACTCCCTTTCAGGATTGTCCCCTTTATTTTCATATGTTTTGCATGCTAAGCATGACATTTTTGATGGATTTGAAATAATTCAGGGCAAGCAACAAACGGTTGCCGTACCAGCTGAAAAACTGCCCGTTCACCAACAGAATTCTTGCTTTCGGACAACATTGTTTAAATTTTTCAATATGATGGGACCCGAAAGGATAGGGTTCGGAGGAAAGTAAAATAAAATCTGCATCACATGCTCTGAGTTCACTGCTTGTTATTTTGGGGTAACGTGTCCTTGCCTGGAAAACATTTTGAAGTCCCAGTTTTTTCAGTACATCGTTTATGAAAGTCTTGTTGGCAGCTACCATAATCGGATTCTCCCAAATAAGATAAGCAACTTTAATGTTTGTTTTTTCCTTCAATAAATTAATGCTTGTATGGATATTGGAAGTGGCATTTTGTGCCAGGTCATTCTTGTTGCATAAGGCACCAATTCGCTCAATCATTTTATATGCGTCCTCCAGGGATCTTATATCACTTACCCAAACAGGAAAATCTTTGGCCAGTTCTTCAATCTGTTCTTTTGTGTTTTCTTCCTTACTGCTTATGATCAGGTCGGGTTTTAGGTTTCTGATTTTGACCAGGTCGAGATTTTTGGTACCTCCTATTTTTTCCACTTTTTCCACTTTTACTTTAGGATGAATGCAATATTCAGTAATACCCACTATCTGGTCTTCCATCCCGAAATAATACAATAGTTCTGTCTGGCTGGGAACAGTTGAAATGATGCGTTTTAGTTTGTTTACAACCTCCACTTTGTTACCGACCTGATCTATAAGTATTTTTGTCATTAATCTGTATAATTAGGGAATGTGGATAATCTCTTCAATTGTTTAAAAATTGTCAATCCAAAAACTTTAAAACCTCTAATTTCGCATATGATAAAGGATTTTAAAGATAATAAAAATATTTATTTTCCTGCAAGTTGAAAAAGGGGATGAATGGTATCGACTACATACAAGTAGGTGAGGCAGATTATTTGTTTGAATTGAAGAATGGATTAAAAGTGATATTCACACAAACAAAAAAATCTGCTATTGTACATTGTGGAATCATGGTAGGAGTAGGTAGTCGATCAGAGAATGAACATACAAATGGAGCGGCTCATTTTATTGAACATTGCCTTTTCAAGGGAACTGCCCAGAGAAAATCATATCAAATCTTAAATCGTCTAGAATCGGTTGGGGGCGAATTAAACGCATTCACCAGCAGGGAAAGAACTTGTTATTATACCATTTCACTTAAAAAATACCTGGATCGATCCATTCAATTATTGACAGATCTTGTATTCAACCCGGTATTTCCAAAAGCTGAAATCGAGAAAGAGAAACTCGTCATTGCCGAGGAAATTGAGATGTATGAGGACAGTCCGGAAGAAAGTATTTTTGATGAATTTAATCATCATTCATTCCCTGGAAGTTCTCTTGGCTACAACATCCTGGGTTCAAAAAAAAATATTCAAAAATTCAGTCGTGATTTGCTGATGGGATTCTGGAAACAGTTTTATACGACTGATAATGTAGTGATTAGCATTGTTGGCAGTGTTTCTCCTAATCGGATTTCCACATTAATTCAAAAATATTTAATGGAAATTCCGGCCACAACTAAAGAAAATAAAAAATCGGAAGAAGTCAGCTACAATACATTTGAAAAGGAGATCCCTAAAAAATTCCAACAGTTGCACTGCATTATTGGGAATAAGGCTTATTCTCTGAACGATTCAAAAAAGTATGCTTTAACAGTACTCAATAATATTTTGGGAGGCGACTGGATGAGTTCCCGTCTGAACATGTCAGTAAGGGAAAAACATGCATATGCTTATCACATATCTTCAGCTTACAATGCCTATATGGATACGGGAACATTTTCTGTTCAACTGGGAACAGATGAGAAATTTTTGAATAAAAGTCTGAGCTTGATTAATAAGGAATTTACATTATTGAAAAGCAAAAAACTCAGTATTATACAGCTTAATCGGGCAAAAAGACAATTAATTAGCCAGATGGCCATGTATAGTGAGAATCATTCATCCTTAATGCAGGTAAAAGGGAAAAATCTTCTGGATTATGGACGAATTTTGTCACATTCAGAAATAATTGAAAATATCGAAAAGGTGAAATCAGAGGATGTGATCCAGGTGGCAAATGAAGTCCTTGATACATCTACTCTAAGTACATTGGTGTACAGATCAAAAAGAAATAGATAATTTTGTTAAATTAAATCTGAAAAGATGAATAAATTATCCCCGATTGCAGTTAGTTTGTTAGTGCTGTTAATTGTTTTAAGTGGTTGTAAAACAACCCAAAAGTCTAGCAGAATTAAGGAGGCAGAAGTTTCTTATGTCGATCCATATTTAGGAAAGATGGACAACGAACTTTCGATTACTGAATTATATATCAAAACATATAGAGACCTGGCTATACAGGAAATGCGAAGGTCAAAAATTCCAGCCAGTATTACATTAGCGCAGGGGATTTTGGAATCTGGGAATGGAAATTCATATCTGGCAAAAAAAGCAAGTAATCATTTTGGAATCAAATGCGGCAGTAATTGGACAGGAGAGGCTATATATTTTGATGACGATGAAGCAAACGAATGTTTTAGGAAATACACCAATCCCAAAGAATCCTACATCGACCACTCTGATTTCTTAACCAATAGCGATCGCTATGCAGGTTTGTTTTCACTTGATATTAAAGATTATAAAGGATGGGCAAAAGGATTGAAATCAGCAGGATATGCAACGCGGAGAAATTATGCTGAGTTGCTGATCGATATGATAGAAAAACATAATCTTACAGGCTATGACATTGCAATTCCAAAGGAAAAAGCAGACAAAATAGTCTACCAGGCAGATGAGCAGTTTAAATACAATGGAATAACTGCAATTTTAGCAAAGGAAAATGATACTTACAATGAAATTGCCAAAAGAAACAGCATCAGTGTTTCCAAACTTCTTGAGTACAACGATTTAAAAGAACCCATTCCATTGAAAACGGGTGCAGTGGTTTATCTCTCTCCAAAGAAAACAGTTGCAAAGGAATCCTATCACATCGTGAAAAAAGACGACAGGATGTACAGTATTTCACAGGAATATGGAATTAAACTGGCTGCTTTATATTCGAAGAACCTGCTGAGGGAAGGGGATGAACCAGCTATTGGTGAAATCTTATATCTTCGCCAAAAAAGAAGTGATCCGGCAGAAACGAGAACAATAAGCAAGGAGGCTGTTATCGCAGCAGTGGATGATAAAGAGGTCATAGAAAAAGATATATTAGTAGAAAAGATAGTTGAAAAAGAAACACCTACCATTGAAGAGTTCACCACTGAGGAAAAAAATGATGAAAAAGAGGTGAAACTTAAGGAATCGACTTCAAAAATAGTCTTCGAAGACGAAGAATTTGCAGAGGTTCCAACATCTGACAAAAAAACAGAGGAAGCTGTGGAAGCAAAAACGACTGATGAAAAACACAGTGGTGAGACTGTCCAAATGCATCAGGTTGAAGCAGGCGAATCTTTGTATTCCATATCTAAAAAATACGGAGTAAGCGTTGATGAATTAAAAGCCTGGAATAATCTGCCGAATAATGATCTAAATGTGAATGACAAATTAATTGTCAGTAAATCAATGAAGCCATTTAAAACAGATGAAAAACTGGCTGTTTCGGAGACAGTTGAATCAAAACCTGTAGTGGATTTCCCCAATTCAGATACAGTTTTTCATACAGTAAAAGCCGGGGAAAGTTTTTATACGATATCCCAAAAATACGATATGACCATCATTGATTTAATCGCATTAAATAATCTGAAAGAATACAAAATTGAAACTGGTCAAAAACTGATCATTAAATTACCAGACAAGCCCATTGTGGTTGAAGCCCCAAAAAAGGAGAGTTCGTCCACAGAAGATTTTTATATCGATAAATCCAAAATGACAAAAACAACTCCCCTTAAAGAGCCTAAAGCAGAGGAAAGGGTGTCAGCAGATGCATTGACACATATTGTCGAGGCTGGCGAGACCTTGTATTCGATTTCCAAAAAGTATCGTGTTTCAATTGATGAAATCAAGAGATTAAATGGCCTGAACTCGAATATTTTAAGCATAGGACAAAAACTTGCTATTGAAAGCAATTCTGCTGCTAAATCAAAAGCTGAAAAAGCTGTTGATTCAGAAACTGCTGATGGGTATCACCTGGTCGAAAGCGGAGAAACCTTATATTCAATCTCCAGGAAATACAATATCTCCGTTGAAAAATTAAAAGAAATAAATGGTTTAAGCAGCAATTTGTTGAGTATCGGACAAAAGCTCAAGGTGAAATAGATAAAACAGTCTTATGTTTCATAACAAGGTCGCTATAATTACTGGTGCTTCATCAGGTATTGGTAAATCAACTGCTGTTGAATTTGCCCGGAAAGGAGCAAATGTAGTGCTTGCTGCGAGAAATACTGAAAAACTACAATTGGTTGCGAATGAAATCAAACTATTTAACACGGCTGTACTGGTTGTTAAAACAAATGTGGATGTTGAAGAAGACTGCAGGAATTTAATCCAAAAAACGATAGATGAGTTTGGAAGATTAGATATATTGATTAATAATGCAGGTATTTCTATGCGGGCTTCATTTATTGATGTGGATCTTGAGGTGATTAAACGTGTCATGCAAACGAATTTCTGGGGAACCGTAAACTGCACGAAATACGCTTTACCTCATTTGCTGAAAACTAAAGGATCTATCGTAGGCGTTTTGTCGACAGCAGCATTTCGGGGCTTGCCGGGCAGGTCAGGATATTCTGCCTCTAAATATGCAGTACACGGATTTCTTGAAGTAATCAGAACAGAGAATATATACCATGGATTACATGTCTTAATTGCTGCTCCCGGTTTCACCACCTCAAATATCAGGGTAACTGCATTAACTGCAGATGGAAGTGAACAGGGAGCTTCTCCAAGGCAGGAAGAAAAAATGATCAGTGCGGAAAGAGTAGCCAGAAGAATTGCTCGTTATGTTAAAAGAAGGAAGTCTTTTCTTGTGATGTCTTTTTACGGCAAATTGCTCTATTTGTTTAATAAATTCTGTCCGGTTTGGCTTGATAAGGCTGTTTACAGGCACTTTGCAAAAGAACCAGATTCTCCTTTTAAATAGATTTGAATGGATATTTACCAGCTTCTGAGAATTGAAAGTGTGAAAGCTTTTGATGAATTATTCCATCATCAAATCGAAGAAGATCAAATTCAGATTGAGCAAACTTCCGCTGATCATGAGGGGGATCTTACACTGGTGGTATTTCCATTATTGAGATTCAGCCGAAAATCTCCGGTTGAAACAGCCAACTTATTGGGAAAGAAACTCCAAGAAGTTTCAGAATTTGTGGAAAATTATAAGGTCATCAAAGGCTTTTTAAACTTACAGATCGCTCAAATTTATTGGCTAAACCATTTGTCCTCCTTGCTGAAACATGACAATATCCAGGTAAAAACCAACCCGAAACCGCTCACTTACCTGATAGAATATTCATCTCCAAATACAAACAAACCACTGCATCTAGGTCACATCCGCAACAATTTAATTGGTCATTCTGTTTCAGAAATTCTCCTGGCCAGGGGACATGAAGTAATCAAAGCCAACCTCATCAACGACAGGGGAATACATATATGTAAATCCATGGTGGGCTGGTTGAAAGCAGGACAGGGCAAAACCCCCGAAACAACAGGTCAAAAAGGCGATCATTTTGTAGGTGATTATTATGTTTTATTCGATCAGCTGTACAAAAAAGAGATGGAACAGCTTATCAAAAATGGATCTTCTGCAGAAGATGCTGAAAAGAAGGCTCCAATTATGCTTGAGGCACAGCAGATATTGAAACTATGGGAGAAAAATGATGATGAAACGAGAAGGATCTGGACAGAAATGAACTCCTGGGTGTACCAGGGATTTGAAAAAACCTACCGAAGAATGGGAGTGAGCTTCGATAAAGTGTATTATGAATCGGACACTTATTTATTGGGTAAAAAACTGGTTAAGGAAGGCCTTGAAAAAGGACTGTTTTTCAGCAGGGAAGATCAATCCATTTGGGTTGATTTGCAGCCTGATGGTTTGGATGAAAAACTTTTGATACGGCCTGATGGAACTTCTGTTTATATGACCCAGGATTTGGGAACTGCCCAGCTAAAACACGATGATTTTTGTCCGGATCAATCCATTTATATTGTTGGAAATGAACAGGAATACCACTTTAAGGTACTCAGGCTGATCCTGAAAAAACTTGGAAAATCCTATGCCGATGCGATTAAGCATTTGTCGTATGGGATGGTAGATTTACCTGAAGGTAAAATGAAATCACGGGAAGGAACCGTGGTGGATGCCGATGATCTGATGGATGAAATGAAGCAGACTGCCCTGGATTATATCAATGAATCAGGCAAATCCACTCCAATGGAAGAATCAGAAAAGGTGGCATTATGTGAGATAGTTGGACTTGCTGCATTGAAATTTTTTATCCTTAAAACAGATGTGAAGAAACGAATGGTCTTCAATCCTGAAGAATCAATTGATTTTCAAGGACATACTGGTCCATTTGTCCAATACACATTCGCAAGAATAAATTCTATACTGGAGAAAAGTAAAATTTCAAATGTAAGGGAATTGATCTTTGATTTCGATTTTGAATTGGAGATTATTGAAATGGATCTATTGAAAAAGTTGTATTATTTTAACGATGCGATTGCAGAAGCAGAAAGGGAAATGGATCCTTCCCAATTAGCAAATTATATATATCAGCTCGCCAAACTGTACAATAGATTTTATCATGATCTTCCAATATTGAAAGAAGTCTCCGCGAATAAAAAATATTTTAGATTGCAAATGTCTTTCGTTGTTTCACGATTGATTGAATATTTTATGAACTTACTTGGTATTCAGGTTCCAAAACGCATGTAAGTAATTGATCCAGCGAATTTATTCTTTGCCGAACACAATATTTTTGTATTTTAGTGCGTCATAAAATATAGTGGTAAAACAAGTTTAAGATGAAATCTATAAAGACCTTAATCAGCTTATTTATTCTGATTCTATTCATACCCAATCTCTTTGCTCAGACTTATGGTCCTGAAAAAATGAAGGCTGTAGATAGTAAACTTTTAAAGAATAGAACCCTCTTAGTTCCTTTCGTGGAGAAAATTCCCCTCAAATGTAAAGATATGTCGGGCTGGCGGGCTTTTAACACGGATACCAAAACAGAAAATGAATGGAAAAGACGGGTAGATGAAGCTCTCAGCAATAGTAGTTTCGATTTTTTCAAATATGAAGTAAAAGATTTTAACAAGGATAAAATTAAAAAAAACAAGGATAAAAATTACGCAGTACTCTATTTTGATAAGGATTTTTATCAAAATATCTATGTGCATATTGCCCTGGCAGAACCGAAATGGCATGTGATCGCAACTGCACCGGTCAACGATTTGATGCTTTCTGATATTCCTGATTTGACCTTGATGTTTAACATGCTCCAGTTTTCATTAGTTCAAACAAGTGGGGCATACCAAGAGTCATTCAAGCCTTTATACCGGGGTCATGAATTTAAATACAAAACAGCCATTGATGAATTTACGACTGATATTCGTGCAAAATCTTTTCTGGTGACCAAATTTGATAAAGAAGAAAAAGGATATGCAAAGAAAAATGAAAAAATGAATGAATACCTGAAGTTGGATTGGAAGCTGACAGGATTTAATTTTATTTATGAGAATGAAATTAAGGATAGAGTGAACGCTGGATTCGATGGATTATATATGAAACCTTTTACTATATATACAGCTAATCCTAAGGCGGATTATTATTATATCGTCTTTCTTACTTCTCCCGGAAATCAAGTAGTATACTGGTTTTTAGCATTAGATGACATTAAGCCTGCAAACTTGAGATATCTCCAACCTAAAATTGATGATTGGTTCCTGTCCTTTATGGATCAGAAAAAGCGAAGAAGTTATGAAGAATTGAAAGCAAAAGAAAAAGCAATAGCCAGCCCTCCTTTACCTTCCAAATCAAAATCTTCTCCAAAAAAGAAATCATCTAATTCGAAAGCAAAAGATTCAGATTCAAAAAGCAAGTCTTCAGATTCAAAAAGCAAATCGGATTTAAAGCCAAAAAAAGCAAAAAAGAATTAAATGAAACCGGATGTTCATATCAAAGCCCTTGATTTCAAGGGCTTTTTGCGTTTTATGAGAAGCATCCTCACCTTATTAATTCTTTTAATTGCATTATTAGTAAATACTTCAATTAGTTATGGACAGACAGAAGAACAGGTCTACTCCGTAGTTGAAGTTTTACCGGAATATCCAGGAGGAGATGAAGCCAGAAACGAATACCTGGTGAAAAATATTCGGTATCCAAAAGTGGAAAGAAAAAATGGAATACAAGGACTTGTCATTATACAATTTATAGTTGAAAAAGATGGAAGCCTGACAAATATCAGGGTTTTAAAAGGAGAAAATCCAAATCTCAATCAGGAGGCTATGCGCGTTATAAAAGAAATGCCATCCTGGAAACCGGGTTCACAGAATGGGGAGAATGTTCGGGTTTATATGAATTTACCGATTCGCTTTTCATTGAAAGGAGGGAATGGAGACAAATAAAAATATAGAACACTAATTTATTAATTCCCACAGATGCATGATCAAATTCTTTTTGCGATTGACTATTATTGATACATAATCTTTTTTTTAAGTAGAATTTTAGAAATATCAACATTTGCACTCCTTTTGCATACTATCACAAACTAAGCATGAAAGCAACTTTTTTGAGAAATACTTTTACCCTGTTTCTGGCCATTATTAGCTATCAGCTACATGCCCAATTTAGCATGCAGCCTGTGAATGAATTGAATAGTTCTAATCCCTATGTAAATAGCAAGCAGACTGAGATTAAAACTTGTGAATTAGTGCGTTTCGTAAAACATTCTGATGTAGGAGATTGGATGACATCTGTTGCAACCCGGCCTTTTAAAATTGAACATGATGTACCGGAGCCTGAAAAGTTAACCTCGATCAAAGCACAAAAAAATCAATTCAAGAATAATAATATCTCCGCTCAAAGAGTTAATCCACCTGCATCATTCCGTGCAACTACACCCAACTTATTCAGGAATTTTGAAGCAAATTTACCCATGCAGGGGACGCCTCCTGATAATAGCATGGCAATTTCTAATGACGGTATTATTGTCAGCGTGATCAATTCAAATATGTACTACTTTGATCAGGAAGGGAATACATTATTCCAGGCTACTTTTTTTGATTTTTACAATGATGCCGAACTGAACGGAAAGCATTATGACCCGAAAGTAATTTATGACAGCGGTTCCGATCGGTTTATTTTTGTTTCACTTCACGGGAACCACAGTTCCAATAGCAAAGTGCTGATTTCTTTCAGCAAATCAAATAATCCATTGGATGGATGGTATATTTATTATTTACCCATTTTAGACATCCATTCTACCTACACTTCAAAATGGCTGGATTACCCTAATGTGGGTATATCCAATACAGAACTGTTTATTACCGGAAATATCTTTCTAAATGATGAGGGAGGTTTTTCTGAATCCATTATAATTGAAATTGATAAACTGGCAGGCTATGCCGGACAGTCATTAAAATGGAAAATTTGGAAAGATATTCGGGATGGGAATGGTGAAATACCCTTTTCCCTTTATCCAATAAGTTGGGGGCAACAGGGAACTTACGGACCCGGTCTCTATTTCGTTTCCAATGCCAATAGAGGTTTTTCCTCATCTGTTCACCTGTATCATTTGAGCAATAGCATGGATCAACAGGCTGAATTAAAATCATATACCGTAACTACTACTTATTATGAAGTAGCAGGAGATGCCATACAGAAAAACACCGTTCCAACTATTGATCCGGGCATGCTGGATATTGGTGATTGCCGGATACGGGATGGGTTTTACCAGATAAGCAATGGAAAAGGCATTATTCATTTTGTATTTCATAGTGAATACGATAAAGCATACAATGGGATCAATTACAATCGCCTGGATTTATCCTCAATGAAAAACACATCCAAATTGTTTGGTATTCCCCAAATGGATTTTGCCTATCCATCAATTGCCTCTTCCTCGCCTAATGGATCTCATGACCGGGATGTGATGATTGCTTTCTTGGCTTCTTCATCAGATTATTATCCCCAGATAAGAGCAGTTCATTGCGATGAGGATATGGAGTTTTCAAATTCGCTTATCATCAAAGAAGGGATAACATTTGTAAATATTCTAACAGGCCATGAAAGATGGGGTGATTATTCAGGAATATCGAGAAAGCACAATACCAGTGCTCCCAGGATTTGGATGAGCGGCTGTTATGGATCTAATATCAAAGACATGGGATCTTTTCCTCCTGTAATAAAAAATAATGTATACAGGACATGGATTGCCGAGTTATCTGATAATCAGATCAGTGCATTGGAAGAAGCGGAAAACATCCCTTTTGAAATAAATGTATTTCCAAATCCTTTTCAAAAAATGATGCATATTGATTTTACTCTCGAGAAAAGGGCATTTATCACCATAAAAATTATGGATATGCAAGGTAGGGAAATAAAGGAACTGTATCATGATTTGACAAAAAAAGGAAGAACAATGCTTAGTTTTAATACCCTGGCATTGCCTTCGGGAAATTATCTGCTTATTGTAAACGATGGAAAAAAAATACTTAAAAGTGAAAAGATTTTGGTCAATTAGTTCCTTTGCTTTACTTGTATTATCATGTACGACAAATAAAAATCAACGAGGCGATTTTCCTGAAACGGAGGTCTTAAATGAAGTCGAAATTGGTATCATTCAAGCGGATACATTTTCCGGTAAAATCCCGAAAAAAATTGAAATGGAAATCTCAAATAATGGCACTGAGTTTTTCGAAGTGAAGCACAAAGGTCCTGAGCAAAGTAAGATAGATTCCATTAAAGATCAGAAAAACAGCATCAAAACAAAAAATAAAAAATAGGATATATAAAATTAAGTAAGAAAAGAAAAAACAATAATTATGGATGATGTAAAAAAGTACATTGAATCGAACAAAAAAAGATTTCTCGATGAATTATTTGGGCTGATCAGGATACCCTCTATCAGCTCTATTTCAGATCACAAACCCGACATGGTTAAAGCTGCAGAATACTGGAAAAAAAGCTTATTGGATGCTGGAGCTGATTCCGCCTCAGTGATGCCAACAGCTGGAAACCCGGTCGTGTATGCAGAAAAAATATGGGATGCAAGCTTACCCACAGTTTTAGTTTATGCTCATTATGACGTAATGCCGGTTGATCCGCTGGATTTATGGGATACAGATCCATTTGAGCCCGTTATAAAAGATGATATTATCTGGGCAAGAGGTGCCGATGATGATAAAGGGCAGTCATTCATGCATGCAAAAGCATTCGAAGCACTAGTTAAAACCAATAATTTACCGTGCAATGTAAAATTCATGATTGAAGGGGAAGAAGAAGTTGGATCAGTGAATCTGGGTAAATTCTGTGAACAGAATAAAGAAATGCTAAAGGCTGATGTTATTTTAGTTTCAGACACAAGTATGCTGGCATCTGATATGCCATCTGTCACTACAGGATTAAGAGGTTTAGCTTATTGGGAAGTGGAAATTACAGGTCCAAACCGCGATCTGCATTCTGGCTTGTTTGGCGGAGCTGTTGGCAATCCAATAAATGTTTTATGTAAAATGATTGCAGATACCTTAAATGATAAGGGACAAATTACCATACCTGGATTTTATGATGATGTGACTGATGTTACTGCTGATGAAAGAGCACTCATGGCATTAGCTCCTTTTGATGAGAAAGAATATAAAAAAGCAATTGATGTGGATGAACTGCAAGGGGAGGAGGGATACTCCACCATGGAACGAACAGGTATTCGTCCGACATTTGATGTTTGCGGAATTTGGGGAGGTTATACCGGGGAAGGTGCCAAGACCGTTTTACCATCAAAGGCTTTTGCTAAAATATCAACCCGGCTGGTTCCTGACCAGGATCATCACAAGATTTCTGATCAATTCAAAACTTATTTTGAATCCATTGCACCAAAATCAGTAAAAGTAAAAGTCAGCCCGCTTCATGGAGGACAGGGTTATGTATGCCCTATTGACATACCCGCATACAAAGCAGCGGAAAAAGCTTATATGGATGTGTACAATATAAAGCCGGTTCCGGTCAGGAGTGGAGGAAGTATTCCAATCATCTCCACTTTTGAAGAAAAACTGGGATTAAAATCAGTTCTCATGGGATTTGGACTGGAATCCGATGCCATTCACTCACCCAATGAAAATTTCCCATTAGAACAATTTTATAATGGGATTGAAGCAATCACTCACTTTTATAAACATTATGCAAAGATCATGACGGCCTAGTTTAGGCCCATCTAACAAAAAAAACACAGATTCCAGAATCTGTGTTTTTTTTATATCCAAGAGGATTTGTTAGAACTCCAATAAATAACCTGCTTCAATAATAAATGCCCGGTTCATACCCATGCTTTTATAATCGTAAGGTTTAGTCATTCGATCTTTTGCCACTTCAAAAAAGCCAATATCATAACGTGCATTAATAAAAGCTTTACCCGGGCCAAGAAAGAAAGCAATACCGGGACTCAGAGCCAGGCCCATGTCAAATCTCGAGAATTCCTGCTCTCTTTCAGCAAAAAAATCATCAAGTTTTAACACCCGGGTACCAATGATCGCATAACCGTATTCAGTCGCATCACCAGCCGCAATTAAACCAAAATAGGGACCTAATTTGACATAAGGTTCGATAAAACTCAATTCATATCTTATTTTTAAAAGAAGTGGCAATTCAATATAACCGAAATGGTATATATCTGTTCTGGTTTCAATAACAGTATTTGATTCTTTTTTATGGTATTCAGTTCCTTTCATGGAGAATACAAGTTCCGGTGAGAAAGCAAAAAAATCATTGAAAGTATATTCAGCAACAATACCAGCTGTACCTCCAAGTTGACCCAAGTCGTCATAATCCAGACCCAGGTGTCCGTCTGTCATATTGCTGAAAATAACTCCACCTTTTACACCCAGATAGTTTTGAGAATAAGCAGCAGCTAAACTCATTAGCCATACCATAATTAACAAAAAGAATTTCTTCATATCTTTAGATTTTACCTTTTACATGTGGCTTACAAATATATATGAATTAAGAATCTGAAAAATAGATTAATGTTTTAAGTAATCAACAATTTTTTTGGATTGTTTTGTTCTAGATTTTAGGATTGTCTAAACAATATTAAACAAGGATGAATGTTAGTTTTACGTCATTCCTGACGCAATGTAGTGGACTTGCCTGTCCGGTCAGGCAGGGATCAGGAATCTCAATCACTAATTCAATTTGAATATGATATATTTATTAATGAAAGAGATTCCGGATATCCCGAAAGTATTCGGGATTCCGGAATGACGGACTTTTCGTTTTGCTCACACCCTCAGCCTTTTTACCTGCCAAAGTTTTAAGGAGGGCAGGAGGCTTAGCCTCTACTTATAATTCAAATTCGTTGCCAGCCAACTCTCTGCTTCTTCAACAGAAATTCCCTTTCTGGAAGCATAATCCTCTAGCTGGTCTTTAGAAATTTTATCAATAACGAAATATTGTGCATCCGGATGAGCAAAGTATAATCCACTGACAGATGCCCCGGGATACATGGCATAAGTTTCAGTAAGCGTAATACCAATTGATTCAGTCGCCTTCAATAGATCAAAAAGTGTTTGTTTTTCAGAATGATCCGGAACCGATGGATATCCTATTGCAGGCCGGATTCCCTGGTATTTTTCTTTAATCATTTCAGGAATAGCCAATTTTTCATTTTTAGTATATCCCCAATACTCTTTTCTCACTTTTTCATGAAGGAGTTCCGCGAAAGCTTCCGCAAGTCGGTCTGCCAGAATTTTTAGCATAATGGCAGAATAGTCATCCTGGTTTTTCTCGTATTCTATAATCCATTTTTCGATTCCAAATCCACAACTTGTCGCAAAGGCTCCCATATATTCCTTCACATTCTTCTTTTTAGTTGGAACGTAGTCGGCCAGGCAAAGGTTGGTTCCTTTATTTTTGAAAAGTTGATTTCTAAGAAAATGAAATTCAGCCACTTGTTTATTATTCCCATCCTGAAAAATAATATTGTCATTTTCTGAATATGCGGACCAGAATCCAAAAATTGCTTTAGCTTGCAGCATTTTTTTATCGATGATCTGTTTCAGCATTTCCTGACCATCCGTAAAAAGTTTTCGTGCTTCTGATCCTTTGAGCGGATCATCCAGCAATTGCGGATATTGACCGTCTATTTTCCAGGCCAGGAAAAAGAATGTCCAATCGATATAATCAGCAATTTCTTCCAATGAATAGTTGTTTATGACTTTTGTTCCAATGAATTGAGGTCTGGTGGGTTCATAAGCATCCCAATTGATTTGCAGTTTATTTTGTCGTGCTTTTTCCAGCTCAATAAAAGTCTTTTTGGTTTTCCTCGATTCATGAAATTCACTGATTTTTTTATATTTTGCCTGAATATCGGCAAAATAAGTGCTTTTCCTTTCCGATAGCAATATAGAAGTGATTTGAACACTCTGACTGGCATCCTTTACATGAATGACAGGGGATGAATAATTAGGTGCTATTTTCACAGCTGTATGAACCTCTGAAGTAGTTGCTCCCCCAATAAGAATGGGGATTTTTAATCCCAGTCGTTCCATTTCAGAAGCCACTTTGGTCATTTCTTCAAGAGAAGGAGTAATCAGTCCACTCAGGCCTATGATGTTCGCTTTTTTTTCCAATGCTATTTCAATGATCTTTTCTTTGGGAACCATTACACCCAGATCAATAATTTCGTAATTATTACAGGCCAGGACCACACCTACGATATTCTTTCCAATATCGTGGACATCACCTTTTACCGTTGCCAACAATACTTTTCCGGCAGTGGATCTTTCTCCACTTTGTTTTTTTTCTTCCTCTATATAGGGAGTTAAAAATGCGACTGCTTTTTTCATTACACGTGCACTTTTAACTACCTGTGGAAGAAACATTTTACCTGATCCAAAAAGTTCACCCACAATATTCATCCCATCCATTAACGGACCTTCAATGACTTCCAAAGCTAAATCAGATTGTTGCCTGGATTCTTCAACATCTGCTTCAATAAACTCGGTAATTCCTTTTATTAAAGAATAAGAAAGACGCTCATTCACGGGTTTAGTGCGCCATTCATCAATCAATGTGGTTTTAGTCGTTGATTTGGACAGGCTTTCAGCAAATTCGAGCAATTTTTCAGTTGCATCTTCTTTACGGTTTAAAACTAAATCCTCCACCAGTACAAGAAGATCTTTGGGAATGCTGTCGTACACTTCCAGTTGGGAAGGGTTGACAATGCCCATATCCAAACCGGCTAGTATCGCATGATAAAGAAATACGGAATGGATAGCTTCCCGAAGCCTGTCATTGCCCCTGAATGCAAAGGAAAGATTGCTTATTCCTCCACTAACTCTGGCATAAGGTAAATGGTTTTTAATCCATTCGGTTGTTTTGATAAAATCAACAGCATAATTATTGTGTTCTGTCATTCCTGTTCCGATTGCCAGCACATTGGGATCGAAAATGATATCTTCAGCAGGAAAAGCCAATTCCTTTGTCAAAATATTATAAGCCCGTTCGCATACTTCAATTCGTCTTTCAAAAGAATCAGCCTGGCCTTTTTCATCAAAAGCCATCACTATTACAGCAGCACCATAATTTCTTATTAATTCGGCCTGTTTTTTAAAATTCTCTTCCCCTTCTTTTAAACTGATGGAGTTGACGATGGATTTACCTTGTGTACATTTCAGACCAGCCTCAATGACATTCCAATTCGAGGAGTCAATCATGATAGGTAACTTTGAGATATCAGGCTCCGATGCAAGCATATTCAGGAAATTGCTCATGGCTGTTTTCGCATCCAGCATCGCTTCATCCATGCAAACATCAATGATTTGTGCACCTCCATCTACCTGATCTTTTGCTACTGTTAGGGCATCTTCATATTTTTCATCCCTGATCAATCTCAGAAACTTTTTAGAACCGGCTACATTGGTACGTTCTCCAATATTGATAAAATTGCTGTCAGGTCTGATATTCAGGGCTTCCAAACCGCTGAACCTGGTAGCTGTTTTTATTTCGGGAATTCTTCTGGCTTGCTTTGATTGAATAATCTTTGCGAATTCTTTGATATGTGCAGGAGTTGTTCCACAGCAACCTCCCACCATATTAACCAGTCCTAAATCAAGGAATTCAAGTAATTGCCTGCCCATGGTTTCCGGGCTTTCATCGTAATCCCCAAATTGGTTTGGAAATCCTGCATTGGGATATACACTCACAAAGGAGGATGATTTTTCTGCAAGTTCCCTGATGTGAGGAAACATATCTTTTGCACCTGTTGAACAATTTAATCCAATGCTTAATAATTTCATATGTGACATGGAGATCAGGAATGCTTCAATTGTTTGTCCTGATAAAGTTCTTCCACTGGCATCCACTATGGTTCCTGAAACCATTACAGGAAGTTGAAGCTGCTTCTCTTTAAATACATTCTGAATGGCAAAGTAGGCGGCTTTGGCATTTAAAGTATCAAATATGGTTTCTATCAATAACAGGTCAGCTCCCCCGTCTATTAATCCCCTGACCTGGTCTTCATATGCAAAAACAAAATCATCAAATGAAGCGGCCCTGAATGCAGGATTGTTCACATCAGGAGATAAAGAAGCTGTGCGATTGGTAGGACCCATTGCACCTGCAACAAAACGTGCTTTCCCGGGAGTCTGCAAAGTGAATTGCTGGCAGATGTCTTTCGCAATTCGGGCAGATTGAACATTCATTTCATACACCTGATCAACCAGATCATAATCCTGCATGGATATCCCGTTTGCACTAAACGTATTTGTTTCAATAATATCTGAGCCTGCATCGAGATATTGTTCATGAATTTTGCGAATAATATCCCCTTGAGTTATTGAAAGCAGGTCATTATTGCCCTTTTGATCAACCGGATGATTGCTGAATTTTCCCCCCCTGAAATCTTCTTCCGAAAGATTGTATTCCTGGATCATGGTGCCCATTGCACCATCCAGTAAAAGTATCCTGTTTTCAAGTAAACTCTTGATCATCATTTAATATTTCAGGCCGTTTAACACTTTTATAACAGCTTTTGTATCATTCATGATATAAAAATGAAGACAGCGAACTCCTTTGTCAAGCAAGTCCTGACTTTGTTTCCTGGTCCATTCAATTCCAATTTCTTCTACCCGATCCGGATTTTTTTGTACTTCTTCAACTAATTCTTCAGGTAGATCTACATGAAAATTTTTAGGAATATTTGTCAATTGTCTTTTTAAATTCAGAATTTTAATGCCAGGAATAATAGGAACCTGGATACCAATTTTCTTGCATTGATCTACAAAGGAGTAATACTTTGAATTATCAAAAAACATTTGGGTGGTTATATAGTCTGCACCGGCATCCACTTTCATTTTGAGATGTTTTATGTCTGTGGAAAGATTGGGGGCTTCAAAATGTTTTTCCGGATAACCGGCAACACCAATACAGAAATCTAGAGGAACTGAATTCAAAATTTCCTCCAGGTAAACACCATTAGAAAGAGCAGATATTTGTTTGACAAGGTCAGATGTGTAATGATTAACGCTTTTGCTGTTTTCAATAGGTTTCTTATAATTGGTTTCATCTCCTCTCAGGGCAAATACGTTATGGATTCCCAGGTAATTCAACTCGATTAGTGCATCTTCCGTTTCTTCTTTCGAAAAACCCCTGATGAGAAGATGTGCTACAGTATCAATATTAAAACGGTTTTGAATAACACCGCAAATACCTATTGTCCCCGGGCGTTTTCTTCTGATTCTCCTTTTGATGTTTCCTCCATTCAGCTCTTCGTAATAGGCCTCTGCAGAATGACTTGTTACATCAATAAATGGAGGATGGAATGGCTGAAGTTCTTCAACTATATTAATAATATCCTGACCACTACTTCCCCGGGCTGGTGGAATGATCTCAAAACTGAATAAAGGTTCATTTGTATTTTCAAGATGTTCAATTACTTTCATAAGTTTTTAATTGTTCCTATGGGTCAAAGATCATGAAAACAGCTAAGAAACTTCCCATGAAATCAATATGAATGACCACAGAAGTGTTTATCTGATGGCTGTGGGAGAATTATTCCCCACGGGCTTTTCATCGTCTTTTTCCTCCATTTTAAAAGACTACAAAGGTACAGATAATTGAAAAGATTAACTATTTAGACTTGTTCTTGTTTTTATAAGGAGAGAAAATGAAATTCCCTCCTGTTTCGGTAATGAGAAAAATACATATAAATTGATGCGGGTCCTTATAAATCTTTTTAAATTCTTCAGATTTAGATTCTTCCACAATCCCATTACTAATTAAATCTTCAAGAATAGTTGCGTTTATTGTCCAATCTTTTTGATAATCATCTTTGTCAAGAATAACTTCTCCAAGACTCACTTCATGCTGGTGAGCAACGAATATCGGGTATTTGGAATAATTTGAGTTAATGATCTCAATGGCAACATCTTTAATTGAATCATTGTAGAACTCTAAGTCTTTTTTTAAACTATCTAATAATGGATGCGAAGTCATATATATTATTTTAATTCCAATAATGACACATTTTCTATATGAAGGGTGTGTGGGAACATGTCTACCGGCTGGGATTTAATAAATTGATAAGATGAAGTCAGAAGTTCAATATCCCTTGCCTGGGTCGCAGGATTACAACTTATATATATAATTTTCTTTGGTTTAATTTCCAAAATACTTTGAATTACTGTCTTATGCACTCCCGGCCTGGGAGGATCAATAATAAGGATGTCAGGATCGCCATTTTCATTTGCAAAATCCATAGATAATAATTTCTCAACCTGCCCGGAATAAAAAGTAATGTTATTAATATTGTTAATCCTCCTGTTTTCTTCTGCATCATGAACAGCTTCTTCCACAGTTTCAATTCCTATTATTTTTTTTACATCTTTTGCCAGGTATAAACCAATGCTTCCGACACCTGAATATAAATCGTACACTATTTCATCCGGATTTAATTCGCCAAATTGCCTGACCGTTTTATAAAGTTCCAAAGCCTGGATGGAATTTGTTTGATAAAATGACTTCGGGCCTAACTTAATTTGGATGTGCTCCATATGTTCAGTAATGTAAGCATTGCCTGAAAATAAAACCGGTTTCAAATCGTAGATTGAATCGTTCTTCTTGGTGTTTACCAGGTAATAAATAGAGGATATTTCAGGGAATTCAGTTTTAAGAGCAGCTAGTAAATCTATTGCCTGATCATTAATATTCTCTCCAAACACCATGTTGATCATGACTTCATTTGAAGTAGATGTTCGTATAAATAATGCCCGCAACATGCCCTTCATATGATAAGGATTGAAGAAACTTAATTTATTGTTTCTTGCATATTGGCGAATGAAATTTCTGACATCATTGGAGGGTTTGTCCTGGAGATAGCAATGCTCAATATCAACCAGTTTATCGTATCTGCCAGCTACATGAAATCCCACTGCCTGGCGGTTTTCGATTTGTTTTCCGGATGCGATTTCTTCCTGGCTTAACCAGCGAGATGTCGAAAATGAAAATTCCAATTTATTTCTATAATATTCAGTAGTTTCAGAGCCCAGGATTGGCAATATTTCAGGTGATTCAAGTCCGCCAATTCGTGTAAGACTATTTAATACTTGTTGTTCCTTGAATTTAAGCTGATTCTTATATTTCATGTTTTGAATTCTGCAGCCTCCACAAATTCCAAAATGAGAACATACAGCTTTTTGTCTTTTATCAGATTCCTGATGCATTTTAACCAATTTTGCATCAAAGTAACCTTTTCTTTGTTTGATGATTTGCAGGTCTACCAAGTCACCTGGAATTGCATTTTCAACAAAAGCAACTGCTTTCTTAATACGTGCAACGCCCTTGCCTTTAGCAGATAAATCCGTTATTTCAATGTCTTGAAATAATTCCCCTTTTTTCACGATGTGATTTTGAAATTATAGTTTTAAGATTATTTGCGAGCTTTATTAAGCCTTTTTTCTACTCTTTCCTTAGCCTTCACACAATTAAATAGCATGTATTTAAATACCTGAGGTTGCTGGAATCCGGGTTCAATAAAAATCTGTTTATTAATGGGGAGTATAAAAACGGTGGTTGGAAATTTTACCTTTGGATTTTCAGAATACATGGAACTTGATGTTAAATATCGAATTAATTCCTGGCCGTTCAATACTTTTTCACCTATAGTATAATTAACTCCTTCTCTTTTAGGGTTTACCCTTGTACAAATAAAATCCTTGTTAAGTATTTTGATAACCATGGGATCAGTATAGGTCTCCTTATCCATTTTAACGCAATAAGGACATTTGAAAGTAATCAGATCCACAAGAAGAATTTTTTGTTCTTCCTCAGCTTTGATATAAGCTTCATCCCAATCCACCCATGAGATTCCCCCACTTTGACCAAACAGACAGGCAGATAAAAATATAAGATATATTAATAGAGCAAGTCGCTTCATGAAATGCATTCCTTTTGAAAAAATGCAAAGTTAATAAAAATGATGAACAGACTTTTTATGACAAAAAAGGGGCTTATTAAACTATTCCTGAGCTTTGGCATTTAGTTTTTCGTAATGGCTGGCGTATAGTTTAAGAAGGTGTTTGAATGATTTAGGCTTTTGGAATCCTGTTTCTGTAAAAACTACATTGTAATCAGGAAAATAAAATAAAATAGCAGGATAATTAACTTCGGTTTCATTCGATAGTAATTTTAATAATTGCTTCGAATTAACTTCCATTCCTTTATAGATAAATTTTTGATCTTTTTTTTCCGGGTTTAATTTTATGGGTATAAAATAACTATTAATTATTTCAACTATTTCTGCATCTGCGAATGTTTCTCTATCCATTTTTTTACACCACCCACACCAATCAGTATACAGGTCTAACATTATGACCTTTTCTTGTTGTTGGGCTGTTGAATAACCTTCATCCCAATTCATCCACTTCACCTTCTTCAGACTGGGAGCTTGTGACAGGCTTTGTGCATCTGAACCTGTCAGGGATATTAAGATTATTCCAACGATCAAAAATAGCTTCTTCATGGCTTGCAGAGAATATTGCGATTACTATTTTAATTTGTCGAAGTAAAAATACAAATATTTATACCCCTATGTCAAATTAATTTACAACAATAACCTGTGTTGGCATTGTAAAAAATTGTTAATCAGCAAATTGAAATTGAAAAGAGAAGTAAAAAAAATAAAATAATTAATTATTTGGGTTTAAATTAATGTATTTATTTAATACTTGGTTAAATTGAATTGCATCTTTATACCCGGGTTCTAAATACAATTTCTTCTCTTTTGTATATAAAAATACGGTTGTCGGATAACCCGTTCTCTGGTTTTGAACAAGCATGGCATAAAGTTGCATTCCTGTGTAAGTTTTTCCTTCAATATCGTATTTAATATTCTTCAATTCAGGATTCAATTTAACGGCGATAAAATGCTTATCGATGATCTTGATCACATCCTGGTTTGCATAAGTGTCTCTGTCCATTTTTTTGCACCAGCCACACCAATCAGTATACAGATCAATCATCAGGATTTTGTTTTTCTCTTTTGCCAATGGATATCCCTCATTCCAACTTAGCCATTTCATTTGATTCTGTTGTTGAGAGAAAGTAAGTGTAGAAGTAAATACGGAAATAATCGATATGATTAATAATCTTTTCATTGTTAGAATATTTATATACTATTTATCAAATACTATTCCATCAATAAATCATGAGTAAATCAGACTTTCAAAGTTAACCAGATATTTAATTTTGACTAAATGAAATGACAATTTCTGATATTAATTTAAGTAGTATAATTAATTTTCGGATAGCGATCTATAATATAATCCATCACTTTTATGCTTCCTCCTTTATGCTCATCAATATACTGTTTGGCCTGAGTCCCCATTTTTAAATATTTTTTACCCTTAATTATTTCACTTAAGCTAGGTTGAAACATCTCGGGACTCTGAACTAGCATTGCACCTTCACAGTTGACTAAGTCAACCGCTTCTTTGAACTTTTCATATCCTGCAGGCCCAAACAGGATAGCATTGCCAAACACGGCAGGTTCGAGTAAATTATGGATGCTTTTATTAAAACCTCCGCCAATAAAAGCTATTTCTGATAAGCTGTACAGAGTATTGAGCAATCCAATTGTATCTACTAGGAGTATCTGTGCATTAGTTAGTTGATTTTCAGTTGGATATTGTGTCCATAAAACACAGTTATAATCCTTAAAGATTCTTTTTATCTCATCAATTCGTTTCCTATTTACATGATGGGGAGCTATGATTATTTTCCAGTCTGCTAATTCATTAGATAGTGCCTGAAATACCAACCTTTCCTCATTCTGATAGGAAGATCCGATAGTTAAAATCGCTGAATTTCCTTTGAACAATTTAGCCTGGCTGATATTTTCATTTTGCAAAGAATTCTGGATTTTAATTACCCTGTCAATTCTGGAGTCATTAATGACAGTTGTATTATTAATACCTCTTGATCTCAGTAATTTTTGTGAATCCTTATTTTGTACAAAAATATGATCAGGAATTTGTAGTAATTTCCTGAAAAAACCGCCATAAGGTTTGAAATAGATCTGGTTCTTTCTAAATATGGAGGAAACCAATAAAAGCGGGATGTTGTGGTCTTTCAACTTTTTGAAATAATGATACCAAAAATCATATTTAATAAAAATTGCCAGATTTGGATTAACCAATTCTATAAACTTATTTGCGTTATTAGGGGTGTCTAAGGGTAAGTATGACACTATTTCTGCAAATTCATAATTCTTTCGCAGTTCAAAGCCTGAAGGTGAGAAAAAAGTCAGGATGATTTTAGATCTTGGTGATTCTGATTTAAGTGCTTCAATAATAGGTCTGCCTTGTTCGAATTCGCCCAGTGAAGAGACATGCATCCAGACCTTAAAGCCATCCTCTGTAATCTCTTGTTGTAATTTATGAAAAAGATTTTTTCTGCCTCTTACCCATTGCCTTGATTTATTATTAATAGGAAAAGCAAGATAAATAGCTAACTGGTAGCAGAATATTGCAAAATTATATAATACCAATGTGATTGATCTGATCAGCATAATTTCTAATTGATGTAAAATTTCCCTGGGCTTCTGGTATAAAAAGGCAGATCTAGTCCTAAGGTAATTCCATAAAAAACATCCATGCGTTTTCTTGAATCCTGAATCATTGTATCAAAATTCAGATCCCTTCGGTTTTTTGTAAATCCCTCATGGACACTTATTAATACATGAAAACTACCCAGGTTTTTGTTGTTGAATCGATAATAACCAATTTGCTGAATGATCGAAGATCCGTTTGTAAGTCTGTCATAGCCTTTGCTGTAGTCACCCTCAATTTGAGGGAGGGGGCCAAAAAGATAGGAATGGAAAATCTTATGCTGAAGAAATCCTGTTCCCACTCCAAAGAATATCCCTGAATTTGGGTTAGGCCCAAAAACCGGGATGAGATAGGAAATCCTGAAATCAAAGTTGAATCCTCGTAATTCCTGGGATATGGGTGTAAGCAATCCCTGGTTGTCAATCAAATAACCTTCAGATGTGCTGATATGGCTAAAAATGTTTTGTTCTTTAACTGATGTTCCATACATAAAGTGAAAAGATGTTCCCAAAATGAATTGATTGCTGAACTTAAATGAATAAGAAGCACCAATCTGCGAAAAGGGACCAAACCTTTCGGATAAATCTTCCGCAGGAATAGTAAACGAATAATTAAATCCCAGGATGGACATATTAATGGATGAATCTCTGATACTTGACTGGGCTATAGAGGTGCCTGATAATAGGATAAAAAACAGCAAAAAATCAATCTTCAACAATATCCTCATTTGGGTTCGATTTTTAATTTCTTCGCAAATTTAACTATATATTTGCACATCTTATTTGTTCTAAATTTAATCATTTAATAAAATGAAAATTGCTGTTGTGGGAACTGGTTACGTAGGCTTGGTGACAGGAACATGCTTAGCTGAATCTGGTAATAACGTAACTTGTGTTGATATTGATTTGGCAAAGATAAATATGATGAAGGAAGGAAAGGTTCCAATTTATGAACCCGGTCTGCAGTTACTATTTGAAAGGAATATTAAACAGGATCGACTTCATTTTACCCATGATATTGCCGAAGGAATTAAAGAAGCACGTGTTATTTTTCTGGCACTCCCGACTCCTCCTGGTGAAGACGGTTCTGCTGACCTGCAGTATGTATTGAAAGTAGCAGAACAATTAGGTCCATTGTTAGAAGATTATACTGTCGTTGTGAATAAAAGCACTGTTCCGGTAGGTACGGCTGACAAAGTAAGTGAAAAAATTGCCTCAAATTGTCAGGTTGAATTTGATGTGGTTTCTAATCCTGAATTTTTGAAGGAGGGTTTTGCAGTGGATGATTTTATGAAACCGGACAGGATAGTTATTGGAACTCGTTCAGGGCGAGCTATGGAAATGATGGAGAAGCTTTATAAACCCTTTGTGCGTCAGGGAAATCCTATAGTTTTTATGGACGAGCGTTCGTCTGAATTAACAAAATATGCAGCAAATTCATTTCTGGCAACAAAAATCACCTTCATGAATGAAATGGCTAATTTGTGTGACGAATTGGGTGCTGATGTGGATTTTGTCAGACGAGGAATCGGAACAGATATTCGCATCGGTAAACACTTTCTTTATTCCGGAATTGGATATGGAGGGAGTTGTTTCCCAAAGGATGTTCAGGCATTGTCAAAAACTGCTGCTGATCATGGAATGAATCTTCAGATTTTGGATGCAGTCATGAAAGTGAATGAAAAACAAAAAACTATCCTGATTCCTTTAATAAAAAAATATTTTGGAGGAAATTTAAAAGGTAAACGAATTGCTCTATGGGGCCTGGCATTTAAAGCGAATACAGATGATATTCGGGAAGCACCATCACTTTATATTATAGAAGAACTTTTAAATGAAGGGGCCAGTATCATTGCATATGATCCTGAAGCAATGGCCAATGTAAAGAAAATAATGGGAGACCGAATTGAATATGGAGATATTCAATACGATGTGTTAGATCAGGCAGATTGTCTGTTGATTGTCACTGAGTGGCAGGAATTCAGAAATCCGAATTTTGGTAAAATCGCTATGAAACTGAAAGAAAAAGTCATTTTTGATGGTCGGAATTTATATGATCATGAAGAAATGACCGAATTGGGATTTACTTATTTTTCGATTGGTAGAAATAAAGCATTTGAGGAAAAAAGAAAGCAGAAATGAGAAAGAAAAGGGTTTTAATTGCTGGAGCTGCAGGCTTCATTGGTTCTCATCTCTGCGATAGGTTTATCAAAGAAGATTACGAAGTAATTGCAATGGATAACCTGCTAACCGGAAGTTTAAGCAATATTCAGCATTTGTTTAAGCTGAAAGAGTTTTCCTTTCACCATCATGATGTCAGTAAGTTTGTTCATGTACCAGGCGATCTCGATTATATTCTGCACTTCGCTTCACCGGCCAGTCCGATTGACTATCTGAAAATGCCAATACAGACCTTAAAAGTAGGTTCTTTGGGAACCCATAATTTATTAGGCCTGGCTTTGGCAAAAAACTCCACATTATTGATTGCTTCTACATCTGAGGTGTATGGGGATCCATTGGTTCATCCACAAAACGAAAGCTATTGGGGAAATGTAAATCCAATTGGCCCCAGGGGTGTATATGATGAAGCAAAACGTTTCCAGGAAGCCATTACCATGGCATATCATACCTACCATGATCTGGATACCAGGATAGTGAGAATATTCAACACCTTTGGTGAAAGAATGCGACTGAATGACGGAAGAGCGTTACCCGCATTTATTGGCCAGGCATTGAAAGG
>JADHTG010000044.1 GCA_016776505.1 Bacteroidota bacterium
ATAAAGCAATTACAAACACCCCAAAAAAGAACAGGAACTCCTTCCATTCCCTGAAGATCAGCTTACCGGAAGCAAAAAGAACGGAATAGGTCATCACAACGGCACTTCCCCAACTCAGAAACAGCCTCCCTAAGCTGCTTTTATGAGTTTGCCCGGATTGTTCTCCGGTAAAAATACCGTTCCAAAAGCCTTCCGGTTTCACTCTCACATAAAATGCATGCAGATGTTTGTTTTTCTCAGGAGGTGTCAGGTAGGTAACCACTATCCAGGACAAGGTAGTAAACAGCACGGTTAGAAAAAAGCTATTAGGGAATTCAATTCCCAATTTCAGTTTAAAGATAAAATAAAACAGGAAGGGCGCCAGGGTGGCCGTAATTTCACTCCACACATTGATGCGCCACCAATACCAGCGTAAAATGAGAACAAGCCCAAGTCCGGCCCCGCATTCCAATATGAATTCCCAGGTTCCCTTGATCGTATCCATGCGTGTTGTGGCATAAATGGCAATGATACTCAGCACAACCGTGATGATGCGTGAAACCAGAACCAGCCTCGTTCCTTCCTTCCTATTTATAAATCGTTTGTACAGGTCATTCACAAGATAGCTGCTTCCCCAGTTCAATTGTGTAGAGATTGTACTCATATAAGCTGACACAAAAGCGATCAGCATCAAACCTCGCCAGCCATTAGGCAGGAAGTCTTTCATGGCCATTACATAACCCAGTTTTTTATCGTCAGCTCCCAAGTCAGGATACAACACCATTGCTCCTAATGCCACGATGATCCAGGGCCAGGGACGGATGCAATAATGTGCAATCTGGAATAGAAGGGTGGCAAAAAGGGAATGTTTTTCATTTTTCGCACTCATCATCCGCTGTGCAATATAGCCTCCCCCACCCGGCTCGGCTCCCGGGTACCAGCTGGCCCACCATTGAACACCAATAAAAGCAAGGAAAGTCCCTATGCCAATACTGAACACCTGGCCAACTTCTTTTGCACTGGAAATATGTGGTAAAAACTTTAATGCACTGGGATCAAGCTGCGCTTTCAAACCACTTATACCCCCAATTTCAGGTGCTCTCAACATAAAGATCGCCAAAACGATGCTACCGGTCATGGCTATGACAAACTGCACCAAATCATTGATCGCCACACCCCACAAACCTGCCAGCGAGCTGTAAAATGCCACAAAAAGCATGGCTATCGCAGCATAATATTCAATCCTGAAATGAAAAATATGTTCGTTACCTAAAAGCGTAAAAGGAATAGGATACACTTCGGGAAGATTAAAAAATACTTTCAAAATGGAAATAAAGGCAAGGTTGACCCAGCCCATGATGAGCACATTCATGAACAAGCCAAGATAGACAGATTTAAAGCCGCGTAAAAATGAAGCTGCCACACCCGAATAACGCAACTCAATGAATTCCACTTCAGTTAAAATATTCGCCCGTCTCCAGAGCTTTGCAAAAAAGAAGGTGGTGAGCATCCCACCTATCAGCATATTCCACCACAGCCAGTTTCCAGAAATCCCGTTTTCACCTACCAGTTCTGTTACTGCCAGGGGCGTATCCGCTGCAAAAGTAGTAGCCACCATGGATATTCCTGCCACATACCAGGGGAGTGACCTGCCGCTCAGGAAAAACTCGGTGATACTCTTCCCTGCCCTGCCTGAAAAGCGGATGCCAATAGCCAAACTGAGCAGCAGGAAAAATACAATGATGATCCAGTCTAAAGAGGTTAAGATCATGATGGATTATTTGGAAAGCAAATGTCTGAAAAGAAAATAAATAGCTCAAGAATTATTGTCCACCAGCTTGGCCATTATATGGTTGGTCATTTTATCTGATTTTGACAACTTTCTCAACTTGTATCGCAGTTTCTGACTGCGCTTTAATGAGATAAACACCTGCTTCATATTGAGAGAAATCGATTAATTCCTGATAAGTTTTAATTTCGACAAAATCCACCTTCCAACTGTTTTCCATAAAACTCAATATTAATTTGGATTTTAGAATTTCCTGTTTTAATATTGTGATATCATTTTAATATCATTTTAAATTTAAAACTCATGAAACAGGAAAAAGTATTCAATCCGAAATCTGGTTATTTGTGGCTCTTCTTATTCCTTGCCGGAATCGGCATCTCCATCTGGGGACTTATCAATTACTATGAGGTTGTAGCCTTGATCATCCTATTGATCCTGCTGGGTCTATTTTCACTCGTTTGCCTCGTGGGTTTATTCGTTATCAATCCAAATGAATCCATGGTACTGGTGCTTTTTGGCAGTTACAAAGGAACGGCAAAAGATTATGGCTTTTTCTGGGCAAATCCTTTTTTTACCCGGAAGAAGATCTCCCTCCGTGCCCGCAACCTCGACAGCGATCCCATCAAAGTCAACGACAAGCTGGGAAATCCCATTATGATCGGTGTGGTGCTGGTCTGGAAAGTGGAAAATACTTTCAAGGCGGCTTTCGACGTCGATAATTATGAACATTTCGTGGAGATCCAGAGCGAGGCAGCAATACGTAAACTGGCCGGCATCTATCCTTATGACGACATTGAGGATGAAAATGCAAAAATTACCTTACGGGATGGTGGTGAAGAAGTAAATGAAGAACTGGAGAAAGAACTCGAAGAACGCCTTTCCATAGCCGGGGTTAAGGTGATCGAATCCCGCATTAGTTACCTCGCTTATGCACAGGAAATTGCAGGTGCCATGTTGCAGCGCCAGCAGGCTACTGCGGTTGTGGCTGCCCGGATAAAAATTGTGGAAGGTGCTGTCGGAATGGTCGAAATGGCCCTTGACATGCTTTCCAAAAAACAAATCGTAGAATTGGATGAGGAAAAGAAAGCAGCTATGGTCAGTAACCTGCTTGTTGTCCTTTGTTCCGAAAAGGGCACCAGTCCGGTAGTAAATACAGGTACCTTGCACCACTAAGATTTCTCTAGCAACTGAATCTCTGTTATGAGTCAAAAGAAACCATTTGCGTTAAGATTAGATCCGGAGTTATTTGAAGCCATTGAAAAGTGGGCAGCTGATGAATTCAGAAGTACCAATGGACAAATTGAATGGATCATTTCAAACGCATTAAAGAAAAGTGGAAGATTTTCTAAATGAAGGGATTGAAGGTAAAAAATTGTTGAACTGTTTTGTCAACCTTAGCTTTTACTGAGGTTGGTTAAATTGTCAAATGGTTAAATTGACAAATTGTCAAATTGCTACCTTGTTAACGTAGATTGTTTACTAAAACTATTATTGAATAAAACTTTAACAAATGCGCATAATAGCACTTTCACATGATTATAAATTAGCAAATGAGATCTAAACTAACAGATGCTGCATTACAAAAAATGAAGCAATTTGCTGAGCTAAATGGGATTAAGATAGAATATTCTGTTGATAAGAACAGATGGGGACAATTGCAATCAAAACTGACATTTACTACTTTTTATAAGGGTACCCGAATTATTTTAGCCTCTTTCGATGCAGGAGATAATCATAATGAAAATGCCTATTCAGGCTTGTTTGTTCCCATGCGTATCAGGAAAAAGGACTTTTTTAAAATGATTAAATCAAATGGATTTTATCGACTTGCAGCTTATTTTACTAAAACCACCTCTTCTTCTTATTCTGAAATCAACAAAAATTATGTGATCTTTGGATCAGGAAATCACTTCCTGAACAAAGTGCTGAGCAACTCTAATCTCAGAGCATTTATTCTTGAAAATACAAAATACAATTATGGTCTCAGGCCAATAAAACGAAAACATTTTCATGAAGTAAGTCTAAAATCGAGAAATGATGTGTTTTATATCACAACCCGAAATCATTCATGGATAAATGATCCAATGCAAATTGAAACCTTAATAGGTCAGGGAAAAAACATAATAAATCATTTAATCCAAAGTAGGGCCATCCGAAGTCCTGAATTCATTAATTAGACAGATTTTAATCAAGCTTTATTGTTAAGCTGAATTACATTAATTTTGATATTTGAAAAACAAGCGTTTTTAGCTTGTTTTTTGCATAAGAACTCTTCCCTTGAAATAATGGCAAATGAATTTAAGAGATCATAAAATATATAGGATACAGGAAATCAGGGAACTTACGGAAAGTGCTTTTATACTGAGGTTCGACAGGCATGGTTTAAATTTCATGGCAGGACAACATATATTAATCGGTCTTGAAGGAAGTTCAGAATTGAGAGAATACTCAGTTTATAGTGGAGAAAAAGATGATTTCCTGGAAATTTTAGTAAAAGAAGTTGAAACAGGAATGGTTTCTAAACAGCTTAAGAAACTCAAAGTGGGTGATCCTGTTCAGGTTGAATCAGCTGTAGGCTTTTTCAGAATAAACAAGGAAGATATAGATAAAAAATTGCTATTCATTGCCAGTGGAACCGGGATTGCTCCTTTCCATAGTTTTATTAAATCATACCCGGGTATCAACCACACATTACTTCATGGCATCAGATATTCCCATGAAGCTTATGAATCGGAATCATATGAAGATTTTCGTTATATTTCCTGTGTTTCAAAGGATCAAAAAGGGGTCTTCAAGGGCAGGGTGACAGATTATCTGAAACAAAACAGAATTGAAGAAAATACACTGGTTTATCTCTGCGGGAATAGTGATATGATATTGGAATGCAAAGACTTATTAGAGGAACAGGGGATCTCAAATGAGTCTATTTATACGGAGGTTTATTTTTAATTAAAGAGGATGATAAAATACCATATCATAACCCTGGGATGCCAGATGAATAAATCCGACAGCGAGCGTGTTCGTGCCGTGCTGGATGCGATGGGTTACCAGTGGACCGATAAGGAAGAGGATGCAGGATTACTTGGTATTTTGGCCTGCTCAGTCAGGCAAAAAGCGATTGACAAAGTGTACAACCGGATTTCAAAATGGAATAAATGGAAAAATAATAGAAATTTGGTCACTTTCGCTTCCGGCTGCCTGTTAGCATCTGATCGTCAGAAATTTCTAAAACTTTTTGATCTGGTTTTTCCGATGTCAGAATTGGGACAATTCCCTGAAATGATCCGGCATTATGGTATAGTGACCCCTTATGGCCTGGAACAGTCTCAGGAAAAATTTGTTATCCCTTCACAGAAAACTGCTCAAGTTAATGTAAAAACGAAGCCGGTTCAATATAACAGCGTTCTGAAGATGTCAGAAATGAATATTCATATTGATGATTTCTGGGACCTGGAACCGAATTACATCTCTGATTTTGAAGCATTTATCCCCATACAAAATGGCTGTGATAAGTTTTGTACTTTTTGCGCAGTTCCCTACACCAGGGGGCGTGAGGTTTCAAGAGCATCAGAACATATAATGGCAGAATTAAAACGGATTGTTGACAAGGGATTCAAATCAATTACCTTATTGGGACAAAATGTAAATTCTTACGGACTGGATAAGGGAGATGAAGAAATCAGTTTTTCTGAGTTACTCAGGAAAATAGGTGAATTCGGTGATCAGTCAGCTAAGGAATTCTGGGTGTATTTTACCTCTCCTCATCCGAGGGATATGGGAGAAGATGTGATTGAAGTGATCTCTCAATATAAATGCCTTGCGAAACAAATTCACTTACCTCTTCAATCCGGTGATGATAAAGTGCTTATCCGCATGAACCGAAATCATTCTGTTGAAAAATACATGCAAATTGTGAAAGCTATTCACAGGCATATACCTCAGGCTACTATTTTCACTGATATTATTGTGGGCTTTAACGGTGAAACGGATGAGCAATTTCAGAACACCATCCAATTAATGCATAATGTAAAATTCAATATGGCCTATATAGCCATGTATTCTCCCCGTCCGGGTGCTGCCAGTTCTCGCTGGGCTGATGATATTTCGCAATCAATAAAGAAAGAAAGATTGCATGAATCTTCTAAAATCCTCAGAAAACATTCACTTGATTATAATAAACAACTTATAGGAAAGACGATCAAAGTGTTGGTCAAAGGAACAGACAGAAAAGAAGGCTTTTTATCTGCCTTTACCGAAGGCCGGATAGTGGTTCGATTTAAATCGGACAATTTAAAATTGATAGGCTCATTCGCGGAGTTGAAAATCACCTCGGCCTCTTCACTGTCCATTGAAGGTGAACTTTTAGAGAGTGAAAAATACTATGAATTACAACCTCAGTCTTAAAGTCATCAAATCTCAAATTCTTCGTCATTCCCCTGAAAAGGGGAATCTCCTCTTCAATAACAAAGAGATTCCCGCGTACGCGAGAATGACGGACACAAGTATTCTGAGAAAGCCACCTCTTTCCACCTTTCCATCTAAATTTCATTTATGAAAAAAATCGCATTTAAAACCCTGGGTTGCCGCTTAAACCAGTTCGAAACTGATTCAATTGTTTCACAGTTTCATCATGGGGATTATGAAATTGTTGATTTCTCGGAGGTCGCAGATGTATATGTGGTGAATACCTGCACCGTCACCAAACAAGGAGATTCCCGGTCACGGCAGGCGGTGAATTTTGCGAATCGAAAAAATCCAGACTCCTTAATGGTGGTCACCGGATGTATGGTAAACAATCACATGGATAATTCTCAAAATCTCCAGGATGTAACCTATTTCGTAAAGAATGAGCAAAAAAGTTCCATATTCCATATTGTAGAATCTCATCTTGGAGGAGAAATGATCATTCCTTCCGATTTAAAACCAGACACATTTAACTACAGTCCGGCTGATAAAACGATGCATACCCGGTCCATGATCAAAATTCAGGACGGATGTGATAATTTCTGCACTTTTTGTATAGTACCAAAAGTAAGAGGGAGAGCTGTGAGTCGCCCACCCCATGATATTATGGAAAACATAAGGAAAGTTCTTGATTTTGGGTTCAAAGAGATCATTTTAACAGGTGTCAATATTGGTCGCTATGATTCGCAAGACTGGAATTTTGAGAAATTACTTGAAAGCATAGTTGAAATTAGCGGGGATTTCCGCGTGAGAATATCCTCTATTGAACCTGATGGTTATGGAGATCGGTTTATAGAATTACTCCAACATCCAAAAGTCACTCCTCACCTCCATTTATGCTTACAAAGTGGTTCTGATCGGATTTTACTTCAAATGAAACGCATGTATACATCTTCTGAGTACAGGAATATCATCGATAAAATCAAAAGGGAAATACCTGATTTCAACTTCACCACTGATATTATGGTAGGCTTTCCGGGTGAAACAGAGAAGGATTTTCAGCAAACTGTTTCCATGGTTGAAGAAATTGGTTTTAGCCATGTACATACCTTTAAATATTCCATTCGGAACGGAACAAGAGCTGCCAGGATGGAGGATCAAATCCGGGGAAATGTAAAATCAGACCGAAGTGAAATCATTCGTAAGCTGGCAGAAGAAAATAAACTAACCTATCGCCGCACCTTCATAGGCAAAGATCAAAGGGTGTTGATAGAGAAAATAAACAGGAAAGGCATCGCGAAAGGCTACGGCCAACATTATATTCCTGTTGAGTTCCCTGCAAACTCTTATAGCCGAAATGACTTTGCAGAAGTGCAAATCAAAGAGATCAATAGAGGGAAAGAGCCTGTATTGGTGGGAGTTGTATGAAATCGTGGTTCCCGGAATCCACAAAAAGAGCCCTTCATTCCTGATCCCTGCCTTGCCGGCAGGCTGGTCCGTTTCACTCCGTCAGGAATGACGATAACTGAGAATGTAATCACAGTATAACGTCTGTTTTAGCTAATGTCAAACTCTAAAGATACTATTTATGCCCCCCTTCCCTGTCGTGTCTGTGCTCACCAAAATAAGCCATTTCAAATGATGCGGTAAGTTCTTTTAAGTGATCTATGTTATTCATATCCAGGCTTTGCTTACTTTTCATTGAAAATACAAGCATTTGATGCAAAGAGGTTATTTGAGCAACATAATTGTCAAAAGCAGCCTGGTCAGAAACGTCAACAGCTTTTACACGTTGAGTCATAAAATACTGGTTTACAATATCCTGTATTTTAGTAGCGTGATCTTCCTTGGTATTTATCCAGCGAACCATTTGATTGTAGTTCACAGGACTTTTTGATCCTAATTCGTTTAGCTGCTCAATGGATTTTTCAATGGTACTTATATGTTCATAAATCAGGTCGATCTGTAATTCATCATCATAAATCCCACAAGGAACTTCACAATGGGAGGTGGTTTTAAGGCTTATAAATAAAAAAGAAAGTGAGGTCAATAGAATTAATATAAATTTTTTCATGTTAAATTATTTAAATGATTAATGTGCGTAAAACAATCATTGTCATACAATAAACAAATTTACAAGCTTTCTTTTTTATATTATTTATAAATTTGTATTAAATATAAATACGCATTATGGCGAAGTTTGACATCATTATGCCCAAACTGGGGGAAAGTGTTGAGGAAGCAACTATTCTTAAATGGCTTATCAAAGAAGGAGATTCTATTGAAGAAGATCAGGCTTTAGTAGAATTGGCAACAGATAAAGTAGATTCTGAAATACCCTCGCCGGTAGAAGGCATAGTCAGGAAAATCCTGTACCAGGAAAATGATGTGGTTGCAGTCGGAAAGGTCATAGCAGTGATTGATCTGGATGGAGACAGTCCGGACATCTCGAATGAGGATTTGGAGGATCAAAATGCAGATGATGTCAAAAAAGCAGAAATACCCATTGAAGAGCCTATTGTTCAAGCAGTAACAAGTTCAGATCGCTTTTATTCACCACTGGTAAAAACAATTGCTACAGAGGAAGGGATCACTATTGCTGAACTGGATGGGATCAAAGGAAGCGGTTCAAATGAAAGAGTAACGAAAAAAGATGTCCTGGACTATTTGGATAAAAGAGCAAAAACTCCCGTGGGGCAACCTTCTTCAACAGAACATGCCCCTGTCAGAATACATCCCGGGGACGAAATTATTCCCATGGGAAGAATGAGGAAACTCATTGCCGACCATATGGTGATGTCTGTTCATACATCTGCTCACGTAACTTCAGTAGTTGAAGCCGATGTGACAAACATGGTGAAGTGGAGAAATAAAGTCAAGCATGAATTTCAAAAAAAGCATGGTTATAAATTAACCTATATGCCCATTTTTACGGAAGCTGTTGCAAAAGCACTGCGGGATTTTCCCCAAGTAAATGCCTCTACTGACGGAAGCAACATTATTCTTAAGAAACAGGTAAACGTTGGGATAGCAGTTGCTTTGGAAGACTGGAACCTCATTGTACCCGTTATTAAAAATGCTGATCAAAAAAATCTTGCTGGCTTAGCCATTGATATTATTACCCTGGCTAAAAATGCGCGTGAAAATAATTTGAATCCGGATGATATCAGTGGAGGAACATTTACCATAACCAATTTTGGTTCTTTTGATAATTTGTTTGGGGCACCTGTCATTAATCAACCGCAAGTAGCCATATTGGCAACCGGGAGCATTGTCAAAAAACCTGCTGTTCTGGAAACGGAGATGGGAGATGTCATTGCCATTAGAAATAAAATGTATCTATCATTATCTTACGATCATCGCATCGTAGATGGGGCTTTGGGCGGTTCTTTTGTAAGAAAAGTGGCTGACTACCTGGAAAATTTTGATACCATTAGAAGTATATAAAATGAAAACAGAAATTTTAAGTATCCCTAAGCTTCATTCCATAAAAAAAACGGACAAAAAAACGCTGAAGAAGTGGTTTCATTTAATGACTTTAGGGCGTGCACTGGACGAAAAGGCTCCGAATTATTTAAAGCAAGCAATTGGCTGGAGTTATCATGCACCTTATGCAGGTCATGATGGTATTCAGTTAGCCCTCGGACAGGTATTTGATAGAAATTTGGATCATTTATTTCCCTATTACAGGGATATGCTGACTAATATATCAGCAGGCTTAACCGCGACAGAGATCATTCTGAATGGAATATCCAAGGCAACGGATAAAGCAAGCGGAGGTCGTCATATGTCAAATCATTTTGCTAAACCCGAATGGAATATCCACAATGTATCTTCATGCACAGGCAACCACACTCAAATTGCAGCAGGAACTGCACGAGCTATCAAACAATATGGATCCAAAGGAGTTGTTTTTAGTTCTCAGGGTGAATCCTGCTTTTCTGAAGGCTATGTCTATGAGGCCATCAACGGGGCTTCCAATGAAAAGCTTCCTCTGGTATTTGTCATTCAGGATAACGGCTACGGAATTTCCGTTCCTAAAAAAGATCAGACTGCTAATCGTAAAGTGGCCAATAATTTTACAGGATTTAAAAACCTCCGGATTATCCATTGCAATGGAAAAGATGTTTTTGATTCTATGAATGCCATGGCTGAAGCCAGGAAACATGCATTGGAAAAACAAGAAGCAGTTCTCGTTCAGGCCAATTGCATCAGAATTCATTCTCATTCAAATTCTGATCGTCATGAATTGTATCGTGATGACTATGAAATAAATTATGTGAAAGCCTACGATCCTTTGGGTAAATTCAGACGAATGCTGCTCAGGTACGATCGCTTAACTGAAAAAGAAATTACAGAAATTGAGGAACAGGTAAAAATTGAAGTAAAAAAAGCACATAAAGAAGGAATGGCCGCACCTGATCCGGATCCTGCATCCATCCATGATTTTGTTATACCTGAGCCCTATATTTCTCAAAAATACCCGGATGGAATACACACACATCAAGGAGATAAAAAGAAAATAATCGAAGGCTTAAATGAAACACTGAAAGCAGAGTTTCGCTTGAATCCCGATACCTATATGTGGGGACAGGACATGGCCAACAAAGACAAAGGCGGAATATTCAATGTGTCAAAAGGAATGCAGGAAGAATTCGGTGAATCCCGAATTTTTAACGCTCCCATTGCGGAAGATTATATCATGGGTACAGCAAACGGCATGACTCGTTTTAATGAAAACATACGGGTTGTTGTGGAAGGAGCCGAATTTGCTGATTATTTCTGGCCAGCCATGGAGCAATTTGTAGATGCTACTCACGATTACTGGAGAAGCCATGGTGCATTTGCTCCGAATGTCACGGTTCGACTTGCATCTGGAGGATATATTGGGGGTGGCTTGTACCACTCACAAAACATTGAAGGAGCTTTAACCACATTCCCCGGTTGCAGGATTGTTTATCCTTCTTTTGCTGATGATGCTGCGGGTTTATTACGAACTTCTATACGTTCAAGAGGACTGACAGTTATCATGGAACCAAAAGCACTTTACAATGCACCCAAAGCAGCAACACCCATTCCTGATGATTTCGAAGTTCCATTTGGGAAAGCCAGGATAAGGAAAGAAGGAACAGATCTAAGCATAATAACTTATGGAAATACAACTCATATGTGCCTGGAGGTGGCAGACAAGCTGGATAAAGATAGCGGAATAAGTATTGAAGTGCTCGATCTCAGATCGCTGCTGCCTTTGGATGAAGAGGCCATCCTGACAACAGTGACAAAGACGAATAAAGTGCTGGTTGTTCATGAAGACAAAGTTTTTGCAGGATTTGGCGGAGAGATTTCTGCCCTGATCAGCGACAAAGCATTCGAATACCTGGACGCAGCTGTGAAAAGAGTGGGATCCACATTCACCCCGGTCGGATTCAACAGGATTCTTGAAAAAGCCATTTTACCGGATGCAGACAAGATAGAGCATGCAGTGAGGGAATTATTGAAGTATTAAAGGTTGTGCTGAAGGCATCCTCAGAAGGAGTCCTTTGGACCTTCGGGAAAGGTTAAAATATGATCTGAAGAACATTAGAACATTTGAATAACGAATTAAGAACTAAAACAACAGAACACATAATAAAATGAAAACAGCAATTATATATAGCTTCAATACCACCAAGTCGAGAAAAGCGGCTGAAAAAATTATTGAAGCATTTGGAAAAGATAAAATTGCAGTCGTCAATGCAGAAGAAATAACAGCTGAGGAATTCCTTAGTTATGATTTTCTTATTCTGAGTTTACCTACCTGGTTTGATGGGGAACTTCCCAATTATTGGGATGAATTTGTTCCTGCATTGGAAGACCTGGACCTGAAAGGAAAAACTTTTGGTCTCTATGGCCTGGGGGATCAAAAAGGATATCCCGAGAATTTTGGAGATGCTTTGGGTATCATGGCAGAAATTTTAGAACATGCCAAAGGAAAGCTCATCGGATTTACCTCCACAAAAGGTTATGAATTTGAAAGTTCCAAAGCTATAAGACAAAATCAATTTGTGGGTCTTCTCCTGGATCAGGAAAACCAGGCAAAGCTTTCAGCAAAAAGAATTAAAGATTGGGTTACTCAATTACAAAGGGAAATTTGATTTCATAATGCCATCATGAACAGCAGTTTTCGTTCCTCATGTCATTTGAGCGTTGAATACCTTACTGATGCAATATTTCTTTTTACCCTTCATCCCTATTCAAATAATATCTTTGCCAGATGAAAACACCGCAGTGGATCAATAAGCTGAAAGAAAGATGGGGCATTAAAGGAACCTTCCATGTAATAATCATCCTCTTGGTTTTTGCAGCTACAGGAATGTCGACTTTAAAAGTAGAAGGTATGATCAGTCAGTGGCTCAAACTTTCTGACCATCCTACTTTCATTAATCGCTTCCTGGTTTTTGTTTTCCTGACCTTGCCCATTTATAACATACTGCTCCTGATTATCGGGACTCTTTTCGGCCAGTTTAGCTTTTTCTGGAATTTTGAAAAAAGATTTTTTAGTTCATTTGGCAAGCTGTTTCGTCTTCATAAATCAAAAAAATAATCCTGATTTTTTTGTTCAGGTCTAATTCCAGCTCATCACAATTTCTTCAGGCACTACAGGCTTGATAAAGTCACTGCCGCAATTGGATTATTTTCCTAATTTTGCCAACTGACTGAAGACCCGAAATAAGCGAAGAATGGCAGAATATAATTTCCAACAGATTGAAAATAAGTGGCAGGAATTCTGGAAAAACAATAAGATCTTTCAGGTTGAGAATCAATCAGGCAAACCTAAATTTTATGTTCTCGACATGTTCCCTTATCCTTCTGGCACGGGATTGCACGTAGGACATCCGCTTGGATATATCGCTTCGGATATTTACAGCAGGTATAAAACTCTGAAAGGCTACAATGTGTTGCATCCGATAGGATTTGATGCATTTGGGTTGCCAGCAGAACAATATGCCATACAAACAAGGCAACATCCTGCTATTACCACCAAAAAAAATATTAAAAGATACAAAGAGCAATTATTCAAAATAGGCCTGGCATATGACTGGGACAGGGAAGTCATCACAGCTGATCCCAGCTATTATAAATGGACACAATGGACATTCATCCAGCTTTTCAAGCACTTTTATAATAATGAAACCCAAAAAGCAGAACCCATTGATTCCTTAATCGCGGCTTTTGAAAAAGCAGGAAGCCATTCCATTAATGCAGCCTGTTCAGAAGAAATCAGCTTCACTGCTGACGAATGGAAATCAAAATCCGAGAAAGACCAGCAGGAAATCCTGATGAATTACCGCCTGGCTTACCAGGCTGAAACCACGGTCAACTGGTGTGCTGAACTGGGAACTGTGCTGGCAAATGATGAAGTAAAAGAAGGTTTCTCAGCGAGAGGAGGACATCCTGTAGTGCAAAAGCCTATGAAGCAGTGGTTATTGAGAGTTTCTGCTTATTCCGAAAGATTGTTGCAAGGACTTGATGATTTGAACTGGTCTGATTCTCTTAAAGAAATGCAGCGAAACTGGATAGGAAAATCGGTTGGTAGCAGTATTGAATTTCAGGTCACGAATGATGACAAATCTCATGGCAAACAGGAATTTCGGATTGAAGTATTTACAACACGACCAGACACACTTTTCGGTTCTTCATATATGGTACTCGCACCAGAGCACCCCTTGGTAAGCCACATTACAAGTCAGGAATTCCTGGAAAAAGTGGAGAATTATATAACAGAAACCAGCAAACGAACAGAAAGAGACCGAATCGCTGAAACAAAAAAAATTAGCGGGCAATTTACTGGTGCTTATGCTATTCATCCGTTTACATCTGAAAAAATAGCTGTCTGGATAGCTGATTATGTGCTTTTTGGATATGGAACAGGTGCTATCATGGCTGTTCCTGCTCACGACAGCCGTGATTATGCCTTTGCTAAACATTTCAAATTACCTATTCCTGAAGTAGTTAGTGGAGGGAATATAGACTGTGAGGCTTATGAGGCCATGGAAGGAAAACTCATTAATTCTGACTTTTTGAATGGACTTGAAGTAAAAGATGCCATCAAGAGGATGAATAATAAACTGGAGGAGACAGGCATTGGAGAACGAAAAATCAATTACCGAATGCGTGATGCTATTTTCAGTCGCCAGCGTTATTGGGGAGAGCCATTTCCCGTATACTATAAAGATGGTGTCCCCTTTGTATTGGATGAATCAGAATTACCCCTGGATTTACCGAAGCTGGACACTTTTCTTCCGACAGAGGAGGGAGACCCCCCCTTGGCAAGAGCAAAAAACTGGAATACAAAAAAAGGATATCCACTCGAGTTGGATACCATGCCCGGTTTTGCAGGATCCTGTGGATATTACCTGAGATACATGGATCCTGGGAATGAGAAGGAATATTTTTCAAAAGAATCGAACAGCTATTGGCAGGATGTGGATTTGTATATTGGCGGGAAAGAACATGCAACTGGACATTTGATCTATTCACGCTTCTGGAACAAATTTTTATTCGATACGGGTTTAAGCTGTAAAGATGAACCATTCAAAAAATTGGTCAACCAGGGAATGATACAAGGTCGCTCCAGTTTTGTCTATCGCGTAAATCCTGAAAAATTTGCGGAATATTTACTTTGGGAGCAGATCAAAGATGTAAAAACAGGAATTGAATTTCACAGGAAATATAAGGAAGGTCATCGGGAATTTGATTTCTTTAGCAAGGAGGCTAAAATTGTCCTTGAAATCAAGCAACTCAAAAAACTGGAGAAACTGGAATCACGCTACCAGGAGTATTTTTCACATAATGACTATAATTTACTCCTTATTCCAATTTATCAAATTTTAGAAAATGTAGAAAATGTACTGTATAAAATAAAGGAATTGGCTGAGGGCAGGAAGCCTGGATCTTACCTCAAAGGGGAATATAAAGAACTGAATCCTATGTTTGTTTCATCCGAAATAAAAGACAGGGAGTTATTTTCCACTCCGCTCCATGTGGATGTCAGTCTGGTGGAAAATGATCATCTGAATATAGAGGCATTTAAAAAATGGAGACCGGAATTCAAACAGGCAGAATTCATCCTTGAAAAAGAGCATTATCTCTGCGGATGGAACATTGAAAAAATGTCGAAATCCATGCATAATGTAGTGAATCCAGACATGATCATAGAAAAATATGGAGCTGATACATTCAGGATGTACGAAATGTTTTTAGGCCCTATTGAATTACACAAACCCTGGAATACAGATGGAATTGAGGGAGTATTTAAGTTTTTAAGAAAATTCTGGAAGTTATTTTTTAATGAACAGGAAAATTTTGAATTAACTGAAGATCAGGCCACTGAAAATGAATTAAAAATATTACATAAACTAATTCGCAAGGTGGGAGATGATATAGAAAAACTTTCTTTCAATACATCTGTGAGTGCATTTATGATTGCAGTGAATGAACTCACACGATTATCATGTCGCAAAAAACAAATACTGGAACCAATCATTGTTTTAATATCCCCTTTTGCTCCTCATATTGCCGAAGAATTATGGTCATTAGCAGGCAATAAAACATCTGTATCACAAGCCACCTTTCCTGTTTTTAATCCTATGTTTATTAAGGAAGATTCATATGAATACCCGGTTTCAATTAATGGCAAATTACGTTTTAAGCAAATACTCCCTTTAACAATGGACAGGGATCAGGTGGAGAATGAAGTATTAAATAATCCACTCTCTAAAAAGTGGACAGAAGGAAAGACTATAAAAAAAATTATTTTTATCCCAAATAAAATCATTAATATCGTGCTTTCTTAACATGGAGTATATGCGAATATCTGGCAGGGGAATCTATCAAATTACTTAATATAAAATCTTAACTTTGCGAGCCATGTTTTATTCATCTTTCAAAAAAACAAATCGTGCCTGATAACTTTCAGGGATTTCAGGAACCAATTAGAATTTAAAATATAAACAAATGAAAAAAATCGGACTTTTTTTCGGATACACTGGTGGAAATACTGAGGACGTTGCCCACATTATTGCCAAAAACTTTGATGAAAATGACATTGATGTTTTGGACCTCACTAAAGTATCCTTGCTTAAATTGGACGAGTATAAGCAATATATTTTTGGTGTCTCTACTGTTGGAGCAGATAGTTGGAAAGATGCCAGTACCAAAAATCATTGGGATAATTTATTTATGTTGCTTGATAAAATTGATTTAAAAGGTAAAAAAGCTGCCATTTTTGGATTGGGAAATCAAGTACTTTACCCAGACCATTTTTGTGAAGACATGGGATTATTGTACGAAAAACTGGTTGAGAGGGGTGTTAAAATCATTGGACATTGGCCTGGAGACAAATATGAATTCACTGATTCCCGTGCATTTGTTAAGAACCAGTTTATAGGACTCCCGATCGACCAGGATAATTACCCTGAGGATACAGAAGAACTTGTTAAAGAGTGGACTGACTTATTAAAAACTAAATTTAAATAATATTACATATTCCATTACCAATCCTGAATTGTTTGCTTCTAAGTCCTGCATAATGAATTTACAGCAGCTTCATTATCACCATTATAAATTGATCCGACAGCTTGTATTAATATATAGAATTTCAATCCGTTAAAGGGGATCACCTGCCTTGAAACAACTATTTACACAGACTCTGAAATTAATTCATATTCATTGACATTTTTCAAAATTCATGTAGGTTTGTGATATATGTTATTAGAATAAAAGATTCCTGGGAATGAGAAACACACCAATTGATTACCAGACAGTAAAACAAAAGATAGAAGAAAGCGGTATTAAAAATGTGGGTACCGCAAGTATACGGGAGCTCTTGAAAATTGTGAGCCAGATTGAAGCTGATACGGGGGAGAAATTTATCCGCATGGAAATGGGAGTGCCCGGATTACCTCCTTCAAAAATTGGTATTGAAGCTGAAATTGAAGCACATAAAAAGGGAGTTGCGGCCATTTATCCAAATATTGAAGGGATTCCTGAATTAAAAACTGAAATTGTCAGGTTTTTAAAATTATTCCTGAATATTGATGTCAGTCCATCTGGCTGCATTCCTACGGTTGGATCTATGCTTGGAGGATTCGCTTCATTCATGACTTTAGGCAGATTGTATAAAGAAAAAGACACCACCCTTTTTATTGATCCGGGATTTCCTGTACAGAAGCAACAGCATCGTGTTCTGGGACAAAAATATGAAAGTTTTGATGTATATAATTACAGGGGAGCTAAACTCAGGGAAAAATTAGAATCTTATTTGAGAAAAGGAAATATCGTTTCTATCATTTATTCCAACCCAAATAATCCATCATGGATTTGCTTTACTGATGAAGAATTAAAAACAATAGCAGAATTAGCTGACCTCTACAATGTAGTTGTGATTGAAGACCTGGCCTATTTCGGAATGGATTTCAGAAAAGATTATACTCAACCAGGTGTTGCTCCTTATCAGCCCAGCGTTTCTCAGTATACGGATAATTATATCCTGCTTATTTCAAGCTCTAAAATATTTAGCTATGCAGGTCAGCGAATAGGAATGCTGGTCGTTTCAGATAAAGTATTTAATATTCAGTCTGCCCATTTAAAATCCCATTATTCAACGGATGTTTTTGGTCATGCATTGATATTCGGATCAATTTATGCCCTGAGTTCCGGCACTTCTCATAGTCCTCAATATGGATTGGCCGCTATTCTCAAAGCTGTTAATGAAGGAACCTATCACTATCGGGAGGATGTCATTGACTATGCCGAAAAAGCATCCATCATGAAGAAACTTTTCCTCGAAAACGGTTTTAAAATAGTATATGACACAGATATCGATAAACCCATTGCAGACGGATTTTATTTTACTATTTCATACGCAGGATATACTGGAGAGCTCCTGGTAGAAGAGTTGCTCTATTATGGAATAAGTGCCATCTCTCTGGCTATTACCGGAAGTGAAAGACTGGAGGGAGTTAGGGCTTGTGTCTCCCTGGTTAACCGCAAGCAGTTTCCTGAGCTGGAGCAAAGATTGATACAATTTCACAAGGACCACCCAGTAAATCCTTTATAATTTTTACTTAAATAACTTAAATCATAACAGCTGAATTGTATCTTTGCATTCCCTTGTTGATCTATCGAATATTATAAAAGTCAATAATTTACCTTATATGAAACGATTATTAATTAGCAGTATTTTCTCTCTTCTCATATACATTGGATATGCAAATCCTGTCAGTTCATCTTATGCTTCACTCATTGCAAAGAATCTTTTTTTTGAGCGAGTCAATGAATATTATCATATCCCTAATAAGGACATTAAGCCGGAGTTAGTATTTACCGAAACTCAAAACAATTATAATCTTTATTATGTATTTGATATCAGATGCGATGTCAAGGGATTTGTAATCATTGCTGCTGATGACGATGTGTATCCTGTTCTGGGTTATTCATTTCAAGGCAATTACATCCTTGAAAACCAGGCACCTTCTTTCCGGGAAATGATGATTATCTATGAGAAACAGATATTAAAAGTCGTATCAGAAAACCTGAAAGCCGACCGCCTCATTCAAAATGAATGGAAAAAATTAGAAAATCAACCTATATTCAGAGGCAGCTATCGCAGTGTAAGTCCTTTAGTTACAGCCCAATGGGGTCAGGGGAAGTATTACAACAAGAATTGTCCCTATGACGCCAGCAGCTCTTCAGACAATCGTGCACTGGTGGGTTGTGTTGCAGTGGCCATGGGACAGGTGATGCATTATCACAAATCACCCACCACAGGAAACAGTTCAAGTTCTTATTATCATTCATCTTATGGCACATTATCTGCAAATTATGGAATGACTACTTACAACTGGAGCGGGATGCCCAATTCTCTCAGTTCACACAATACCCCTGTTGCAACCCTTCTGAATCATTGTGGTGTGAGTGTAGAAATGAATTATGGACCTGCAAGCAGCGGGGCTTATACTTCTGACGCAGCCAGCGCATTAAAAAATTATTTTGGATATTCATCTTCGACACAATATAAAAATAAAAGTAATTATTCATCCAGCGGTTGGGAAAGCCTGTTAAAAACAGAAATAGATAACAACCGGCCACTCATATACAGGGGACACGGATCTTCAGGTGGACATGCTTTTGTATGTGATGGATACCAGGGTACTTCCAATAATCATTTCCACTTCAATTGGGGATGGGAAGGCTACCAGGATGGTTATTTCTATGTTTCTAATTTAAATCCTTCAACTTTTGATTTTTCAACCAGCCAGGCTGCAATTATAGGTATTCAACCAGGAAGCACCTCCTCGGTCATGCTGACATTATATGATGCAATGACTGTTACACCCGCTACATTAACGCAATATCAGCAAGGAACAATCTGGGTTCAATTACTAAACAATAGCGGAAGCAATTTTAGCGGGGACATTCGCGTGGCATTGTATAGTTCCTCCGGACAATTTGTTGAATTAATAGATAGCTTTAATAACCTTTCCCTACCCGATGGATATTATTATACAAATGGGCACGATTTTAAAAGCAGCAGTATTTCTGCATCTCCCGGAACCTATTTGGTAGCTGCTGAGTTTAAACCAAATGGTGGAAACTGGACCCTGGTTGACAAAGGCTCCTACTCCAATCCTTTGACTGTAACTGTTCAGGGCGGAACCTCAAGCTGGGATATGAGGTTGTATGATTCTTTTTACGTTTATCCTAAACCATTAATTCAGAATGACTCCGCTTTTGTTTGGATAGATATTGCAAATTATAGCTCGTCCACTTTTAACGGGGATTTAACCGTCTCTTTATTTGATGCCTCAAGTGGTCAATTTGTTGAAACCATTGAAACACGAACCGGATTAAACCTGCCTGCTTCGAGCCACTGGACAAACGGAATCTGGTTTGTCAGCGGCTCCATAGATGCAGATCCTGGTGATTATTTGCTGGCGGCACATTTCAAACCTTCAGGCAGTAGCTGGACTTTGGTTGATGAGGATGCTTTCACTAATCCTATTTTAGTAAAAGTAATTTCAACAGCTCAATTAGCCGATCCCTATGAAGAGAATAATTCACTGTCTACTTCCTATTTTTTTAGTCCTGATTTCATAGCTGATAAAGCAGAAATCTCTACCGACAGTTCAAATTTCCACCTGGTAACGGATATCGACTTTTATCATTTTGATTTAGCCAGTGGATACAATTATACGATCAGCATGCGATTGCACGACAGTTATAATAGTGGTAATGGCAAATCATATTCTTGTGATGCCGTTTTTGCTTATAAATATGGAAGTAATTGGTCTGCTTATTTCGATGATGAGGAAGCATCAGATTTTGATGTGAATGACGGGGGCACTGTTTATTTTGAATTGAGCCCTTATTTTGAAGGAATACGGGGGACTTATTTATTTGAAATTGTCATCACCCGGGTGGAGGTTGGAGATCCTGATTTAATTCCATTATCTCAAACAGTCAATCCCACAACTGTAAAATCAGGTAAAAATGTCACCGTTTCCTGCATTGTTAAAAACCAGGGTAGCGCTATTGCATCCTCTTCTGTGATAAGATATTATTTGTCATCGAACTCCGTTTTTGACGGAGGAGATGTTGAAATGGGTTCCGACAATGTAATCAGCCTGGCCAAGGATGGATCGGTGACAGTGGCCGAAGAATTCCAGATCCCTCTTAATACCACCGCTGGCAGCTGGTATATATTGTATTATGCTGATGCAGATGAGACTATTACTGAATCAAATGAAAATAATAATATGGCCTCAGCCCAGTTTACAGTATATAAAGGCCAACCGGATTTATTTATCCAGTCAAAGAGTATAAATCCAGCAAGCGTGATCGTGGGTGGAACTATTTCTGCCAGCTGCACCATAAAAAACCAGGGAGAGGAAGAGGCTGAAAGCAGTGTGGTGAAATATTACCTTTCACTTAATAAGACACTTGATGGAAATGATATTGAACTGGGTTCTGACAATATTCCTAACTTAACTGTCAATAGTTCAAGTGCTTCAAATGAAAATCTGATTATTCCAAATAATACGGCTAATGGAAATTGGTATATTTTATTTGTGGCCGATGCAAGCAATCAAATTGCGGAATCAAATGAAGGCAATAATGTAGATTATGCCGCCATTATCATTAGTGGAAATTCCAGTATTGAACAATCAGCAACTCTGCTTCGAAAAGTGAGAATTTATCCTAATCCTGCTTTTGATGTATTATTTGTTGATTTTGAAGAATCCATGAAGAATATAAGTATCGAAATTTATAACATGAGCGGTAAATTGATCTATTACAGCCTTTCTGAAACTGCACACGAATTGCAGATAATTAACATAAATGATATCGCCAGCGGACTTTATCAAATCAAATTTGGTACAGGATTACAATATCAGTTATTCAAATTTGTAAAGAGATAATTCTGCAAATACAATAACAATGAATTCAAAGAAATCAGAAATCGAATTACCTAAACAGTTTTTAAAGGGTAAAACCATTTTAATTGCAGAAGATGAAGATTTTAATTTTCGTTTACTTCAAAAATTTTTGACTATGCGTGGTGGTGAGGTCATTTGGGCAAAAAATGGCTTGGAGTTATTAAATATCCTGGATGAAAAAAAACATCTTGATTTAATATTAATGGATATAAAAATGCCCAAAATGAATGGTTATGAAGCAACAAAAAAAGTAAAAGAGAAGTATCCACAACTACCCATAATTGCTCAAACAGCTTTTGCTTTATTTGGAGACAGTGAAGATGCATTGGAAGCTGGTTGTGATGATTACATAGCAAAACCCATCCGCTTTGAGGATCTGACAACGAAAATTAAGTATCATTTAAAGATAAAACAGACTTGAAAACAATTCGACTTATATTTGGGTTCCTACTTTGGACTCTATTATTTCAAACTGGCTCTTTTTCACAGGATAATACTAAATCTTCCACCTCCAGTCAAATTGTATTTCTTGGCACCGGAACACCCAATCCCGATCCAAATCATTCAGGTCCATCCCTTGCTATTATTGTGAATAACACGGCTTATTTAGTAGATTTTGGACCGGGTTTGATCAGGAAAGCGGCTGCTCATTCCCCACGATACGGGGGAAGCGTTGAAGCACTGGAGGCGAAAAACCTAAAAAAAGCTTTTCTTACACATCTGCACACTGACCATACCGCAGGTTATCCTGACCTGATTTTCACTCCCTGGGTGATGGGAAGAGATGAACCATTGGAGGTTTATGGACCCAAAGGGATTACTCATATGACTGAACATATACTTCAAGCCTATGAGGAAGATATAAAAATAAGACTCAACGGATTAGAACCTGCCAACGATCAAGGCTGGCGAGTGAATACACACGAAATCAAGGAGGGTATCATATACAAAGATGAGAATTTGGAAGTCGAGGCCTTTTTAGTCGAACATGGAAATTGGGAGCAGGCTTTTGGTTTTATTTTTACAACACCTGATCGTAAAATTGCAATTTCGGGAGATACAAAACCCTCTCAAAACCTGATCGATAAATGCAAGGGAGTTGATGTGCTGATACACGAGGTATATTCTGATGAACAGTTGAAATTCAGAGCTGAATTGTGGCAAAAATATCATCCCCAATTCCATACTTCTACTACAGAACTGGCAGAAATTGCGAAGCAAGTAAAACCTGGTTTACTTCTGCTGTATCATCAATTGGCCTGGGGAGCAACTGAGAAGGAATTAGTGGAGGAAATTACACGGATCTATGACGGTCGGGTGATTTCAGCTAATGATCTGGATATGTATTAATGATCTACCTTTTTTAGAATCAACATTCTTAACATATTCAGAACAATAACGGACGATAAGTGAATATTTTGGATCCTTCCACGATCGAAAACTATTTTCTTGCTGATGGTTTCATCTTCTGAATCAACAGCCAGCCAAATTGTACCAACAGGTTTTTCCTTACTTCCCCCTTTTGGCCCGGCAATTCCGGTGGTAGAGATTGCATAGCTGGTCCCATATTTTTTACGCGCGCCTTTTGCCATCGCTTCAGCACATTCCTGGCTTACTGCTCCATAGGTATCCAGGATGGATTTTGATACTCCCAATTCTTTCACCTTCATTTGATTGCTGTAAGCAATTATACCTCCCAAATAATATTCTGAACTGCCTGACACTGAGGTTATTGAATGAGCTATAAAACCTCCGCTGCAACTTTCGGCAGTGGAAAGGCTTGCAGCTCTTTCTCGAAGGAGCAAACCAATTGCTTCTGTGACTGTCACATCTCCATAACCGTAAATATATTCAGAAATCCTGGAAGAAATCTTCTCAATCAGGACATCCAGCTCTTTGCTTAAGCTATCTTTATCTTTTCCATTTTGTGCAGTTAACCTGAGCTTTACCTGGCCAATGCTTGGGAGATAAGCTAATTTGATGTAAACCGGAAGAGAATCCTCTATGTCCTTAATTTTTTGAGCGATTATCGATTCTGCAATCCCGATGGTTTTGATGTTTTTATTGATCAGGCTATTGGATGATGTTAATTTTTGCAGGTAAGATCTTACTTCACTGTCCATCAATCCCCTTAGTTCGTATGGAACACCGGGCAATGCAATCAAGACTTTTCCCTCCTTCTCAAATAATAAGCCAGCTGCTGTGCCCAGCTTATTTAATAAAACCCTGGCATTATGAGGAACGTAGGCCTGGTTCCGGTGTGCATCAGAAATCACAGGAACGCGATGGCGTAACATCTTTTTAATGGCTTCGAAAATTTCCTGGCTGAATATCAATTCTGAATTAAAATAAGTAGCCAGTGTTTTTTTTGTAATGTCATCATTTGTTGGTCCAAGTCCTCCGGATACAATGATCAGGTTACAGCATGACCACAAGGAATCAATGGCCTGTATGATATCCTCCTTTTCATCAGGAACAGAGATCTTTTTTCGGATAACAATCCCTAGTTCATTCAGTTTTTTACCAATATACTGGGAATTGGTGTCTAGCGTTTCTCCGCTTAGTACTTCGTTTCCTATAACTATTATTCCAGCTTCTGAATATGTATTATTCTCTTTGACCATCCTGTTCAAAAGTAATTAGGCAGTTCAAAAGTAATTATACTTCTCATCATTTTTGAATTGAAATCCATAATAAGCTGAATAATTCCACTGTGAATAATGCGAATTAAGGATCCAATATTCAATTAATTTAATTTCATGATTTTTCAGTTTAATTCTGTCTTGGAATTCTCTAATTTTGCTGCTATGAGAAAAGAGCTTAATGGTGATAAACCGAAAGTAAAAGAAATGGGATTTTTTGATCACCTGGAAGAACTCAGGTGGCACCTTTTCAGATCTGTTATCGTGATATTGGTTTTTGCAATTGTTGCATTTTTATTCAAGAGAATTGTTTTTGAAGTAATTATCCTTGGCCCCAAAGACCCTTCTTTTATTACAAACGACCTATTGTGCAGACTGGGACAGTCAATGGGCAAGTCCATTCTATGCATCAACTCCTTCACACTTGAAATAATTAACACCACCATGGCGGGGCAATTCCTGATGCATATCCGGATTTCTATGATTGCAGGTTTTCTGATCGCCTTTCCTTATATCATTTTTGAATTTTGGAAGTTTGTTAGACCTGCTTTATACAATACAGAACAGAAAGCGGCCAGTTTTACCATTTTTGCAGTGAATATTCTTTTTTTTGTAGGTGTTTTAGTCGGGTATTTTATTATTGCTCCCCTCTCGATCAACTTTCTTGGGAAGTACAATGTGAGCAACTCGGTAAATAATATGATTAACCTGAGCTCCTACATTTCCAATATTTCAAGCATCTGTTTCGCTGCAGGTATTGTTTTCGAGTTGCCTGTTTTAACTTATTTTCTCTCTAAACTGGGAATTGTGACCCCACAATTCATGAGGAGATATCGAAAACATGCTTTTGTTGTGATTTTAATTCTATCCTCCATTCTTACCCCTCCAGATGTGATGAGCCAGATACTGATTGCTTTCCCACTGATCTTATTATATGAAGTAAGTATTCGAATTTCAAAATCAGTCATTAATAATAAATCAAAAGAAGTAAGTGATTGAAGTAATCAGAAATACCTTGATGATTACCAGTTTTGTACTGGTGATGATGCTGATGATAGAGTATATCACTGTACTTACCAAAGGGAAGTGGAGCATTCCACTTAAAAAATCCGGATTCCTGCAAATAGGATTGGCAGCACTTCTGGGTTTGATTCCTGGCTGCCTGGGTACTTATACAGCAGTAACACTTTATTCTCACGGGATATTCAGTTTTGCAGCCATAGTCACAGCGATGATTGCAACATCCGGTGATGAAGCATTTGTGATGTTTTCCATAATGCCTGATACCGCGCTTAAATTAATGATCATCCTGTTCGTGGTTGCCACCTTGAGCGGTGGAATCCTTTATCTGATATTCAAAAATAAAAACTTCATTAAAGAGAAAGATAAACACTCTGATTTCCTTAAACACGAACCTGCATGCAGCTGTTTTGAAAGAAAAGAGATCATTCCACAATTAAAGAATATAAGTTTTGAACGAGCCATTCTGATTGCTGGTGTTTTATTGTTTATTGCAGGATTAATAAGTGGACAACTGCTTCATGATCATACGAATATATTAATGCATGGTGCCCAGGAAGTGGCGCATGAGCATGGTCATGAATCGCATTTGAATTGGGTGAAAATCAGTGCCTTGATAGCTGCTTTCATAACATTATTTATTGTTACCACTTCTCCCAACCACTTTCTGCAACAACATTTATGGGAGCATATCATTAAAAAGCATGTATTTAAGATCTTCCTGTGGACCTTAGGTGCCCTGTTATTTATTCATTTTGGATTGGAATTTCTGAATATTAATGCATGGATACAAGATAATCCTTATGTTATTTTGATCCTGGCTGTACTCATTGGAATAATACCTGAATCTGGTCCTCACATTCTATTTATTACTTTGTTTTTAAGCGGTAATATTCCGTTTAGTATATTAATGGCTAATTCAATTGTACAGGATGGACATGGTGCATTGCCATTGCTGGCTGAATCAAAGAAGAGTTTTATTTATATGAAGCTGTTTAATGTCCTGATTGGATTTGTGGTGGGAGCTGCCGCATTGCTGCTTGGTTTCTAAAATACTGCTGCTTGATGAAGATTGTAATGCATTTCATTTTGCAAGTCCACATCAGACAAAGGATTGCGAAAGTGATTGAACCGGAGATAAGCGATCTGAATAAGAAGGAGTTTATCACCCTTTATCAAATAAATCATTCATTTTGATTCATTTCGAATACGTGCATATTGATATATATCAATTTATTATTGCATTATATTAGGATCAGAGGGATAAATATCATTTCTTTTTTATTAAAGGCTGTATTATATTTGGATATCTATTTATTTGAATAAGTAGTGAATCCAGGAACCAATTTCCATAATTAATAGTTGTTTGAAGAAGGGTTGTATTTCAACCCTTCTTCATTTTGTCCCATTTGGTTCTCTCAACTGAAAACGTTTATGTTTTACACCTTTTCCATCCCATCAGTGTCTCTAGAAAAGATGC
>JADHTG010000127.1 GCA_016776505.1 Bacteroidota bacterium
CAATCATCGAATAAAGCCCCGGGAAGGTAATTCCGTGATAACCTTCGTACTCCTGATCACCCGCTGTGCCAAGGGCGTAAGTAGCTTCATTTCCTCCGACATCCGTCATTTTCTCAACCCCGCCAGCCAGAACGATATCGTTCATTCCTGATGCCACCTCGATGAACGCCTGCCGTAAAGCAAGTCCCCCTGAAGCACAGGCAGATTCAACCCTCGTCGCAGGAATAGGCCGCACTCCAAGATAATCTGCCAGAAGTGAACCCAGATGCTCCTGTCCAACAAATAGTCCCGATGACATACATCCGATGTACATTGAATCAATCTGGTCTACGCCAGCATCGTCAATGGCATTGAGGGAAGCTTCTACAAAAATATCCCTCAAGGACTTTTCCCACAACTCACCCCATTTCATAATACCGATTCCAATTATTGCTACATCTCTCATAACAACTCCTTATTCAGCTTTCAATATCTTGTGACGAAACTTGGCATACGTACCGTAGTCTATATATCTTCGGTAGCCATCTAACTGATTCCTGGTATGTGAACATAAATTCTGAACTTCTTTAATTTTCTCTGTAACTCTGAATACGAAACCGTCACTCCCTGAACCTGACCCGTACGAGACCATAAAGATCTTCTCACCGGGTTTAGCCACATCGAGTATAGCAGTAAGTCCCATCGGTGATGACCCGGAGTAAGTGTTTCCAAGCCTTGGAACAAGCCATCCTTGCTCGATCTGCTCCCTCTTGAAGCCCAGCATTTTGCCCACACGCATGGGGAATTTACCATTTGGCTGGTGAAAGACAGCATATTGAAAGTCGTCAGGTTTCATAGAAACCTTCTCCAAAAGCATTTTTGCTGCCCCAATGATGTGATTGAAGTAAGCCGGCTGTCCGGTAAATCTCCCCGCATGTCGTGGATAGTGCTGATATTCTCTGCGCCAGAAATCAGGAGTGTCTGTCATATAGGATGATGTATCGATACATTCGGCAATAATGTTCTCACTCCCTATAATGAAGGCAGCAGCACCAGCAGCGGTGGAATATTCTAAAGCATCACCCGGTGCACCCTGGGATGTATCAGCACCAATTGCCAGACCGTACTTGATGTATCCTGATTTTACCAGTCCAAGACAGACAAACATTGCTTCAGAACCAGCTTTGCAGGCAAATTCATAGTCGGCACAGTGAATATCAGGTGTCGCACCAATGGCATCAGCAACAACAGTCCCTGATGGTTTTACAGCATATGGATGAGACTCTGATCCAATGTAAATCGCTCCAATTTCCTCTGAATTTATATTAGCCCTCATCAACGCATCCCTTGAAGCTTCAACAGACATTGTAATAGTATCCTGATCAGGGGCAGGTACGGATTTTTCCTCGAGCATAAGCCCCCGCTTGTAGCTGGGAGCATCAGCACCCCAGACCTTGGCTATTTCTTCAACTTTGATACGGTGACATGGAACATAGGCTCCGTAGCCGATGATTCCAACCATTTTGGTTCCTCCTTCACTTCCTGAATTACACCAACAGCCTTATTCCTTCAGGTATAAACGTTTATTAAATGTGGTAATTAGTTGTTTATTTTTTTGGCTCATCACAATAATGAGTACTTGGATTCCATTTTTATTCTAGGAGTTATCCAATGTGAGTCAGATTCAATCTTATCAAAACTCGCATCATTTTTGTTGCGAAGAAACTGTTGAGAAGAGAAAAGATCACCCTCTCCTTTAATTCCTCTCCCATCAAGGGAGAGGAGTTCTTGGAAGCATGGCTTCAAACAGACTTGCCCACCCGCCTGCTCCCGAAGAATGAGGGCGGGCAGGCAGGGTCTGCGAAAAGAGTCAGAGATTCGAGTGTCCGATATATCCTTCTCCCCCTTGGATGTTGAAAATCCCGATTTATCGTGGGGGGGAGAAAAAAAGAGGGGGTGGTATTTGGGTGTTGACACTGTGTTAATGCTTGTATCTCGGACTATTTCTGAATACAAATTTACTTCTCTCAATCGGGAGCCTGAAAGGTATCATTCAGGTACGCATTATTGTGAAGAATCATTTTTTTGTGTTATTCTGGTGAAAAGTATGAATTCTTGGACTTTCTATATTCCGCTGATATAGTCACCCTTAATTTATTTCATTTCGAAGGTTAATTAAAAGCAATATTGATACGAGTGATAGTTTTTGTTCACACTTCGATCTTCGATGTCTTATTTCTGTTTTGATTTTATAATAATAAATTTGCTTTGTGTATTACCAATATTCGAGTGACATCCTTTTTAATTTTTCCTTGTACGTATTGTCTTTCTTCAATTAATTTTCTGTTGTTATGATTCATTATCGTTCCCCTTTGTTGGTTTCGTTGTTTTGTATCCTGGTTTCATACCAAGACTTTCATGTAATTTTACAACATTCTGATAAGGTGGAACATATCTATCGTTAGAATGCCCGCTAACCAACAAAGAACACTCCATATCTTTTTGAAATTGTTGTATACTTTTGTAATATACACTAACGTATGACAATCAAAATCAGCAATTGTGAAGGTTTTGAATGGGACGAAGGAAATATCGAGAAAAATTGGCTGAAACACCACGTCTCGAAAAATGAATGTGAAGAAGTCTTTTTCAATCACCCCTTGTTGGCTACGGGTGACCCAAAACATTCAAAATCCGAAAAAAGGTATTATATTCTTGGACAAACAGATTCAGGTCGTTTGTTATTCATCGCTTTCACAATTAGAAATGGTAAGATCCGAGTCATATCGGCAAGAGATATGAGTCGTAAAGAAAAGAGGAAGTATTATGAAGAAATTGAAGACCATTCCAAGATTTGAAACAGAAGACGAAGAAAGAGAATTTTGGTCAACCCACGATTCGACTGATTATGTTGATTGGGAGGGAACTAATAAGGTTATTTTCCCGAAGTTAAAGCCGACTACCAAAACAATATCACTACGTTTGCCCGAATATATACTAGATGAATTAAGAACTATTGCAAACAAGAGAGATGTCCCTTATCAATCTCTAATGAAAATATTCTTGAAAGAACGAATTGACAAAGAATTAGAGACACTCAACGATATTTCAGAAAAAGAAGGTATTCTAACCACCAATCAACCTGACCCCGAAGAATCGGGGCAGGCTGTGAAAAGCGAGTAGCGTATTTTTATTTTTGGTGCTTTAACAAACGACAATTTGGCAAAGGGGAGCATAGATATCGTTAGAATCATATCAATCACACAAAGGGACAGAGTCACAAAGAGAAATGAATGAAAATGAGATTGCAAAAATCAGATAATTCTTGGTGTCTTTGAGGCTTGGTGTGAGAAAAAAATTAATTCTAACAAATCGTTAGCCAGATTAGTGGTTAAGAAAATTCAATTCAAATATTTACCGCTGATATGTATCCTGTTTTACATTTCCTTCCATCTTATTGAAGAAGGAATATTTGGGTTCCCCGAATGGGCGAAAATCAGATGGGGTATATCAATTTATGATATGGAAATGTGGTTGGTTCATAATTTTTATTTCACATTTTACCTATTGCTGGGTTGGTTTTTCTATTTTGTAAATGAAAAGAAATTTCTCTCGCTCGGTTTGGGGATTTTAATCTGGGGACTCTTGAACTTTTTAAATCACGCCATATTTTCGATTATTTTCATTGAATATTCCCCCGGATTGGTAAGCGGTGTCGTTTTCTTGTTGCTGTTCGTTTTGGGTGTTCAAAAGCTTAAAGAATCGAAATTATTGAATACAAAACAAGTTTTGCTGGGAATATTGTCTGGGATTCTATATTGGGTCTTACCAATGATATCATTCCTGTTTGCAGATATTGTAATATTAGGAAAGGGATAATGTCTTTCATTACAGAATTGATGAGTGACATTGATTTTCATGCAGCTCAGCTTATCCGTTTGGTGTTTCCCATCAATAAAAATCAAATAGAAAGGATTATATATGTATTGTAGAAACTGTGGAAATAATGTTGAAGAAAACGCATTTGCTTGTACCAAGTGTGGTTGTAGACCAATCGATGGTAAAAACTTTTGCAATAACTGTGGTAAGGAAACGCAAGATAAGCAAGTGATCTGTATAAATTGCGGAGTGTCTTTGATCTCAAGACCATCAAGAAAAAAGATTGCAGCAGGATTGTTAGGAATTTTACTTGGTTGCTTTGGTGTCCATAAGTTTTATCTTGGGTATACAACACAAGGTGTAATAATGTTGCTAATATCAATTTTGTCAATTTTCGTACTTGCTGCAATTCCAGCAATTATTGGATTAATTGAAGGTATTCTTTATCTGACAATGGATGACATAGAATTTGAAACAACCTATATTACCGGACACAAACCATGGTTCTAGTTTGGGAAAACACCTTACTATTCCTAAACCTTACAGGTAATATTTTTATATTTACCGGATATAATTTTATTCCGATACTATTCGGAACTTTCAAGTTAATTCAACAGCGTGATCCGTCGCCGATCCCGGAACGGGTCGGTGAGCGGATGTTGGTGCCCAAATGTCCCGCTCGGCGATCCCGCCACGGCGGGAGATCAACCGACGTGAAACCACAAGAAAATGAAAAATCCTATACGATCAAGATATTTTACAACATTCCGACAAAGGGGAACATAGATATCGTTAGAAGGCAACAATACAATATAGAATCAATATCGGTGATTTATGTCTTGCATGTAACCTAAATATAGTCCATATTTAGTCGTATTTATTGGAGAGAATATGAAACCAAGTGAATCAATCAAACCAATTAGTTACCTTAAAGCACATGCTGCTGAGGTCATCAGGGATATTGCTAAAAATCACAAAACAATTGTGATCACACAGAATGGTATAGCAAAAGTCATTGTTCAAGATGTACACGAATATGAACGCACACAGGAAACTATTGCCCTATTAAAAATACTCGCTAAAAGTTCTCAAAGCATCAAAAATGGGGAAATTAAACCTATTGAAAAATCGTTTAGGGACTTAAATGATAGGATTAAAACCTACAAACAATCTTGAAATTCAAAGTCAATATTGTATCTGATGCTGAGGAAGATTTATTTGATATCTACCGTTATGTAGCTTCTAATGACTCCGAATTAAAAGCTATCAGGCTCATTCAAAAGTTTGAAGAACTTTGTTATAGTTTAGAGAAATTACCAAATCGTGGACACGTTCCACCTGAATTAGAGGAAATTGGAATATTTGATTATTTAGAAATTCACTATAAACCCTATCGAATCATTTATCAAATCATAGAAAACAGTGTTTTTGTCCATTGTATTTTAGATGGTCGTAGAGATATGGAAGAATTATTGTACCGAAGATTGATACGTTAATATTGTTG
>JADHTG010000045.1 GCA_016776505.1 Bacteroidota bacterium
TGAGTTTGAAGCTTGCCATAGATTCATTTCCCATGGGATAATAGCTACCAGCAGGGCTAAAGTATGCGCCTTGTTCAGAAATGGTGGCTGTAACTTCCCGACCCACATTTTCATTGGAAAAATGGACATCTTCTACATTCTCATAAAATTCACCAGAATAGGAAATGGAAAAAGATTTTTGGGTGGTAATCTTTGATTGAAAGGCAATGATTTGTTCATCTTCGTGTGGGTTGCCTTGGGGAAGTTTATCCTTGAATTCTACTGGAACGTTGGAAGAATCTTTGGATGAAAAAGACTGATACGCTACTTCAGATCCTTCTACATTAAAGGATTGAATTTCAACAGAGCCATTTAGGGCAAAAAGATTCCAACCTTTATATACTTTTATTGTTCCAGTATCAGAAATATCTGCAAAATGTTTATCCACATTGATTTTTAGCTGGATATGATGAGACTCAAATTCCACAATGGAAACATCTGTTTCATTGCATGAAATAATAAAGAATAGTGTTAAGATTAAAATGTGTTTCATGATTTTCCTTTTTTAAGTTTTTTACCTAGACCGAAAGAGATTGATACTTGTCCATATTCATGGGAGTAATTTGAGAAATCTCGATTTTCACCAATGAATTTGATCGCTTTTATATAGCGAGCACCAATATCCATTAAAATATATGTATTATAAAATGGACCAAAACTGACTCGTGCAAGCCCATTAATACCGATGCCAACAGAGTTGAAAATATCTTCAATCCCAAAATCGGTATCCTCGAATAATTGTAGCGAATGATTTGTTATTGTAACAGTTGGGCCAAGACCATATCCTGTCATTTTTGATACAGATTTGAACAATCGAATATCTAATGGGAATGTTTTTTCAGATACAGTTCCACCATCCTTTTTAAAAGGAATAGATGTTGCCATAGTGCCAAAATTGACTTGGATGAATTGTGACTGCTTTAATGGAATTTCTGCTCCAGCAGACCATTGAACATTTTTTTCAAAATTTTGGTAGGCTGTTATAGGATTATCATTTTCAGAATGCTTAACAAATTGGCCATAACCACCTGAAACATAAAAAAATTGAGCTTTTATGGATGAGCAAATAAACAAAACAATGGGGAGAAAATATTTCATAGCATTAATAATCGCTTAAATGCATTACCCTGATATCACCCAATAATTCATTATCTAAGTATAGATAAATGAAGTAAACACCTTCATAAAAACTTTCATCGGCATTGCTCCATGAATATAAATATCGCCCAGAGGGTTGAAATCCCAATGAATCCGATTTTAATGTTGTGTTATATCTATTTTTTATTTCAATGAATACATTACCTCCATTATTAGGAATTTCATATTCTATTCCAACCGTTCCAAATTCTATTGGAGCCAACTTATTGCTTTCGCAAGATGATATTATAAAACAGAACAAGGGGGCGATTATGGTTATTATGTATTTCATTTAGATCTCTATTTTATTTGGAGTTAATTGACTGCGTCAATTATACGCTGAAGCATGAAGCGTTCAAACATCTCGCTCATTGCAACAGTTCTTTTGAATCTCGTTCCTCGATTCAACATCGACACAGTCGATGGACTCCAAAACCAATGTTATCTAACCGTAATTGAAATTGGATTTTTTCCATCCATATATTTTTTTGCAACACGCTTCACATCATCAAGCCTTACAGCTTTTAATCCTTCCAAAAATTCTGAATCCGTATTCATGTCACCATCAAAATAAAGGGAATGGCCTAAATAATAAGCTTGATTAATACTAGAAAGCCTGCGAAACATCATGCGTCCCAAATACATATTAACTGATTTTTCTACGGAAGCTTCATCTACATCCGTAATCATATTCATTGAGAAAAACCCCGGGAATTGCGGAAGCAGTTTATCGACATTTTCTGGTCGCGTTCCAAAATTGATGGAAAATAATGCTTTATCTTTTTTGATAGAAATGCCTGCATGCATTCTATAAGCCATGCCCTGTTTTTCACGAATATCAAAAACAATTTTATCTTTTAGAATCAAAGAAAGTGCCGTAAGAGCTGGTTTGTCTTTTGATTCAATTTCTTTCATAAATCCAAAAAATAAATACGATTGAGCCCCGCCACCATCTTCTTCAATGCTTACTGATTTTAGAACAGATTTATACGATTTTTCTTTAGCAATAGATTGGTTAGATTTTTCCTGTTTCCCAAAACCAGAAAACAGATGATTTACTTTTTCCGGTGATTTAGGAGAAACGACGGATAAAATCACATTTTCAGGTGTCCAGTATTTCTCCGCAAAGGCTAAGAGTGATTCATAGCTTAATTCTGGTTTTTCATTCTTATCTGATTTTGATTCATATATTTGAGCATCTAACAAATCGTTAAATATTTCTTTAGCTATATTTTTATGACTCATGCCCCCATATCCACCATGGGAAGGTGCATTCGCTTTATTAAACTCATCTTCATTTGGCACAAAGTTCAAAAATGCATCATTAAGAAATCCAATAGCACCATTCATATCATCGGCTAATCCTTCCACGCGAATATATCCAAAATCATCATGAAGATAAATATTATCCATAGGAATCCACGGATTATCATTGACAGTAAACGTGAGACCGAAAGGGGCGATTTGTTTTTGATTTTTATCGGACTTCATTCTTTGCCCAAAACAATCGTGAAGAATCTTTGCCGCATCTTTCCCAAACTCATTTTCTAATCCAGCTTTATTCTTAAATAAGTAATGGATTGCAAGGAGCGGGCTTGAAGTATTCTGTTTTGTAATAAGTGTTGTCCCCGAGCCATCATAGTCAAAAAGTTGCACGGATTTAGATTCTAAATTACCCTGAGAATCTGAAGGGATTGGATGATGTATAATGACAGTTGGTGCACCATTAATTTTGTATTTTTTTAATATTTTGGCTGCATTGATATACATTGTTGCATCAAAGGAGGAAAGAAAGCCGTCAATTCCTTTTTGTGCAAAAACATGCGCATTATAAATACCAAACATATGGGGTTTTTCTAAACTTTTATAAAAAGATGTTTTTTCAGCAGAAGAAAAAGCAGATATAGCATCTTTATTCATGGAGAATTTCATGCCAAGTATTTCCTTCGATAGATATGAAATGATGTCATTCGACTGATTTACCGAGCTCAACGATGCCTTTACAATAAGAAAATTCCCAACGGGTGATTGGCGAATTTGGCCTGTAACGGATTGAACAGATGAACCTAATTCATCTTTGGCTTTTGACTGAATGTTTTCCATATGACCAGAAAGTAATTCTTCCATCAAACTAAAAAAACCAGACATTGGGTTTGACGGTAATTCGAATGCTAGATGAATAAGGGTAGTTGTATCTGAATGAGAGCGATGAAATAATTGATTTGATGAGGGAGATGGCAATTCAAAACCAGTATTAAAATCTGCATCTTGTGGGCGAAATACACTTCCAGGACCGGGTTTCCCATAAATATCCTTAACCCATTCCAACATTTCTTCAGAATCAAAATTCCCGATAATACTTAAAATCATATTATTAGGAACATAATTACCTTCATAATATTCCCGAACAGGAGATAAGGGCAATGATTCAATTGTAGAATATGTCCCCAATGTTGGAAGTGATAGTGAATGTCCTTGGAATAAAATTGATTGAATATCTGTTTCAATTTGTGTCCCTGGGCGCGCTAAACTTTGTGCGATTTCTTCTAGAACTATGCCTTTCTCTTTTTCGTATTTCCCTTCAGGAAGAATGGAGTTGAATAACATATCCGCCTGAATTTCCATTCCAGATTTAATGTGTTCTGTGGGTGTAACCATCATGTAATTAGTATAATATTCACCCGTATTAGCATTATTGTATGCACCAATGCGATCCGCGTCATCATAGAGCTCTTTTTGGATTCGATTTGTTGTGCCATTAAATAGCAAATGTTCCAACATATGGCTCATTCCGCTTGTTGCATACGTTTCGTAAGCAGAACCTGTCTTTACCACAATGTTTGCCCCAACCATAGGAAGAGATTTATTTTCGATTAAAATAACATCTAAGCCATTATTCAATCGATAGACAGAAATACCCTTTGGAAGGGTATTGCCAACGCCAACGCCTAAAAGGATGATGGTTATTGCATATTGATAGATTGATTTCATTTTCATTTTTTCTTCACTTTCTCGTAATGTTTGATATAATCATCCACAGAAGTCATTGCGACAAGATTGCCAATGGTTTCCAGCGGAATTTTTTCTAGTTTGGTAAACCGAATACACGATTTCCCCATATTGGGTTTTACATTTATTTTTTTAAAGGCTTTTAATAAAAGATTTTTTTGTTTTTCACTCGCATAAACACTGTGCATGTAAATGGCCATATGATTTTTTTGGGATGCAATTGCCACATAAGAAAGCGGTTTTCCATTATATGTGTCTGGATATGTTTCGAGTGGAATTTCATAAGAAATCATTCCCCAATTCATGGTTTCTACATAGCCTGAAGGAAGTTTATTTAGGACTAATTTTCTTATTGTAGAAATAGGTGATCGTCTATTTTCAGGAAGTTCATCAAGGTAATCGTGAACAGTTTTTGCCTTACTTTGGACCAATGGGTTTTATCTCCCCAAATTAAATGTTTATTGTTGAATGAGTGTAAGAATACACGATAAACTTTATGGCCAATCTTCATCAGGATTATAAGGCTTAATTTCAGCACTTCCATTATGGCAAGTATAGCAAGTGAATTCTTCAGTTTTGTAATCTTTAGAAAAATACTGAGCGCCATTATTTCGGATCATTTTAGTAAGGTGTATCATCTCTCTTGCGACACGTTTATGCTCTTTATCATCTTTATAATATTCGTCTAGAATATGGCAAAAAGAACATTTAACATCTAAATAATCACTAAAGCTATTCATCGTTTCTTTAAGTTCATCTTTAGAAATGTTTTTATCTAAAACTTGGAGATTCCGAAATCCCGATTGACCCCATGCCATCGAAATAATGAATAGTGTTAAGAGTTTATACTTTAATATGGTGCGAAATTGCATCGATTTTCCTTTCAAATTAATATGCTTAATATCTCAAAATTAGATCCAAAAATTACAATTAATTATTGGGATGATACGATATTTTCATCATGTTTAAAAGTGCTTCAATTTGATGTTGCGTAAGCTTCTTTTTAAAATCAGGCATATCTTTCCCTTTTCCATCTTTAATTGCTTTAATGATTTGATCGTCGTTTGTCTGTTTCCAATAGGTCATTAGAGTGAAATCAGGCGATTCAAGTCCAAATGTTTTTGATTGTGGGCCGTCGCCTTTACCCGTAGCACCATGACAATCATAACAAAGGCTCTGATAATTTTCATCTGCTTGGACAAACATAGCAGCTTCATAATCAAGTTTATCAGGCAGGTTTCGGTCAGCATATAAAGTGATTCCTGTTAATATGAGCCAAATGCTGCACCAACCTGCTGCAATCATATATCGTTGTTTGGAAGAATTTTGCTTTAAAAAAGGAATACCAAATAAAAAAAGCGTTCCGGCTAAAGGTAGTAATGCGCTACGAATCCATGGTGCCCACTCAACGTATTTACCAAATTCGAATAACCAGAGAAAATACCATTCTGGGCGTGGAATATATTCGACATCAATTGGGTTAGCAGGAAGTTCAAGCGGGGCTGATATCGAATAAGTCAAAAAATAAATGAGAATCATACCTAGAATTGTTCCAAAAAAAATGGAAGATTTTGACAATAGTTCTTTAATGGGTTCCCATTGAGATTGAATCAGAATGATAGATGTGAAAGATAATAATACAGGTATAATGGAACCATGAATTGTAAAAAAACGTGATAATGTTTCTGATCCAAATGTTAAGCCACCTCTTAAAAGGTTGGCGATGGTTAATCCTAATAATGGAATTGTTTCTACAATCCCTAATCTTACTTGTGTTCCCCAAAATGCATTCTGATCCATAGGAAGTAAATAACCCGTAAAACAGCTCCCAACAATAAGAAAATAAAGTGCGAGTGAAAAATACCATTGTTTAACATATTGCGAAACATACCCGAGTAGAAAGAATGTGATAAGAAAAATAAATCCTGAAATAATAAGTCCGGATGATAAATAAAAATGGAGGCTACGAATCATTTGTCCAATACCGCCCATTTTGCGAAGATATAAAATTGATGAAAAAGCTTCAGAGTCAGACGGAATATAACCACCACTTAATCCCCACCCTGAAATCATCAATAAACTTAGGAATAAAAAACTAATCCCAGCGCTGAGTTTAAATATGGCTTGAACGTTCATCTATCAGCCCATGACTTCTTTATTTTTTATCCCAGTTCTAAACTGTTCATATTTAACGAAAAGGCGTCCTTTTTTAACAGTCCATTCCATGGAGTCTAGTGGGCGGGGAGATGGCCCTTCAACCACGGATCCTTTTTCATTGAAGAAACTTTTATGGCAGGGGCAGACGAATCCATTATTTTCGGTTTTTATTAGACAACCGGCATGGGGGCAAATAGAACTTAAAATAGTAACAGCTCTCCCTTCGCGGAAAACATAGAGCATTTCTTTTATTGTTCTCGTTTTCCAACGATCTTGTATGTCAAATGAAATGGGGCGTTTTAGCCATACGTTTTCTTTGATTTTTTTTGCTTTGCCTAAATCAATCCAGTTTTCAGTGTTGTTAGGCTTATGAGGTTGATCCCACCACCAGTAATAAAGGGAAGGAATAGTAGCCAATGTAGCAAAGGCTCCTACGACACCTTGCCATGTTTTTAGAAAGTTTCTTCGTGTGATTTTATTCATGATAGTTAAAAAAAGGGCGTTTGAAAATCAAACGCCCTTCATTGTAAAGTCAAGTTGTTTTATTCAATAATTATTTCAAATGTAATACACTGAAAAAGGATTATTGCATGTAGGTCACATTTTCAAATAGTAACTCTAAATCTACATCGATGACTGACATATCTGGCTGAGGGAGTTTCCCCTTCAAAATACGATGTTCAGGCAACCACCATTTACCGTCTTTGACAAATTTATCATCATAGACGACTTCTCCAAGATCATGCTTTTTATCTCCATCTTCAATGTAAAATTTAACGGGATAATAATTTGCAATATAATTTCCATTCTCCGTTATGATATTTTTTTCATGAATAATCATAAATTTGACAGGTCCCCCAAGAGTCCTTGTTAATTGACGTACTTCATTTGTTCGCGAATCAATTAAATACCAGGAACCCATGGCTGTTTCACCGTCTGCAGTAATTTCCCACATTCCTTTTCTACGCTTTTTTACAACCTGGAAGAAAGCTTCTCCTTCAGCATATTTTTCATCAAAGGGCTCATAAACACGATGTGTAACGAATTGGCTAACTTGTGCTCGAACCAGCGATCTTAGTTCACCGCCACAATCATCACATTCAAAATCAACAACAAGATTTCGATCTATGGTGATTGAAGCCGCAATGGGTTTTTCCCCATGATTAACAATATTTAAATCTGCTGTAAGTCCAGGGAAACCATCTTTCCAAGTGTAGCGATTTTCGAATGCAGCTTTAAAAATATTCCGAGCTTTAGGATCGTCTTTTAATTTAGCCATAGCTACTTCCACATTTTTTACATGTGTTTCTAATTCAGCAAGATTTGTTACATTATCTCCTTGAAGCGTTGCTTCTTTAATTCTTGCAACTAAACCAATGACACGTTTTCCAGTAATTTTATCGATGGCTTCATAATCCATTCCAACTATACCAATATTTTCAGCTAAATAATACCATTGTGAAACCCAAGATTTTGATGTGCTCCAAGCTAATCTTATTCTTAACACATTAAACATGCCCACGGGCGTTTCTAATGTTTGAAATCCTTCAACCTCGGATGTCCAATGTTGGAGACGCTTATATCGTCCTACATTTTCTGGCTGATCTGCTTCGGGTTCACTCCAAGTGTATTCGCGCCCAATAACTTGATCAGGGCGTAATAGTTTAATAGCGGGTTGATAGGTAAAAACTTGACCACCAGGTCTATTTTCAAATGACCCATGAATCATTATGCCTCTATCTGCAAAAGCACTGTAATATAAATAACTACCTTTATTATCAATTAATTTAAAGGCAACACCCGTATCAAAAAATTCAGTTCCTAAATATTCACGTTTACGATCCTCTGTTTTTGTAATACCATTTCCTAAAGTGTAAGTCCAATCATATGTCCAAGAATCTCCTTGATAAAAGGGAAAATAATCTTTCCAATTATCTACGGTCGGAGCACTTTTCCCGCCTACTTTTTGGCCATTAATATTTGCATGAATTAATTCACGGTCAAATCGCAATGTTTGTCCTGCTTTTGGAGAAAAAATAGCGAACTCTTTCTTAACAACACCTACACCTTTTGCCAACCATGTTACAGATTCAAATGTAGAGCCATTTGGGTTAATGTAAGTAAATGTACTTTTTAAACAATTTTTAAACTCTCCAGCAGATGTTCTGATACTTTCATATCCATTAAATACAACTTCAGTTCCACGAGCAGACCCATCGCTAATAGCATGAGCAAAGGCGTACTTTTTTCCGTAGGTAAATCCAGTATCATAAAAACTAAAGGGTGGATCATTTGTTACTAAACCTTTGTTTTCATGTTCACCCCAATGAAGGTATCTGTCTTTTTCAATGGTAAGGAGATAATACCAACCTCTGTGGTCTTCTAATTTTTTAACTATTTCACCGTTTTCCAGTTCTAAATCGCCCGTAACAGTATATTCTTTAATACTATACTTTATTTGTCCGTCAGGTTGGAATGCGCGAAATTGATAAGTCCATTTATTTCCATCTTCAAGTGGATAATAGTCTCTCAAATCAATAGAACGCCCCGATGCAGTAGCCAAAATCATAACGGTTGATAAAACCGCGAGTCGGGTTAATTGTTTGAATAAGTTCATTTTATAAATCTCCTTTATTATTGATTAAGAATATTTTTTTGCAATTTTGATAACAAGGTCTAATAGTTCTTTTGCTTCATCGACGGTTATTTTTCCAGCATGACCAATCATTTTATCTTTTCCGTTTAATATAATGCCTAATAATTCATCATATTTAGAAGATCTGTTCTTGATCCACTTTTGGTTTGCCCAAGCGGGTACACCCTGGAAAGGGTCACCATCTCCATACTTTCCGTGGCAATTTTTACATTCTTCACGATAATATTTTTTCAAATTAAAAGGTTCATTCCCAGGAACAGACACATTTGAAACTATTTTTTCAGTCATTGCAATTTCAGAAGTTGATCCATTAATATTGAATAAGTTTGGAAATTCATTCATGAGTGTTTCTGTAAACGTCAATCCGGCTCTATCATATTTTTCTCCAAAGTTCGATAAAGGACCGGACCCATCTTCATAGACATGACAAATTGTGCATTTATCACGATATTTTGGTGTCATATTTGGATGATCATTATAGTCATCCATTAATATAGGCATTGACGCACCAATTGATAAAATAACAAATAATGTTAATAGGGCGAAATGACCCATTTGTTTTAATAATTGTTTCATGAGTTAAAAAAGATTCCTTTATTGAATTTGTTCATAAATATATTGAAGTATTCCGCTGGCATAACTGTCTTCTGCAGGAAAAGTAAGTTTGAAAATTCCAGAACCTGTATCCACGAGATAAACATTTTCTGGGTTTTCTACTATCACTTTATGATTATAAGGTGGTTCGGGGTGATAAACGAGAATCTCTCTTTCTCCTTCATAGCCAAACTGAATAAAATCGCCTGGAGTTTCTAACCAAGTTGCAGTCCCCGGGACTTCTGACAATTCATCAAAAATGACATCATTAATTACAGAAACTTTGACGCCCATATCTGAATTAAATAACACATAGGGTACATATTGCATACTTTGTAACTCTTCTGAATAAACAGGAGAAGCTGTAAACCCAACATGCCATTCATCCGGTACAATAATGCTTCCTGTTGAAAAATCGAAATAGACATAATTATAATAAGCTAATGTTGTATATCCGCCAGCCATTATTTCCTGAGTATTCCCAAAGGATCCATCACTATTTTGTAGGGCATATTTAACACTAAATGAATCAGGGCTTGCCCAATTTACAGCAAACTTTATCCATTCATAATCTGCTGTATAAATAAAATATACTGTACTGTCAAAAGATGCTATGCCGTGCCCCCCATCAAAACCATAAGAACCTAAGTCAGCCCAATTCGCGCCAATCATATAATGGGTAGAATCCAAATCATCTGTATCATCATATACATCATACGCTAAACCTGGATTTTCATAAGGTGGACAATCAGCGTCTACGCACCAAGTAATGGGCATTTCGGCAGTTTCAAAATCATGTGTACTATCTAAAGCTGCTTTTACAACAGCTCCTTGGTTTAAGCCCACAAAATATGAACCGTAGTTTGTACCGTCTATCAAGTAAGGACCGAAGAAAAATTTAATATCGTATGTATTGATCGCCGATGATTGCGTTGCTAGGTTTGTATAATGCGGTGAAAAATTCAAATCATCTGTAATGACTTCAATGCTGGTTGATTCGATTTCATCATCTATCGAACTATCAACACAAGCAGGAATGAATATCATTATTCCCGCTAGACTTAAAATAACAGCTTTATTTTTGAACATATTAATGCCCTCCCAATTTACTTCCCAATTCGAAATACACCGTTCGCCCTATGAAAGGACCATATTGACTGTCAACGGTGTCTTGAATATTCTTAATCCCAAATGATAAGGTCAACAATTTATGAATTTTGTATTTACCATCAATATCAATAAGAAAATAGGCATCTCTATCTCGAATATCAAAATACCCTTCATTTTGTTCTTCCCCAGAACCCACCGGTATAAATTCTTGAACCTTGTATGGCGCAACAGCTTTTATTTTTAATGCAGATCTTATTTTACCACTTTTACTTTTATAACTTATCTTGATATTTGCAGAATGTTCGGGACTTCCCGGGACTATTTCTCCCGTTACTATATTTCGATTTCGACTAAGGTTATAGGCTAGGTTCCCCGTAAAATTTTTAGAGTAATTTTGACGATGTTGAAATTCAACACCCGTAAAATGTACTCGGTCAATATTGGAATAAGTAAATAGCCCTGGCTCCAATTGTTCATCAATAATCATATTATCAAACGTATTTTGATAGACCATGATACTGAATTTATATTTCCCGGGGTGGAAATATTCAACGCCAACATTATACCCTGTCGATGTTTCTGGGACTAAATCTGGATTCCCTATTATGGCATAACCAAATTGCCAATGATTCCAATTCATGTATTTATCCATGAAAGACGGCATACGAAACCCTTGACCCCATGATGTCCGGATTTTATATCGATCAGATAATTTATACATACCCGCCAGTCTGGGGCTAATAATCGGTTTTTCTAAATCATTATTGTTGTCGGCTCTTAGTCCAGCTACAATGGTCATTTTTGATGAGAATGTTTGTTCGTATTGGAAATAGACGCCTAACGCATTTAATGATTGAAGATTTCCACTATCAACTCTCGCATTAGAATATGTTTCAATTCGATACTCACCCCCAATATTGATTGTACGATTATCATCAGTATAAATAGAATTAAACTCTCCTTCTAATTGCGTCTCCACCGTGGTATCCGTTTTTACCGTCTCGCCCGTACTGGGTTTAACTTCTAAATAGGAACGATTATAATCTTCTCCACGTATGAGTGCTTGAATTTTCCATTGATCATTTAAATAGTTTGAATAATCACTTGACCAATTATTTCGGATAATGGTTGTTTGACCGTCTAGAAGAGTGGAGTGGTTTTCTTCAACCGTATTGAATGTGCCTCCATTTATTTTGACTTTTTGAGCCTCAGTTACAGCCCAATCCATATCCCCTCGAAGTGAGTATTTTTCATAATTATCGACATCAATATATACAAGGTTTTTATCCACATTTGCTTTTAAATAATCAATATCACTATGGAAAACGAATGCTTTTTTACTTCCATTTAAATTCATGCGGATATCTCGTTTGCCAATACCAAGGTCGAATGGATTAAATGATTCACTAACAGGATCCGTTAGCCCACCGCTGTAACGCATAGTGACGCTAACGGGATTGACGAAAATATTTCTTTTTGTAATAATATTAATCACACCACCCATTGCTTCACTTCCATAGAGGGATGAACTTGGTCCTTTTATAATTTCAACTTTATCAATAATGGCTGTTGAAACTTGGTCTAAATTGATTCGACTATTAAATTTTCCACTAATGGGTTGACCGTCGATCATAACAAGGACATATTTAGAATCCATCCCAAGCATATTGACTACTTTTCCTCCTTCTTTGGAGGCGGCAACTGAGATGCCAGCTCTTTCTTCAAGCAGTTCAGCCATATCCCTGGCTCCCGATTCTTGAATATCATTTCGGGAGATAACATCAGTTGCAACGGGAGAATTGGTGTTAATTCTACTATTCCGTGTTCCAGTGACCACAACATGCTCGAGCTGTAAAAAAGTTTCTGTCATCCATATTTCCAGAGAATTCTCTGTTGGAACATTGACAATATCCAATGATTCATCATAGCCTATGGCTGAATACAATATATTATAATTTCCGGATGGAACATTTTCTATCTTAAAAGATCCATCTGCCAAAGTCGCAGCACCTAAATCTGTATTTTTCAAAATGACATTCACACCGGGGATAGGTTCAGCCGTTTCAGCATGATAGACATATCCTGAAACTTTGTAGCCAGTGCCAGCCAATGCAGATGCAATGGTTATAAATGGTATCAAAATATTGATTATAGTTTGTTTACGACTAATCATAAGTATTTATTAAATAGATTTTGAGAATAACGCTCAAAAAATTGGTATGATCATCATACCATTAGAAAAGATAATCATTTTTTAAATTATATGAAAACATTTATTATGTAGGTGAATTTTGATTTTAATTCCCTTTAAAATCAAAATTTAAAAGATGAAGAGTCTGTGGACTTTACTTCGATTTTAAAAATGTAGCTAACCGGGTTAATTCACTATCAGAAAATTGTGGGAAACCGGGCATAATCACACCTGTCCTATTTTCGGGATCAGCCAAAGGTCTTCCTTGTTTAATATGGCTAACGAGTTCATTAACAGTGTGATTATTTACATATTCATTTTCTGTGAGTTTTACACCCAAATATTCTAAGCCTTCTAACTGTTCTCCATGACATACAGCACAGTTAGACATATATAAATCTTTTCCGCCTTGGAGCGCAAATCGACTTTCGATATCTATCGGTAATTTTGATTCCATGTAAAATGCTTGTGGCTTATTGACTACTTTTAATTCGATGGAAGAAAGTAGCGTTGATGGTTCCATTTTTATTACAGATGTATTCCCCAAAAGAGCCATGCTGCCAATACCAATAAATAAGGTAAAACCAATTGTACCCAAATTTGTAAATCGACTGTATTTGAGATTCGGGATTGAAAAAATGAGTGTAATCAATAAAATGGATGCACATAAAATCACTGACATTTTAAAAATATATAAAAGCACTTCCGGAGACCATACGCTTCCATTGTGGAAAAAATTGGATATTTCAATAGCGGAAGATTCTTGAATATTTCCTAATGCAGCGCCTGCCCAATTTTCTTCGAAGCGATCCTGAAAGGCGGTTACCATACTGGCAATTACGGCAAATCCTACCGCATAACCCGTCTGGCGAAAGGTGCCAATCAGCCCGCTGGCCATAGATGCTCGCTCCGGGGGAACGCTGGACATAATGATACTGTTATTGGGCGAAAAGAATAAACCTGTGCCAATACCAAATACAGCCATGGCAAAATATAAAATCCAAATAGAACCTTCAAGGGGGACCAACATCATAAGTAAATAGCCAACGATAGCCAAAATGGTTCCAACGGTGCAGAGTCGATCGGCGCCAAATTTATCCGCTAATTTCCCTGCTTGGGGACTGATGAAAAAGGTAACCACAGCCCCAACTGCCATTAAGAATCCCACATCCCAAGGGCGGATTTCCAATCCAACAATCAAAAACATGGGAAGCACAAAAAGCTCGGCTGGAAAGCTGGCAAATAAAACGGAGTATGCCACACCGGCCCGGGTGAACTTTTTATTATTTTTGAATAAATCTATATCAATAATGGGGTCTGGACTTTTTTGCTCGTGCTTAATGAAAATAGGGAATAAGACTACACCCATAAGAAAAATTGCCCAAACAAAAACGTCTAAATGATTATCTTCTACAGGAAGACGATTAAAGCCAAAAAGTAAACCAAATAAACTTAAGGTAAGTAAGGTGGCGCCAATAATATCATAGTGTTTTCGTTCTACTTTTGTGCGACCAATCTCTTTCCCGAAAATAGTAAAGCCCAAACCAATCGCTATGATTCCGATGGGAATTCGTGATAAAAATAGGGCATGCCAATCATACGCATCCAAAAGCCATCCTGCAAAAATGGGACCTAACAAAAATCCAAATGCATTACCAGATGCCATAATCCCCAATGCTTTTCCCCGTTCTTCTGGTGGATAAACTTCAGTGGCTAATGTAAAAGTTGTGGGTAAAAACATGGCCATCCCGAACCCTTGGACGACTCGAAAAGTAATGAGCATAGAAACGGATTCAGCAAAGCCACATGCTGACATGGCAATAGCATAAACCAATGTTCCAATTCCAAACATGGTTGCTCTCCCAATGCGATCTGCAACCCGAGCCATAAAAAGCATAGGACCCGTAGCAGCAATGAGATACCCCAACGCCACCCAAACAACCTGACTTGTGCTTGTGTCCAAATCATCAATTAAATCCGAAAAAGCAATGGGAACAAAACTGGAATCCAAACTGGCCATAACACTGGATAAGAGTAAACCAGACATCACCCAAAACCGTCGAGAGTTTGAAATTTGGAATGTAGGATTATTGGATTGTTGCATTGTTGAGTTTATTCAGTTAATTACTTTGCGAAAGTAATCCGCCAACCGGCGGACGAAAAGATATCCCATACTCCAATAATCCATTCATCCAACAATCCATTATTCCAGTTTTTTCCATTACATCAATTTCACATCGGGAATCCCGAATAGTGCTTTCCAATCTTTAGAAATAAGTAAATCCATCAATTCCGAATCTTTACCAGCTTCTTTTTTCTTCATTTCCGCTTCAATGGTTTTTAGAGCATATTTCGTTCCTTTTCCGAAGAGAGATTCCATGTACTCTATGGGAACCCGTGGTTCTTTGGATATATTTCCCTTTTCATCAAAAGTCGGTGGTAAAATGGGCGGCACATAAAATACGTTCGGTTCACAGCCATATTCTTCATGCAATGGAAGAGCCACTTTCCATTTGTAAACAAGTTTATGGATAGGCCCATTTTCGTCATCTAAATAACCGATAAAGCGTAATCTCCCGGGACATTGAGTGGCGCACGCCGGTGGAATACCTTCTTCCAATCGGGGAAAACAGAATATGCATTTTTGGGATGTTTTTGTTGCCATATTAAAATATATTTTATCATAAGGGCATGCTTTATTGCATTCGCGATGACCTTCGCAACGATCTTGGTCAATCAGCACAATACCGTCTTCTTCCCGTTTATAAATGGCGCGAACCGGACAAGCTTCTAAACAGGTGGGATTCGTGCAATGATTACAAATTCTCGGCACATAGAAATGATAATTATTAGGATATTCTCCTACGCTGGAATCTTCATTCCAATTGGGACCATATTCCATGGATTCTTTTCTACCTAACACTTTTTCTTCCCCGTCAAAATACACTTCTTGTGCATTGGTGTCGCAGATACTTCCATAGTCCGCAGGGTTTGGAATGATTCCCGGATTGATGGTTCCATCTTTGGCCCAACCGCCACCATTCTTTTCCCAGTTTTTAGGATATCCATCACCGGGCTTGGTTTCCACATTATTCCAAAGCATGTGGTTTTGCCCCGGTTCATCTGTCCACATAGATTTACAAGCGGCCGTGCACGTCTGGCAGCCGATACATTTATTTAGGTCCATGACCATTGCGATTTGTCGCGCCATTAAATTGCTTCCTTTAAATTTGTTGTTTGGGCTATCAACCACTTTAAATCTTGTTGAAGAAAAATATATAACGCCGAAAATATTTCAATCCAGTAAGGATGAGCATCCAAATCTTTTATTTTATGATTGATAGATGCCAACCATAAAATGAAATGGCGATCAATAAAATCTTTTTGTGCCAGTTGGAAAGAAAGAGCGTCTTCACTTACCAATTCTCCTTGGCATAAAAAATGAATAAACTCTAATTCTATGGCCAAATGATCCGATTCCCATTGACGTTCATCCGAAACTTCATATCCAAAATATTCATAATACCGCGTTACTTCTTCTTTATTAAATGAGAGCACAGGATTGGCGCTTTCTCGGATGGGAATAGGCGGTCCATCATTTCCCACTTCAAATAATCCACTATATGAACGGGCAATCTTTTTCCATTCTTTTTCTGTGGCTGTTTTGGTCTCTTTCATTAATGCATCAAAATTAATTCGGAACGGTAAATCTTTTTTGATAGCTGATAGAACAGATCCGATATCTTCAAAAAGGACATGGTCTTCGTGGGGAGAATTCACCAAGTTTGAAAAAAGGGCATAAACTGCCGAGCGAGCAAGTAATTTAGAGTTTGATTTAACATTGGGTGAATCGATCATGTTAAAGCCAATCCATTTCTATGACCCCACTTTAATTCTCCTTTTTTTACAAAGGAGAATATAAAAGGATTTCTGAAAACTATTATGTTGTTATCCTTGCAAGTCCCCCTGTCATAGGGGGATAATGGGGGTTTATAAAATCGGGAAAACATAAATCAGTGCTCCAATTCTTTGCATTTTGAAGATATTATTTCCAACACTTCATTAAGATTTTCATCAATTCCGTTATTATAAAATCGAATGATTGAATAACCCCATTTTTCTAAATCCATTTCTCGTGCTCTATCTTTTTTCTGTTGTTTAGGGTGCAGATGTCCACCACCATCAAGTTCTATCACTAACTTCAAATCCAAACAGCAAAAGTCCACAACATAATCATGAATACTTACTTGTCTTCTGAATTTATGCCCGTCCATTTGTCTCTCTTTTAAAAACTGCCATAATTTTAATTCCCAGGGGGTTGGTCTATTTCGATGTAAGCGCCTAATGGTTTTTAAATTTGCTTTGTTCACTTCCTTAACATTCTTCATATGGTTCTACCGTTATTTTGACCCCTTTGTGTTTCCCCTGTTACAGGGGAAATTGAATGGATTTCCAACCCAACTTCATTTCTACAAATCATTGTAGTCCCCCTGTCATAGGGTTTTGGAATCCCGAACTTGCTTCGGGGGGATAATGGGGGTTTAAGAAATTGGGAAAACATTAGATATCTCTCACAGGATTCTACCGTTATTTTTAACCCCTTTGTGTTTCCCTTGTTACAGGGGAAATTGAAAGGATTCCAATAATTCCATGAACTCCACAAAAAATAAGGAAGTAATGGGGGTTTATAAAAAGGACTAAACATCGTCTGCCTTCTCAAAATCACAGGTAAAATCTTTATATGTCTGATTGGGCGCATAGGCTAAAACTCTATATCCAAGATGACCATAATCGCCAGCCATTGAAGTAGGCTTAATGAGCCCAGATGTAGATATGACTGCAGAAAAGTTTTGTTGATCTTTGAACATCATGGGGTCCCAACCATGATACATAAATGTCATGCCCGGCTGAATTCCGGCACTGAAATGTGCCATAGCAAAAAATTCCCCGCCGGAATTGAATATGCGAAGATTATCCCCATCTTTTACGCCCCGTGCTTTTGCATCATCAGGATTTACATAAATATCCGGCTTTCCCCGTTGCAGTGTCAACATGAGCGGATCATCTCGCCACATGCTGTGAATCCCATGACGAGCGTGTCCCATCATCATGCGTAATGGATACCCGTCAATGCTTAAAGGCTCTTTATGGGTGGGGAGCTGTTCGCCGTATTCAATAAACCATTCGTGATCGATATAAAATTGTTGCCGTGATGTGAGTGTTTCGTAAGGACGTTTTTCATTTACACTTTCCATAATTTCAGAATGATAAGGTGCATCTTTGTCGTAATACGTTTTATCCGATCCTTCCACACGGACTTTCCCAATGGCAGCCAATTCTTCGAATGACATTTTCGGAATTCCCGGTGTAGTGTTAATGATAAATTGAATCACATCTTTTACATCCTTGACTTTCCCATCCATGGTGAAAATGTCAAAAGCGCGCTTAAAATCTCTGCGAACATTTTTCCCATCTACATTATCATGAAACACTTTCATTCGTCGTTCTTTGGCGCGTTTGGAGAGCATTTTTGTAAAATCGTGAACGATGGTAAAATCGTCTTTTGATTCACCCAACGGTGGAACAGCCGCATCCAAAATTTGCACGTATGGCGTGCGAGCTTGGAGCATAATGTCGGCACGTTCATAATGGTGCGCTACCGGCAAAACATAATCAGCATAATGGGAAGTAACGCCCATATCCGGCACAATGGCGACAATAGATTCTAATGTTTCAAAAGCATCTTTTCGCCATTTATTTCCAGATGCTCGCCAATTAGCTCCGTTGTTTCCGGCGAAAAATCCCATCTTCCAACCTTTTTTGCCGTATTGGGGAAACCAGTCTTCCTTAATGGATTCTTGATATTTCGCATCCCATTCTTCTGCTAATTCTTCACCATAAACATTTTTGGTGAGCTCTTTCATATTCCCTTGTTCATAGTCCCAATTTGTAGCTGAAACCATTCGTGTTGCAGGACCAATTCCATTAAAGGCAAATGCCATAAGTCCGCGCACTTTTGGTGAATTAGAAATTTGAAGCCCACTTCCTTCAGGGCCAATATTCCCGGTAAGTGATAGAAGTAAAACGAAAGATCGTTGTAATAAATCACCATGGATCCATTTGCATGCGGCATATCCGGCGTAAATCATGGCAGGTTGAGCTTGGGCAAAATCGCGAGCAATTTGGCGAATGACTTCCGGACTGACGCCTGTGATTTCCGATGCTTTTTCCGGTGTGAAATTCTCCGCTTCTTCTTTCAATAATTCAAACACAGTGGTTACTTCCACATCCCCATCTAAAGTAGAAACGGTCCATTTCCCTTCCAATGCTGGATCAATATCACCTAAATCAATGGTGTCAAATTTCCGCCGGTCTCTTCCAGGCGGCGGATCAGTTAAACCTGTCCCGGGGGCAATGACAGCTTGATTGGTTTTTTTATCCCATAGGTAGAAAATATTGTCTTCAACAGCTAATGTTGACACAATAGATGTATCTTCTTTTCGCAGAAATCTTTTCGTGTCGGTTCGGACCAAAAAGGGAAGGTCGGATTGTTCTTTGATATAAGGTTCATTCACCAAATTTTCATTAATAATGGTATGAACCATTGCCATAGCTAATGCCGCATCTGTCCCCGGTTTTGGATTCACCCACAAGCTGGAATGCATGGCTGTTGGCGTAAATTCAGGAGAAATGGAAATAACTTTTGTGCCGTTATATTTTGCTTCCCAGAAAAAGTGAGCATCGGGAATTCGTGTCACGGCTGGATTGGACATCCATACGAGCACACATTTGGATTTATAAATAGCGGACATAGTATCGCCCACATATACTTTTCCCAATGTGGTATAAACGCCTGTGGGTAAATCGCCAACGCCGGAATAAAACTCCGGAACGGTAACACCCGTTATATTCACGAGTCGCGCCAAGGCAGCATAGGATGCAATCTTTACACTCATTTGGGTTCCGCTTCCCCAAGATATACTTTCCGGACCATCTCTTTCCACTACATCAATAAATTTATCGGCAATTTCGGTCAGCGCCTGTTCCCAACTGACACGCTCCCATTTCCCTTCACCGCGCTTTCCAACCCGTTTCATGGGATACAAAACACGCTGATTCCCATACATATATTTGGCATGGCGAAGTCCTTTTTGGCAACCCCGTGGGCCATAATCCGGCGTATCATCTGTGCTTTCATATTCGCCTTGTTGTTCTTCACGCCAGACGATGCCATCCTTCACAAACACATTGAAAGCACAGTTTCCGGCGCAGTTGGTTCCGTGTGTTCCCCGAGCAACTCGATCCCAAGTGAATTTATTTCGCATCACATCTTCAAATCTGCGGTAGGGGCGATCCAGTGCTGTGGCTGCTTTTAAGGGGGAAAATTTTAACATGAGTCCCAAACCGGCTAACCCGGATGCAGATAGAAATTTCCGTCGGGAAATGGGTGGTGAATAATCCACTTTCATTTCTTTTTTAATGCGGTCCATTTCGGTATTAGGTTTTTTCATTTAGGACACTTTCTCAAATTCTTCCACATGGGGAAATCCACTCACTGTTTTGAGTAAATGTTGTAACGATTGAACTAAAACAGATTGATTCTCTTCTGGAATAGAATCAAATAATCGGTCATTTAAAAATCGTCGTTCATCTTGAATTGATTTTAAAGCAGACATTCCTTTTCCCGAAACATGAAGCGTTTTTCTGCGACGATCCGTAGGGTGATCTTTTTGAGTTATATATTTATTCTTAATTAGCGTGGAAATTATTGGACTAATATTCGCTCGAGAAACACCACGGTTTGCGGCAATTTCTGAAGCTAAAACACCGGGATGGGGTGCTTCCCCATTTTGAACAACGGGTAAATTGGGATCTCGCGCAATATTTAAAAGAACAATCCATTGCAAGGTAGTGAGTCCTGCTTTTTTAGCAATCAAATCTCCCTTTTTATTGAAGAAATTCCCAATATCCGAAAGTAGAAAAATGATTTCGTCGTGGATGTTTTTCTGAAATATATTTTGTGCATTATTCATGATTGATCATGTAAAAGTATTATGTAAATTAACTTAATGGTTAAGATGCTTAATCATATTACAACAAATCTTATCGTATTTCAATAAAAAAGAAATTAGGTTTCTGGATGTCCACACAATTTATTTCTACACTTTTATTACCTGGACTTCTTTTTCTCATTATGCTGGGAATGGGAATGACGCTTACGTTTGATGATTTCAAAAGAGTAGGCACAGATCCTAAAGGCATTTTTGTGGGGTTGGGTAGTCAATTAATCGTGTTGCCCATTATTGCATTTTCTTTAGCGATTATTTTGCAATTGCCAACATATCTTGCTGTTGGACTCATGATTATTGCCGCATCACCAGGGGGAGCCACATCAAATTTGTATTCTCATCTATCTAAAGGTGATACAGCTTTATCTATTTCGCTCACAGCCTTTTCAAGTATGATTACCATTTTCACCATTCCTTTTATTGTGAATTATTCATTATCCTATTTTGGTATTCCCGGGAAAGAAATGCATTTGCCGATTTTGAAGACGATTTATAATATTTTCCGGCTAACAGCATTACCAACATTTCTCGGGATGCTTATTCATATCAAATTCCCTGTATTCAGCAAAAAAATCGAATCAATATTAAAATGGCTTTCAGGTGGATTTATCATATTAGCTCTGTGGGGAATGTTAACACTGTTGGCAAAACAGGGACCCATTTGGGATTACATTCTTTCTGCTGGTCCAAGTGTCATTTTATTAAATATTGTAACGTTAGGAGCAGGATGGGGAGTGGCATCTTTCTTTAATTTGGATCTAAAAAGACGTATAACTATTTCCATCGAAGCGGGACTTCAAAATGGTGTTATGGGCATGACGATTGCTTCGGCACCGGCTTTATTGGGAAATGCAGAATTTGCTGTCTCATCCGGAGTTTATGGATTGGTTATGTGTTTCAGTGGCATATTCATAATATATTTTGGGAATAAAAAACTTTAGTCCATGTCTCGCACCGAAACCATTCTTTATACCTTAATATTATATAAGATAGTTTTACTGGGAATAGGATACTTTTCCAGCAAACGAACCAAGGATTCAGCAGACTTCTTTCTCGGTGGGAAAAAATTAGGCCCTTGGGTGGCCTCTATCAGTGCTGTGGCAAGTGCTTCATCTGCATGGACATTATTAAGTTTGAGTGGCATTGCTTTTAGTTGGGGTTTATCTGCTCTGTGGATTTTCCCGGGAATCATGATTGGGAGTATTATGAACTGGTTTTTCATGGCACCCAAACTGCAACAAATCAGCGTGAAGAATAATGCCATTACAGTAAATGATATTTTGGTTGGGTCTGCCGGGGGATTCTGGAGAACGGCCATTCTGGTATTCGCTTCCTTCATTATTGTTTTTTCTTTTTCATTCCATATTGCATCTCAATTTCAAGGAGCGGGAACAACGTTTGCATCCAATTTTGATATGAAGGCTACATTGGCAATTATGCTCGGCGGAACCATCATTCTTATATACGCCATTTTGGGTGGATTTTGGGCAGTGAGTATTACCGATACCTTACAAGGGATGCTCATGGTTGCCACATCTATCATTCTTCCCATGACAGCTTTATTCGCAGTGGGTGGATTTCCTGGACTTTGGGAATCACTTCAAAGTATAGGAGATGCAAATTATGTGTCTATTTGGGGGAGTCAAACGGGGATAGCAAAATTAGGATTGCCCTTTGGATTTATGGGTGTGGGACTTGCCACACTTGGGCAACCCCATATTTTGACTCGATTCATGGCTATTCGGGATAAATCATCCATGCGTCAGGCCCAAATAATTGCCATCAGTTGGCAGACTATAGTGTTTGGTGGAATGTTACTTTTAGGGTTTTGCGGAAAGGTATTGTTGGTGAATGTGGTGGATCATGAAAGTATCTTTTTTATGTTAACAAAGACTCTCATGACGCCCATTGTGTCAGGATTGATTATTGCTTCGGTATTATCGGCAATCATGTCCACGGCAGACAGTCAATTGTTGGTTGCAGCATCGGCCATCGCCCATGATTTGCGACATATCCTGAAATTGGATACATTATTTAAACATCAGTTGTTATTGTTGTCGCGCGTTGTGTTGGTTATTGTTTGCTGTCTTGCCATGATATTGGCTCTTTATGTTCCCCAAGATATCTATTCTCGCGTTCTATTTGCTTGGAGCGCACTGGGAGCATCTTTTGGTCCAGTCTTGGTTATCATTGTTCTGGGTCGGGTGATAAAACCATCTGCAACATTTTTTGCAATTTTCGCAGGATTCTCACTCACGGTGTTCTTAAGTTTCATGCCGAATACACCGGGAGATGTATTGGAAAAATTCCTACCATTTATAATCGCATTTAGTATTGGATGGTATGGTAGTAGGAAAAAAATTAATATATGAGTTCCAAATCCTATATTAAGTATTGCAAAATATTTGAACAATGGCTACATTTAAATTGGTATGATCATCATACCAATTTGTAATTGGAGATAAAATATGAAAAAATCAGAATATTCAGGTCAATTGCCCCCGACTTATGATAAGGTAAGCCGTCATGGTGTTTTTCCTGAACCCACCCACGATGAAACTGCGAGATTTAATTTTATAGCCAGCCTGAATCAACATTTAGCAGGCATATCAGCTGGGAATAAGGTGGTATATGAAAAGCGGTTAAAGCCGAATTTTAATAAAAATAATGGAAGAGATTTTGAAAATAGACATGAAGTGCATCGCGCATTAAAAAAAGATCCTTATTGGAAAACGTGGTCAGCCCTTCGTAGAAATACAATGGAAATGCGACAGCAAGCTGGCCGTTCTGTTGTTCTTCGTCAAATTGATGAATTGAATGAAAAAGCGGAAAAATTAAATGAAGGGAAACAAACTCTACAGTTGAATCCAGATATTAAATCTCCAAGATATGCATCTGCTGTGGATATTCATTGTCAAGTGGGCGGTTATCATACAGAATTAGCCGAAGGTGATATTTCTGTCGGTGCGAATTATGATTCAGGCATTTTTGTTACCACTACAGGTGGCGTTGGTCCTGGAATCGATGGTGGCGGAAGAGCAGTAGCGTCTGCTGTAAAACAGAAATTTCCCGGCTTTAAACCAAAACGTATTTTGGATGTAGGGTGTACGGTTGGTCATAATGTTTTACCCATTGCGAAAGCGTTTCCTGATGCAGAAATCATTGCCATTGATGCGGGTGCGCCTGTGTTACGATATGGTCATGCGCGAGCTCAAGATTTGGGTGTGAATAATGTAACGTTTATCCAGGCGGATGTAGAAAACCTTGATTATGAAGATGGGTATTTTGATTGGATTCAAACAACCATGTTTTTGCATGAATTATCATCTAAATCCATTCGACACATCATGAGCGAATTAGGTCGATTGCTGAAACCGGGTGGTCTTATGCTTCAAGTTGAACAACCTAATTACACTCCTGAAATGGATTTATTGGAACAAGCGATTCGAGATTGGGATTGTTGGTACAACAATGAACCGTTCTGGTCAAAAATGCATGGAATGGATACGAAAGAAATTATGCGAATGGGCGGTTTTAATGATGACAATTATATGGAATTTAAAGCAGCGGCAGATACGGTGGATGGGGATGTAACAAAACCAGCGAAAGCTGTTTCTGAAGATCATGGCCGAGAAGCATTATGGACCGTATTTGGAGCGTGGAAATCATGAAAAAACTCAATGTAGATTACATCGCAGAAGCAGGGAAAAAAGCCAAGGGGAAACGTCCGTGGTTTTTGGATAATCCTGAAGTTGAAAAAGTTTTATCTATCACAATGGCGGTAGCAGGTGAATTAGCTGTTGCTCGGGAGCGATTGGATACATTGGAACGCATTTTAGAATCCAAAGGTATTATGAGTCGAGAAGAAATTGAATCATATGTCCCATCTGATAATGATGCCCATGAAAGACAAACTTGGCATGCAGAATATTTAGCACGCATTATGCGTATCATCCAACAAGAACGTGAAGCATTAGAAACAGCACCAGACATGAATGAAGCTGTGGAAGATTTAGCCAAAGAATTCACGACAGAATAATTGCCAAATTATACTAAATCTACGGTACCATTTGTGGTTCCTACTACGGATGGAAAACTAATTGAAGAATTTTTTGGTTTAGCGAGTAGCCAAACAGACGCTTTTAGTGTAGCTCATATGGTTGCACCATCAGGGTGGTCTGAACCTGCTCAAACACCCGAATTCGATGAAATTACCATCATGATATCTGGGAAGAAGCAAATATCAATCGATGGGGAAGAAGTAATTTTATCGGCGGGTGAAACGTTAAAAGTCAGTAAAGGAGCCACCGTTCAATATGCTAATCCATTTGCTGAACCGGCAGAATATTGGTCTGTGTGTTTTCCAGCTTTTTCACCTGACCGCGTACACCGAAATGAACTTTAACTTTAATTGAATCGGATAAAATGAAATACACCATTCTTGGAGCAACAGGACAAATTGGCTCCCAAATTACACAATCACTTTTAAATTCAGGACACGACGTTCGAGCTGTGAGTCGTAATCCTGATTCTTTAGAATCTGTCGTATCAAAAGGCGCAGAATCATTTGTGAGTCATTTGGATGATGCTGAAAAATTAACAGAAGCTTTTAGAAATGTGGATGGCGCTTTTACCCTGATTCCACCGGATTTATCTGCACCGAATGTTCGGGAATTTATGCGTCAAACAAGTCATGCTCAAATTGAAGCAATTCAAAATTCCGGAATTAAACGTGTGGCTATTTTGAGTAGCATTGGGGCACATATTCCCGATAATGATAGTCATATTTCCGGACATTATGAGCATGAGCAACAATTGGCAAAACTTGCACATGTGGATTTACATATTTTCCGTCCAGACTATTTTATGGAAAATGTTTTATTCAGTGCAGGCACAATTCAGAATATGAATTTTTGGTCATCGCCCTTAAAAGCGGATTTACCTTTAAATATGACAGCAACGAAAGATATTGCAGCCAATGTTGTATCAGCGTTAATGGGAACACATAATCCTGGAGTGAAAGAATTACTGGGTTCAGACTCGATTAGCTGCGCCGAAGCCACGACGATTATGGCTGAAGTTCTCAACCGACCTGATTTAAAATATGTGGAATCCACTTATGAAGATACGAAAAATGCTATTATCCAATATCGGGGTGCATCTGAAAATTATACGGACGATTTAATTAATATGTATAAAGCGTATAATGACGGTATTTTGGTTCCTGAACATTCTCGCTCACCTGAAAATACAACATCCACCCGTTTCAGGGAATTTGCTGAAACATCTTTGGCTTTTTTGAAAGCTTAATCCCAATAAATACAAAAAGTATTTGGATGATGAATGTTTTAGTTATAATATGCGTTAGTGAATACTAACAAACACAACGCTAAATCAAAATAATGAACGAATACACCGAGAGACAGGACCAAATTATTCAGGAATCAATCCAATTGATTGCGGAAAAGGGTATTCAGGGATTAACCATTAAGAATATATCTAAAGCAATTGGAATTACCGAGCCGGCTATTTATCGTCATTTTGACAGTAAGAATGATATTATTCTTGGAA
>JADHTG010000046.1 GCA_016776505.1 Bacteroidota bacterium
GCGTTCAATATCATTTATCAAATGCAGCACGGCTAAAACAAAACGCATGTCGGAAGCAACCGGACTCATCAGGGCAATGATATTCCCACAATTTTTTTCAATCGATAATTCCAGAACATCCACCCTCAATTCAACTCTTTTTACATCGTAGGCCAGGTCAATATCCTTGTTAAAGACGCTGTCACGTGTTTTTTCGACCTGCAAGAGTACGAGGTTGATCATTTCAGCCACATCGTCTTTGAGTTTTGCAATTTCCTTATCCAGATTATCCATTGTCCTTTTTTTTAACGATTATTCATCACCCAAATCTACCTGTAATATAATTCTCTGTCCTGATTTCCTTTGGTTTTGTAAATATATTATGTGTTTTTCCATATTCAATCAATTCGCCCATGTAAAAGAAGGAAGTATAGTCGCTTATGCGGCCTGCCTGTTGCATATTGTGAGTAACGATTACGATGGTGTAATTCTTTTTCAGTTCCTTTAAAAGCTCCTCTATTTTGGCAGTTGAAATAGGATCCAGGGCAGAAGTGGGTTCATCCATCAATATAACGGAGGGTTCAACAGCCATTGTGCGTGCCAGGCAAACACGTTGTTGCTGCCCACCCGACAATGACAAGGCTGACTTATGCAAATTGTCCTTGACTTCGTCCCACAAAACTGCTTGCTTCAAAGAACTTACCACACGTTCTTCAATGAATGTTTTATCTTTTATTCCCTGAATTCTCAAACCAAAAGCAACATTTTCAAACACTGTTTTCGGAAACGGGTTTGGTTTTTGAAAAACCATGCCAATATCTTTCCTGAGTTGTTCCACGGCCAGGTTGCCTGTGTACAGGTTTTTATTATCATAGAGGATTTTGCCTTCCACCCGAAATCCATCGATATAATCGTTCATTCTGTTGAAAATCCGCAGAAAGGTGGATTTACCACAACCTGAAGGTCCAATAAGTGCTGTAATATGATTCGTTCGAATATCCATGGTGATATTCTTCAAAGCCTGGAAATCTCCATAATACGAAGAAACATCTATTGCAGACAACTTGTTTTTAGGCTCATTATCTTCTATCATCCTCTTTTCAATGTTTAATAATCCTTTTTCTTTTTCCAATATTTCTGTCATGATTTTTTTTACCATTTGATTTTTCTCTGCCACCTGTTTCTTAAATAAACTGCAATGCCGTTCATGATAATGGTTATGGTCAGCAATACGATTATTGCTGCAGCAGAGTTAATAACAAAACCATGCTGGGGACGTGATACCCAGTTGAAAATTTGCATTGGTAATACAGAGAATTCGTCCATTGGTCCTGAAGGAGCAAAAGGAACATAAGCTAATGCTCCTATTACAATTAAAGGCGCTGTTTCACCAACTGCTCTGGACAAAGCCAGAATCACACCCGTTAACACACCTCCCATGGATGCCGGCAACAGGTTCATCCAAATGGTTTGCCATTTGGTGGCTCCCATGCCAAAACTGGCTTCACGTATTGAATCTGGCACTGCTTTTAAGGATTCTCTGGTCGCCACCACAATTATTGGAAGTATCAATAAGGCTAAAGTCAAACTACCAGCAAGCAAACTAGGTCCCATCTTTAGCATTCTTACAAATACTTCAAGTCCTAGTAAACCATATATAATGGAAGGAACACCAGCCAGATTGGAGATATTGATTTCCAGCAATCTGGAAAGAAAACTTTTTTTATTTCCATACTCTTCTAAATATATGCCTGCTGCTATTCCAATTGGGAAAGCAATAATTGCAGTCATTATCAGAATCCAAAGAGTACCCATTAAGGCTGTATAAATCCCTGCTCTTTCAGGCTTTCTTGAAGGCAAACTGGTAATAAAATCCCAATTCAAGCGTTTCAAACCATCGTCAAGAATATCACCAATAAAAATTACAAGCAATATCAAGCCGATAAGTGTACTTATTATTCCCCATATCTTAAAACTGCTATCTTTTAACCTGTTTATTTTCAGCTTATTCATATTTCTGGTGGAATTTTTTCTTGATCACATAACTGATGTTGTTCAGGATATAGGTAAATATAAATAAGGTAATTCCTGCTGCAAAAATGGTTTTATATTCCAGCGATCCGTGGGGAACGTCACCCAGACTAACCTGTACAATATAAGCTGTAATAGTTTCTACCGGAACCAGCGGATTTGCAGTCAGGCGGGGTTGCTGACCCGCTGCAATAGCCACTATCATGGTTTCGCCAAGGGCCCTTGATACAGCCAGAATGATGGAAACAATGATGCCGGATGCTGCGGATGGAATCATCACCTTGAAAGCCGTTTGCAAACGGGTGGAGCCCATACCATAACTTGCTTCCTTCAAGGAATAGGGAACTGCATACAAGGCATCTTCACTCATGGAGGAAATAAAAGGAATGATCATGATCCCCATGACAATACCGGCTGAAAGGGCACTGAATCCTGCCATGTCCGGAAATATTTGCTGCAGGAAGGGAGTTACCACCATCAAGGCAAAGAAACCATAGACAACCGTTGGAATTGCTGCCAACAGTTCCAAAGCAGGTTTTACTGTTTTTCTGAAGTTTTTGGGAGCGTATTCACTCAAATAAATGGCAATGCTCAAACCAATGGGCAACGCGACAACAATGGCTATGAAAGAGGTCAGCAGGGTACCGGATAACAAGGGCAGTATTCCAAAATGCTTGTTTGCAAACAAAGGTGTCCATTCTGTGTCAGTCAGGAATTCCCAGACAGAAACTTCTTTAAAAAAGCCCACTGCCTCCCCAAGAAATACCAGGACGATGCCAATCGTTGTCAGTACTGTAATCATTGTACTGAAAAGCAATGACTTTTCTATTATTTTTTCCTTGACTTTCACCTTGCTAGTTTGATGCTCTTTTTAGGTAAACAAAAAGCAGCTTTCCTGTATATGCAGCCTCCTTTTATATATATTTGCTGTTTCGGATTCCCATTACTTCGCAATGAAAGCTTCAAATTCAGCCTTTTCCACACCGTATTCGGCAGCAGGTAAGGGTATATAACCCACTTCCTTCACTAATTCCGCAGCATTTTCAAAGTAAAACCTCACGAAGGCCTTTACTTCTTTCCGGGCTGCAGCAGCATCATTTACATAAATAAAAACTGGCCGCGAAAGCGGTGCATAGCTCCCATTTCCGACTGTTTCCAGGTTTGGCTTAACGGGCCCTGTTCCATTATCAACACCTACCAAAGCTAATTTGTCTTTGTTTTCCTCGTAGTAAGCAAGTCCAAAAAATCCCAAACCATATTTGTCGTTTGCAATTCCCTGAACCAATACATTATCATCTTCACTGGCTGTAAAGTCTCCCCTGCTGGCTCCGCTTTCACCTACAATGGCTTCAGTAAAGTAGTCATATGTACCGGAAGCTACACCAGGACCAAAAAGATGCATTTCTTCATTTGGCCATTCAGGACGAATCTGATTCCATTTCATAATCTTACCTTGTGCTCCAGGTTCCCAGATTTTCTTCAATTCTGTAACGGTAAAATAATCAACCCAATCGTTTTCAGGACTAATCAATACAGCTAAACCATCATAAGCAATTGTAAGTTCTACATAGCTGATTTCGTTTTCTGCACAAGCCTCTTTTTCTGAATCTTTGATCGGACGTGAAGCATTAGAAATATCCGTTTCCTTGCGTGCAAATTTCTTGAATCCACCGCCTGTGCCGGACACACCTATGGTCACCTTCACATCCGGATTTTCCAATCCAAATTCTTCAGCAACAGCCTCAGTTACAGGATACACCGTACTTGAACCATCTATGGAAATACTGCCGCTTAAAGTGGCCTTTTCATCTCCGGTTTCATTACTTTTCTGCTTGATACAGGAACTAAATCCTGCAACTAAACCAATAAGTAGAATAAAATTAATAACTGTTTTCATTTTTATAATTTTTTAATTTTTAAAATGTTGTTTCAATATTCAAAAAGGCAAAATGTTCTAAATCTGCACTTGCCATTTCTGGCATCCATCCCTGATAATTGAGTGCGATTTTAACATACTTCACAGGATTATACTGGATTCCAGCCACAATTGCAGATCCGTTTTTCTTTGTGTTCCATGGATCAGTTTCACCAACCAATGTATTTGATGATATCATATCATAACGACCAAATAATTCATATTTCTCCTTTACATCATAGGATGCATAAATAGAAATACCACTTAAGTCATGATCGCCTTTTGTTTTATTGTTTAATTGCATGTTGTATTCCACACCTGTAGCTACTTTATCTTTTTTGTATGCAATAAATGTTGCTGAATTAATTTGTGCATCAACATCTCCGGGTAAATAATCTACATATTCGCGAATGATGAGACCCTCAATTGGCTCAATCGTTATACCTAATCCTGTTCTGAATCTGTTGTCAGATTGAATTTTCTTATAGCCTTCGCCATTTAATATGGATAAATCAAATGAAAGGAAATCCGCTAGTTCATAATTCAGAATAATACCTAAATCAGCACTGGATCCGAATTTATGTTCATCCTGAAATGACTTCATGATATAACGGTGTCCCCAAACTTTTTCCTGTGCTTTAAAAATCTTCGTTCCAACTAAACCAAAGTCTGCAGAAAAATGACCTGATTTATAAGAAACATATGCATTTTTAAGATAAGCAGTGTAATCTAAAGAAGTATTCCCTGAAAGACTATCTCCAATACTGACATCAGATTTTCCTACATCAAGTGTAACATTGCCACTCCAGTTTTTACTCATTTTAAATTTGTAACCCAAATAAGCCCGGCTGATCTCAAAACCGGTTTCTTCATTACTTCCATAGTGAAAATTACTATGTACTTTTACAATTGCTTTTCCTGACGGGATGAATGCTTCCTGTGCGTTTGAAGTAGCACATGCCAGGAAAACGGCAATAATTGCCAGCATCAGTTTTTTCATTTTTAAATTATTCATATAAATTAATTAAATTATTTTACCGCAAATCTATGATTGCCATGTTAACATAATGTTAAATCAAAATTATTGATTTGTTAACATCGTCTTTGAGAAATCATCCATTACATTGGTATTTCGTTAAACACAAGCTATCACTATAATTTTTTTAATTAAATCAAAGAAAGCATTAGCCAGTTATGAAGTAAAATGTATTTTTGAATCACATTAATTTCACATTAAATGGAAAACATCTACTTAATACTAATAATAGTATTATTTGCACTCGCGATTTCGGATCTTATTGTAGGAGTAAGTAATGATGCTGTCAACTTCTTAAATTCGGCAGTAGGTGCAAAGGCAGGAACTTTTAAAGTCATCATGCTGGTGGCAGCCCTGGGGGTTTTTATAGGAGCTGCATTTTCTAGTGGCATGATGGAAGTTGCACGAAAGGGAATTTTTCACCCTGAACAGTTTTATTTCAATGAAATTATCATCATATTCCTGGCCGTTATGATAACTGATGTGATACTGCTCGACTTTTTTAACACCATTGGATTTCCTACATCGACTACTGTTTCCATTGTGTTTGAATTGCTGGGTGCGGCTGTGGCTGTTTCCCTTATAAAAATATCTCAAAATGCTGACATTCCCCAGGAATTAAATACTTATATCAATTCAGCCAGTGCGCTGAAAATCATTTTTGGAATTCTCCTGTCAGTCATTGTGGCTTTTACGGTTGGAGCTATTATCCAATACCTTGTGCGCATCATGTTTACATTTGAATACAGCAGAACAATGAAACAGTTCGGATCCGTTTATGGTGGATTTGCGGTGGCCATCATCACCTATTTCATCCTTATCAAAGGAGCGAAGGGAGCTACTTTTATGTCAGATGCAACCCAGGATTTTATCAAGCACAATGCCCTGATGATACAGGCAGTGAGTTTTGTTGGTTTTACCATTGTATTTCAAATACTCGGATGGTTTACCCGTTTTAACATATTGAAATTCATTGTATTGATTGGCACTTTTGCCCTGGCGATGGCATTTGCAGGCAACGACCTTGTAAACTTTATCGGTGTTCCCATGGCAGGTTTTGAGTCATTCAAACTCTGGATGGCCAGTGGTTCAGGAGATGTAAATTCCTTTTTGATGAGTGGACTGGCAGAAAAAATTGATACCAACCCGATTTTCCTGTTTGCTGCCGGACTGATCATGGTGGTTACACTTTATACATCACGCAAAGCAAAAAGAGTGATCAAAACATCGGTTGATTTAGGCCGACAGGATGAGGGTGAAGAGCGTTTCGGTTCTTCTTTCCTGGCCAGGTCTATCGTTCGGACAAGTCGCACTTTCTCAGAGTCTTTAGGTACCATCTTACCAGCAAAATTTAAAAATTCAATAAATAAACGCTTTGATCCCCTTCAGCAAAAAGGAGAGAAAGGAAAAGTGGCTGCTTTCGACCTGGTACGTGCTTCTGTCATTTTGGTGGTTTCCAGCGCACTTATATCCTATGCGACCTCCTTGAAATTACCACTTTCTACTACTTATGTCACATTTATGGTAGCCATGGGAGCTTCCCTTTCTGATCGTGCGTGGGGAAGGGAAAGTGCAGTCTATAGAATTACAGGCGTTATTTCCATCATCGGTGGATGGTTTGTAACAGCCATTTCTGCTTTTTCAGTTGCATTTGGATTAGCCATTCTAATCCAATGGACAAAAACGCCGGGAATTATTTTCCTCATCCTGACAGCATCCGTGTTAATTTACAGAACACATATGGCTCACCGAAGGAAAATACATAAAGAAGAAGCGAGTCGTGCAAATGACGAAATAGAAAAATATGATGATATCAGTATTCAAAATCGCTGTACAACAACACTCATTGATACCCTTAAGGTGGTTTCTGTCAATTATGAAAACATTGTATTTGGGCTGATTGAAGAAGACAGGAGAAAATTAAAAACGGCACTTAAAAACATCAAAGAATTAAACGAGGAAACCAAATTACTAAAGGATAATTCCAGTGATACCATCCTGAAAATGAGGGAAGATGATGTGGAAACAGGACACTATTATGTACAGGTGCTTGATTATCTTAGGGAAATTGCCCATTGCCTGAGTTTTATTGTTAAACCAGCTTTTAACCATGTCGATAACAACCACAAGGAATTGGTTCCTGAGCAGGTGAATGAGCTTCGCTCTCTTTCTGATGCATTGAAAGAACTACTTGATTTTATACTCTTCGTTCTTAAAGAACACAAATATGATCACATGGATGAAATAATTTATAAGCAACAGTTGATTTTAGACCAAATAGCGAAATTCAAAAAGTTACAAGTCAAAAGAATTAAAAATAAAGATACCGGTACAAGAAATACTATGCTGTATATGGAATTAATGGCAGAAACTAAAAACCTTTTGCTCTTTACAATTAACTTATTAAAATCCCAACGCGATTTTATGAGTGAGATAAAATAGACTTCCCTAGAATCACAAAAGACATTGCCTGGCAATTCAGGGAATTTCTTTATTTATATCTTCCTAAAATTATTTTAGTTTGAATTAATTCAATAGTTTTATCCCGTAGTAAAAATTACCAATTCAAATTCAATGGTGAATTATCATGACAGCCTGGGAGATTGTCCTTAAAGTATTAATACTAATAGGATCACTTGGTTTCTTCCTGTATGGAATGAAAGTATTGGTGACAGTTGCTATAAAATTGCTATCCGCTTTGAGAAAGGATTTGGGAGTAAAAATCATTTCAAAAAAGAGGAAAGGGCTATGCTTTACGAATTGTTTACACTAGTTGATAATGCTTATGATCTGGCTTTTCTGAGTATTAACGATAAACATAATAAAGACACTTTCCCCAAAGCGCAACAACTTGAGCTTAAAATAAATCAATTGCGGGCTGATCTCATCCAAACTCTTATGGAAAGGATCAACGGGAATGAAATAAGTTTTGAATCCGGCTTAGTTTACAAAGACGTTATTTCAGCCATGGAAAAAATTGGGGACTATATATTCAATATCCAGGAATCTATTTTGAATACAAATCAAACAAGCTATATAATTGAATACTAATAAAATACAACAGCTATTATCATGGACAATGCCGTAGAAAATTCTACTTTCAGAAAATAAGTTCCTTTTAAGCCTTTGTTCTCTATTTCATATTTATTCACAAATAAATCATCTCTTGAATAATGAATTTTCCCCATGACATCCAATAACTGAATTTTATCCATAACACTCTCCTCCGAATAAATGATCAGGTTATCAGATGTAGGATTTGGAAATACTCTCAAGCTGTTTTTAATATTATCATGTATGGAAACCGGCCAAGGGTTAACCAGGTTTGGCTTCAATTTAAAATCTCCGCATCCTTTGTCACTTTCACATATGAGAATGACAGAAAAAAGACCTGGAGAAGTATAGGAATGATCGACTGAACCAAATTGAAAGGATGTATCTCCATCTCCGAAATTCCAGTGATAGGATCTAATATCTCCACTCTCAATTACAGAACTATCAGTAAATGAAACAGCCAAAGGGATGTTTCCATTAATGGGTGAGGCCGAAAAATTCACTTTTGGAACAGGATCCACTTTCATGATCAGGGTATCGTAAGCAGGACATCTCCCATTTGTTGTGACCTCGTACACTAATGAATGCAAACCACTTCCAACAGATGGATCAAATGTATTGTTATTGACTCCTTCGCCATGCCATGACCCATTAGCCGGATTTCCTTTCAAAAGAATTGGAATATCATTTTCACAAAGTGGTTCAATGCTTCCTGCATGTGGCTGTGGGGTCTCCAATAAATAGAGTTGAAGCGTATCCGAATTAGAACATCCATCCGGAGCCTTGTAGGAATATATGAAGTCGTAGAATTTGTTTTTTTGCAGGTTAGGACTGTTAGGATCAAAAAACCACCGGCCATTATCTTCAAAAATCCCCTCACCACTCCAAACACCCTGATCTGGGAATGGACTACCTACAAGTTCCATGCTGTCTCCTTTATAGCAGATTGTATCATCTATTCCGGCATAGACATATGGAGCTGTTATGCTGGTGATTATTTTATCGGCAAAATAATACTTGCATCCGTTGGTGGCCCTAAGTTCAACTGAATAATAAAAAGTATCTTCTCCATAAAATTGATGCATAAATGCAGTATCTGATGAGGCTATGCCTCCATCTCCGGTCCATTTAACTGTGGCTAAGTCTCCTACAATATTGTACAAACTAAAATGATATTTTCCGCAAGATGAATCCGCCACTTGCACGAAAGCTCTTACCCCCTTTTTTATTGCAATTTCGAAAGCCCTGGTCTGTGAACCCGGAACAGGACATTTTTGATCCTTCACTGAAAAGGTAAATATTTTAGGTGTATTATTTACATCCTCATAGTTCACTATGAATTCAATGTTTTGCTTTGGATTATTCGGATTGGAATAATCCTGGCTAATTACCTGGTAGCCCATGTTTGATTGATTAATGAACAACAAGCTATCAGATACATCAAAATCCGTGGCGCTAATGGTTAATGTTTCTGAATTATCACTGCAGATCTCTTTGTAATAAGGACCGCTTATATTGGGACTAAAATTAGCATAGCAATTATTTACATCCAGCAACCATTCCCTCGTTATTTCAGCTATAAACTGGCCATTCTTGAATATGGTGGCCTTCACCCCAAGTGGTGTTTGCTCGCTTTGCAATGGCCGGAAAAATAAATCCCCGGTTCCGGGATCCAAATGAAATCCCCTGGGATAAGACAGGGATGCATTGGGAAATCCCCAAAACGTCAGAGGCTTGTCAAAACTATAAGCTCCGCTATACTGAACAGATTGTGTAGCATTGATTTGGGGGGAAGTGAAATCATAAACCACTGAATCTAAATTCATATCGACCAGCGAAATATTTTCATAAAAGTCCTGGTTTCGGCATACGATGAACTTGGGTGTATGCTTAAACTCTGGTTTGATATTTGAATTATTTGCCTGAAGACTAAACCTGCTTTCAAGGTAAAAATCTGATGAAGCAGGACCTGTATTTATCGAACTAAATCGCTTTTTTTGTTTGTAAAATACGATCAACTCCTGGCAGCCCGAAAAAGAATCAACCGGGATATTAGCCTGATAGCTGTACTTTCTAAAACCCAATGGAAAAGAACAGTTCAAATTACTGCAATGAGTACATTGTGAAGGACAAAGACCGGAAATATCAGTGGGAGCATTCATGGATAAAAGGAGTGAATCAAGGATCATCCCACTTCCTTTACATCTTACATACAATTTGGCATTACCAGGGTGCTGGCTGTAGCAACCGCTATACAGATTAAGTTGTATATCTAATCTGTTGGCAGAATTTATATTTCCAAGAATTTCACCTCCAGCTATATCCTGCGATAATAGAATTTTTGACAGAAAAATGAAAAGGGAAAAAACTATTAATCGACTTCCCGGCATTCCAGTTTTATTTTATGGTATCGCCAGCTAATTTAGTTTAGTTTTTGATTTTAAAGAATCATAATTATGCACATAGCATAACTAATAAAAGGGAAATGAAGCTCATTGCTTTTAATGCTTTAAATTTGTGAATAAGCAAAAAAACAGCAAATGACAAGCAGAAGAAACTTTATCAAGGGATCCATTGTGGTAGCTTCATTAGCAGCAGTTCCAGCTATTTTTAATAAAAGCTATGGAAACTCTCTTTCTGAACCAGGAATTCGAAGAAAAAGAATACGAAATAAACCTGTCGTAGTATCTACATGGAAGCATGGTCTGGCAGCAAATGAAGCAGCCTGGGAAATACTCAGCCAGGATGGATATGCACTGGATGCGGTAGAGCGTGGTGTTAGAGTTTCAGAAGGGGATCCTGATGTCACAAGCGTTGGCTATGGAGGTTTACCGGACAGGGATGGTTATGTCACCCTCGATGCCTGCATAATGGATGAAACAGGAAATTGCGGCTCGGTTTCATTCATGGAAAACATAAAACATCCCATATCTGTAGCCCGTTTGGTCATGGAAAAAACACCTCATATTATGCTTTCCGGAATCGGGGCTCAGGAATTCGCACTATCCAATGGATTTAAAAAAGAAGATTTGCTGACTTATGAGTCAAAGCTGCGATGGGAAGAATGGATGAGATCTCAAAACTTCCACCCGGAACCCACTCCTGATGAAGAAAATCACGATACGATTGGGATGTTGGCCCTTGATCATGATGGCAACCTATGTGGTGCTTGCACTACAAGTGGTTTGGCCTGGAAATATCACGGACGGGTGGGAGACTCTCCCATTATTGGCGCTGGCTTGTTTGTAGATGGAGATGTAGGTGGTGCTGTGGCCACTGGAAGGGGGGAATCAGTCATTAAAATTGCCGGAACACATCTTATTGTTGAATTTATGCGACAGGGAAAATCTCCTGAAAAAGCATGTCGCATGGCCGTTGAAAGAATAGTTAATAAACAAAAAGACCACCAGGACTTCCAGGTAGGATTTATCGCACTGAATAAGTATGGAGAAGTGGGAACCTACAGCCTTGCAAGGGGATTTGAATATGCATTGCAAAACCATAAAGAAAATAAATTGATCAAATCCCCATACTATTTAAAATACAATAATACATCAAAATAATAAGAGTGGATATTTGTAAATTTACTGCTAAATAATGATCAAATGAACTGGGATCATTGAACTTGGTCAAATAACAAATTATAAAACAATGAAAAGAATCTCAATTTGCCTTATAATCCTGCTTGGCTATATTTCTGTCGGGCAAACACAAAATGTCAGTTTATATGCCGGAATACCAAATACATCAGGATATAATAGCACAGGAGTTGCCCTTTCAAATGCAAAGTTTAACCAGCCTTATGGCATTATACGTGACGGACAGGGGAATTTATGGATTTCCGAAACCGGCGGGCAGTTGATCTATATGGTCACTACCAATAATATGGTGTATGTCAGGGCTGGATCCTATACTAATTCGGGTTACGTCAATTCCAGTGGAGTCAATGCCCGTTTCTATGATCCAAAAGGCATGGGCATTGGACCTAATGATGAAATATACATCGCTGATTACAGCAACAATGTCATCAGGAGGTTATCTCCTTTTGCCTCATTGGGAAACGTACAGACCGTGACCACATTTTGTGGAAAACAAGGAACAAGTGGAGGCTATGTGAACGGATCAGCATCAGTGGCTGAATTCAATGGCCCTACAGATATTTGCGTGGATAATTCCGGGAATTTATATGTTTCTGATTTTAAAAATCATGTGATTAGAAAAATATCTTCAAATGGAACTGCATCCTTATTCGCCGGGCAGCCAAACTCGTCAGGAAGCACCAATGGAAATGCAACAACAAAGGCAAAATTCAATGGACCTTCAGGACTTTATCTGAAAGACAGCATATTATATGTAACCGACAGCTGGGGTTCCAGTATCCGGAAAATATCCATTAATTCAGGCTGGGTGTCAACCGTCAAAAGTGCATTCTGGACTCCAACCGATATCCTGGAATATGATGGCAGTCTTTATTTTACTGACCAGCACAGAGTTGGCAGGATAGCAAACAATACCTTAACTACCTACGCGGGAAGCTCTACTTTAAACCAGTCAGGATATAAAAACGGCTTCGATACAGCAGCACGGTTTTACAATGTGAAAAGCATGATTTTCCAGGCTTCAGATACCAGTATGCTGATCATTGACAGCGACAATCATGTGATTCGTAAAGTAACACTTTGCCCTACAATTACACCCTCTGTTACCATGAGTGGCAGCACCACATTTTGTGCAGGAGATAGTGTTGTTCTTACAGGTCCGGGAGGTTATGCATCCTATAAATGGTCCACCAATGACACTACACAAAGCATAGTGGTCAAGAAAACATCAACGATTACCTTAACCGTAAAAAATGCCAATCAATGTTCCGGCACATCCGCTCCCATTTCAATCACAAGAAAAGCTGTTCCAACAGCAAACTTTAGCATGGATACCACTGCCTGCCTGGGACTTGATGAAAGCATTACTTATACTGGCAATGCAGGTAGTTCTGCCAGCTATAACTGGGATTTTGACGGGGGAAATATTATGTCTGGTAGCGGACAGGGACCTTATACGGTCAGATGGTCAGCAAGCGGAATGAAAAAGGTGACATTAGAGGTGAAAGAAAATGGTTGTACTTCAACTACAGTCAGCAAGAACATAAATGCCTATCCAATCCCAACTGCTAATTTCAAAAATAAAAGCATTGTTTGCGCTTTTGAACATGATACCATCAGTTTTACAGGTCAGGCATCCGCGTCGGCTACCTATAACTGGGATTTTGACGGAGCCATTATTGTTTCTGGTTCAGCTGCAGGACCCTATATTGTTTATTGGAAAAATCATGGAAGTAAGATTTTAAAATTAACTGTTACTGATCATTACTGCACATCCACACAATCCACCTCAAGTGTGAATATTCAGTCCATTCCCATATCTACTTTCAATTCAAAAACATTCATGTGTTTAGGTGATTTAGACACCATCACATTTACCGGATCAGCAGGCGCATCTGCTGTTTATAATTGGGATTTCGATGGGGGAAACATTATTTCAGGATCGGGTTCCGGACCTTTTGTTGTGGAATGGCTTACAAGCGGATCAAAAACAATTACACTGGATATCACTGAAAATGGATGCAGCTCTGTGCAATCGAAGGTGAATCTTCAAATAAATCCTGTTCCTACTTCTTCCTTTAAGATAAAAAACACATCCTGTACATTTATAAATGACACCATTCAATATACCGGAAATGCAACAACAGGAGCTACATATGCATGGAATTTTGACGGAGCGACTGTCCTTTCGGGATCTGGCCAGGGGCCCTATATCCTGCACTGGCAAACAGCAGGAACTAAAACAGTCAGTTTGAAAGTGAGTGAAAACGGATGCGAGTCCAACATCAAAATTGAACAAGTATTGCTGACAGAAGCACCGATTGCTGCATTTGCTTGTCCAACAAGTGTTTGCCAGGATCAACAAGTAACTGTTACCTTTTTTGGTACTGCAGGAGCAACAGCAGTTTATGATTGGGATTTTGATGGGGCAACTGTTATATCCGGGACCGGTGCAGGACCTTATGTAGTCCAGTGGACCAGCTTTGGAATTAAAGTGCCAAACCTATCCATCACAGAAAACGATTGTGTATCGAATTTCTATACTTTAACAGTCACAGTAAACCAAAAACCTACTTCATATTTTACTATTGCGACTAAATTATGCATTGATGAACAGGCTTCAGTGGATTATGTAGGAAACGCAAGTGCTGGCGCAGACTATAGCTGGAATTTCGGATCTGCAACTGTACATTCAGGTAGTGGACAGGGACCCTACCTGCTTAGCTGGGCCACTGAAGGAGCAAAACAACTTACATTACAAGTCAATGAAGCATCTTGTTATTCTGGAATTACTACCAGAGATCTTGATGTATATCCAAATCCACCTGTTCCAACCATTACTAAAACAGGAAATACCTTGATTTCGAGTGCCGCAAGTAATAACCAATGGTATGATATGGCAGGCCTGATCATGGGGGCAGTTGATCAAACTTATGATCCAGCTGCGGATGGAATTTATTATGTCATCGTGAATAATGCGCATGGTTGCTCTTCAAGATCAGCTGATTTCAATTTTGTAAAAGTCGGCTTAAGTGAACAATTTTTGACAGATATTATTATTTATCCAAATCCTGCAAAAAACCACTTAATCATTGAACATGTTGATCACACTGCATCTGAGATTTTACTCAGTATTCATGCTGTCGATGGGAAGTTATTAGTAATGAGATCGATTGGATCCGGCAAACAGGAAATTGACATATCTAAGCTCGAAAAAGGCTTATATATTCTTAGCATAAATACAGACAAAGAAATTAAAATTATTAAATTGGTCAAAGATTAAAAAGACTCAAATGAAAAAGATCGCTGTTGTTTTATCTGGAAATGGTGTTTATGATGGATCAGAAATTCATGAGGCTGTTCTTTCACTTTATGCCATTCAAAAAGCGGGAGCAGAATACAGCATATTCGCTCCTGACATTCCACAACACCACGTTGTAAATCACCTCACGGGTGAAGAAATGAAAGAAAAAAGGAATGTTTTAGTCGAATCTGCAAGGATTGCACGTGGAAAAATTAGTCCTTTGAGCAAATTCAATGCAGACGATTTTGATGCCTTGCTCCTTCCCGGAGGCTTTGGTGCCGCAAAAAATCTGTCTACATTTGCTTTTGATGGCGCTGACTGTGACATTCATGAAGAGGTAGCTAATTCAATTAATGGGATGATTGAAAGAAATAAACCGATTGGTGCCTTATGTATTTCACCGGTTATTCTCGCCAAACTGGTTGGCAAGCAGATCGAGTTGACTATAGGATCAGATAAGGGTACAGCTGAAGCTGTGACCGCAATGGGTGCTTCTCATCAACAGACAGATCATGGAGAAATTGTGGTTGATAAAAAATACAAAGTAGTTACTACTCCTTGTTATATGTTGGATGCAAGCATTGCTCAAATCGGAACCGGGGCTGAAAATGTAGTCAACAAACTAGTTGAACTAATCTAGAGCTAATTTTTGAATACTGCAAGGTGGATGTATTATCAAAAAAGAAAAATATAGGGTTTGGGACTGTTCCTGTTTTTTTAACCACCATCTCCACTATTTTAGGTGCCATACTCTTTCTTCGTTTTGGCTGGGCTGCCGGTCACGTCGGTTTCTGGGGATTAATAGGCATTATTATATTAGGGCATCTAATCACTATTCCCACTGCTATGGCTATTGCCGAAATTGCAACCAATCAAAAGGTGGAAGGGGGCGGTGCCTATTATATTATATCCCGTTCTTTCGGTATTAATATTGGCGGGGCCATAGGCATTGCACTTTTTTTGGCCCAGGCAATCAGCATCTCATTTTATGTAGTTGCATTTGCTGAATCATTTTCTCCCATATTTGATTTTGTCAATACTCGTTTTGGATGGAACCTGCACGATCCCCGTATCATCAGCATTCCAGCGGTAATTGCGATTGGACTTCTCATGTTTCTCAGGGGTGCGAACGTGGGAATCAAAGCACTTTATTTTATTGTTGCCTTATTATTCCTTGCTATTTTCCTTTTTATTATTGGCAAACCCATACATGCTAATTATGTCCCGGATTTTACAAGTAAAATAAGCAATGGCTTAAGTCAGTATGCAGTTTTCGCTGTTATTTTCCCAGCATTCACAGGGATAATAGCAGGTTTGGGACTCTCAGGAGATCTTAAGGATCCGAAAAAATCCATCCCTCTGGGTACTATCTCAGCCACTATTGTCGGGGGAATTATTTATGTATTTGTTGCCTATAAACTGGTAAACTGTGCAAGTCCTCAACAATTGGTTGATGATCAATTAATTATGAGCAGAATTGCCGTCTGGGGCCCCATCATTCCCATAGGACTGGCAGCAGGAGCTATTTCCTCCGCTTTAGGATCCATTATGGTTGCTCCACGCACTTTACAAGCCCTGGGAGGCGATGATATTTTTGGCATAAAATCATTAAATAAATGGCTGTCGATCGGTAAAGAAAAAGACAACGAGCCTCAAAATGCCGGACTGATCAGCATAGCAATTGCCTTTTTCTTTGTATTGATAGGAAGTGTCAATTTTATTGCTGAAGTGATCTCCATGTTCTTTATCATTATTTATGGAGTCATTTGCATGATATCTTTCTTTGAACATTTTGCAGCTGATCCTGCTTACAGACCATCATTCAGGTCTAAATGGTGGTTATCCTTAATTGGTGCGATCCTCAGCTTTATACTCATGTTCAGAATGAACCTTCAGTACGCAGTCGTCTCTTTAATCATCATGGTTTTGATCTTTCTGGCTGTGTCCAATACCCATAAAGACCGCAAAGGACTGTCCAATATATTTAAGGGAGTTATTTTCCAGTTGAGCAGGAATCTCCGCGTTTTTCTGCAAAAATCAAGCAGGAATGAAGAAAAAAGCAGCTGGCGTCCTTCGGTTATCTGTATTTCATCCGATTCCTTTACCCGGATGGAAGCTTTTGAATTATTGCGTTGGTTATCACATAAATATGGCTTCGGAACCTATATTCATTTTATGCAGGGGTATCTCTCAAAAACTTTTTTTGAAGAGTCCAATCTGGTCCAGGAAAAGTTATTGAAGATTGCTGACGTGAGCAAATCAAACATATTTATTGACACCCTGATATCTCCTTCCTATACTTCAGCAATTGCACAGGTCATTCAATTGCCCAGTGTTTCAGGTAAAGAAAACAACATGATCATGTTTGAATATGCAAAGGACAACCCGGTAAACCTGGACAATGTGGTGGATAATTTCCAGTTGCTGAAATCCGTGGACTTTGATGTGTGCATTTTGGGAAGTTCTTCCAAATCTTATGGATATAAATCAGAGCTCCACATTTGGATAACAACGAGAGACATTCGTAATGCAAATTTGATGATTTTATTGGGTTATATCATCCTGGGCCATCCTGATTGGAGAAAAGGAATGATCAAGATCTTTGCTGTATACCCGGAAAATGAAATGCAGGATCAACGTAAAAATCTTTTACACTCCATTAAATCCGGGCGTTTACCTATTTCTCCAAATAATATCAATTTGATTGCTTTGAAGGAAGAAGAGAAAATTCAGCAAATTATATGCAATAATTCCCAGGATGCAAACCTCACCATTATTGGTTTCAGGGAAGAACAAGTTAAAAGAACAGGTAATTCACTCTTCCTGGGATATGATAAACTAGGCAATGTATTATTTGTAAATACCAACAAGGATATGCAAATTGCTTAATTTTATTAATATTATATTTACTTTTTGAATTGTAATGGTATAAAACAAAGTCTAATCAAAAAAAATAATTATGAAAAAGTTAGTTATCTTATTATTGCTTATTAGTGTTACACTTTCCCAGTCTATCCTAGCTCAGAGTTTGATGCAGGGAGCTGAAGTTGTTGTCACGTTTATAATGAAAGGGGACAATGGCAACAATGGCACTGCTGTCACTTACAATCCTAAGCATGACATCTATTATGCTGCATTTGCCGGGAACTCCGTTTTTCCGCTTGAAACATTTGATAAGTATGGCAAGCACATTGACCGTGTAAAAACAGGCTTCGATGTAAGAGGATTATGGTATAATTCGAAAAGCAAAAGAATAGAAGGCAACGCTTATGATGGGGCGGGATTGTATTATAAAACATTAAATTCGAGTGGATTCCCGGATGATTATGCTTACCCCATCATAGAGAATAATGAAATGCCTAATTCAAACAGCGTGGGTGCATACAGTCCGAAGAAAAAAGAAATTTATTACCTGTTTGGAAAAGAAATTAAGGTATACAAACGCAAGAATTATGAATACAAAGGAAGCATATCTCTTGATATTCCGTACAATTCAAAAAATATCAATACCACCACCATCCTTTTTACAGGGGTGAAAAATATGGAATTTGGTATTCTTGATGAAGGGAACCAATCATTATTGTTATTTAATAAAAAAGGAGAGCACCAGGGTTCTGTTTCAATTAATGCTTCATTTAGCTTACCTGAGATGTTCAATGTTTCATTTACCAATGGATACTTGTTCATATTTAATAAGGACAGGAGAGAATGGCTCGGATATCAAGTATTTAGAAAATAAGAATATATTAAAATACAGTAAAAAGGGTAGGATAAACTTCGAAACTTATCCCACCTTTTTTTTATACATGTGATTACAAAATACTGTTGAATGGGTCTGTAAAAATGACAAAAACATTACTAATTGTCTTCTGTACATTTATTTCATCGCTAACTTTCTGTCAAAAAAGTAATGGCTATTTACATGAAATGGACATTCAATTAGGCCGACTTTGTTCTAATCGTCAGCATCATGTTTTTTCTGATCAGAGAAGTCATGTTTTTGGAGTTTTTGATTCCCTCCTGCTTGATGTCGCACAGCTTTCTGAGTCTTTCCACAACTCTTTTGACAGTTTGGAACGATGTATATACATCAGCTTTTCAAACGATCATACAGTGAAATGCTATGCATATGATAATCTGGAAGGAGGCTCTTCACATACCTACACAAATATTGTCAGTTTTTATAACGGTAATAATGTTTTTGTTTCACACAAATTAACACCAGACCTTAGATCACCTATGGTCGGATTTACAGCAATTCACCGAATTAAGCCAAAGCATTTAAAATTATACCTTTTCACCGGTTATGGTACTTACGGAGATGGCAAACAGCACATGAGTCTACAATTATTTAAAATAGACGGATTTTCATTGACAGAATGTTTTGATTGCTACGAAGATTATTCACCTTTGTATTTCGAGCAAAACAGAATCCAGGATTTTGATATTGAATTTGATGAAAACCTACAGCAAATCAAGGCCAAAGTATATCAATACAATAACGAAACCGGGTTTTACACAGAGGAATTCAATTGGGTGAGCTATTCCATTAAGGATGGAAAAATTCAAAAAATGAAGTGATGCTGAGTTGACTTTTTTTTAGTTTGCAACAAGTGAAGCATCTTCCATCAATACATCAAAGGAATATCCCATACCAAAGTCTTTGTTGAGTGTAATTTTTCCTGTAAAGTTTAGGATATCACCCACACTTACATTTTCCAAAGTAGTGATTGTCAGGTCATAATTTTCATCATCTCCGCTGCCATCCTGAATATGCACCCAATTTTTATTCATTATTTCCGGATTGACTTTAACTACCTCACCGCTGACAGTTACTATTTTGCCATTGTATTTATCCGCATTTTTGAATAGTTCTGCAAGGGAAATCCCTCCCTCCAAAACTTCCACACGAATTTCATGATCTACCTCTATATTCGTAATGGATCCATGCGCTTCAGTCACTTCAGCAGCATCCGATTTTTGCTTTTCCGGATCTACAATTTTTTCAACGAATAATAATCGATCAAAGGTTCTGTCAAGATCCTTGCTTTTAAAATTATTCATGACCATGAAGCGTTCAAAAATGATGGTCGAACCTGCATCCACTTCAGTTTTTGGTCCTGCAAGCCAGAATTCATCTTTCCCGTCTGCAACAAATAGATATGTATAACTTGTAGCCTGTATTACTTCTTTTACTTTCACAACATGTGCCGAGGCATTATCCTGTCCATTTTCAATTCGTTCAGGTTTACCTGAGTTGCATGAGATTAATAGGACTATGGATAATAAGGGAATGGTATTAAATATGTATTTCATCATAATTTAGCTTTATAAATTGATGTGCAAATATATTAAAGCAATCCAATATTCCGCACTATTGATTAAATACCTGTCCAGCGACAGGATAATTTTCATAAAGGATTTAAGTGGGGAGCTGAATGCAGGGCTTTTTAATTTATCATCCATCCTATAAACACTATATTTGATCTATTCAAAATCGCTTAATTAATAATATGAAAAACAGGGTTCTTATTTTAATCATGTCAGTCATGCTATTAGGATGTGACAAATCAAGAGTTAAAAATCAGGAGGAAACCGATTATATGAAAGATCAGATTTCAAATGACTCTATTAGTGATTCTATCTCCATACCCGATTATAAAACTATTGAATATATTCAGGAGAAGGTGAATGAGATTGACTTCTCAGAGAATTTAACAACTGAAAAATATCATTATCAAAACAAGAATGAAGAAATTTTTGAGATTTGGATTGCTAAAAATTCACAGGGAGAGATAGCATATTTTGCATTGCCCCTGAGTGATACACCACTGATAGATGCGCTTTACTATTATGATCACAAAAAATTAATATTTATTAGTATTTCATATGTTGAAAAAGGCTTTGTGCCTGATGAATCAGAGTATCGCTATTACATGAGCCTGGGGAAACCTTTTTATTTTGAAAGATATATTACTCAAAATAATGACTTTGTATATGATACCTCATATGTTCTCACAAGTTTCACTGATGAGCTGAATTTCCCGCTTTATAATCACAGCGATGAGGTGGAAGAATTAATTAAAAATTTGGATATCATTGATTAGATTATGAGAAAGAATGGATGAAATACCTATTCTGTGATAAAAATCTATCTTTTTGGGAATTCGATTTAAGCACAAATTTCTACAGCAAAAACTAAGCTGAAAGGCTGTAATGAACACAAACGTTTATTTTAAAAAGACGATATTTCAATGGATTTGAAATTAAAAGGCAGTAAAATGTTATAAGAGCAGGAATAACACTATCTTTGACGCTTAATTAAAAAGTTAATAATGAATAAAGGAACAGTTAAATTTTTCAATGAGTCCAAAGGTTTTGGATTTATTATGGAAGAAGAATCAAAAAAGGAGTATTTCGTACATAGTTCTGGTTTAGTCGACCGAATTACAGAAGGAGACGCAGTCGAATTTGAACTTCAAGAAGGTAAAAAAGGATTAAACGCAGTAAACGTTAAAATTATTTAATATTTATTAGACCTTAATATCTTAATAAAAGTCTGTATCACTACAGGCTTTTTTTTTCCTGCCATTCGAATTATTTCCACTCTTCTTGCCTCTTAATACAATTCTCAGATGATTTTCAGAAAATGAATGTCATGTAACAAGCCCATATATAAAAAAATAATCGTACAGATTCATTTATTCGAATATTCGAATTTTATGATTTATTTTATATCTTTGATTTCACATACAATATTTTTCGTGGAAATACAGGTTTCATTTAACTATTGCAAACTATTTAAAAATGAAAAATATGAGAGATCGAAAAATTACACTTAATGAAAACGAAATTCCAGACAAATGGTATAATATCATTGCCGACATGCCAAATAAGCCATTGCCTCCACTTCATCCGGGAACACTGGAACCAATTGGTCCGGACGCCCTGGCACCCTTATTTCCAATGGCTTTGATCATGCAAGAGGTGTCTCCTGAAAAATGGATAGAAATTCCTGATGAAGTCAGGAATATTTATTCCATATGGAGGCCTACTCCCTTATACCGTGCTTATGGCTTGGAAAAAGCATTGGATACTCCTGCAAAAATTTATTATAAGTACGAAGGTGTTAGTCCCTCAGGTTCTCATAAACCCAATACTGCAGTAGCGCAAGCATTTTATAACAAACAGGAAGGTGTTAAAAGGATCACTACAGAAACAGGAGCCGGGCAATGGGGAAGCGCATTGAGTTTTGCATGCAACCATTTTGACATGGAATGCGAAGTGTATATGGTCAGGATATCTTACGATCAAAAACCATATAGAAAAATGATGATGAACACCTGGGGGGCAAAAGTGTTTCCTTCCCCATCCAATGAAACCGAAGCCGGAAGAAAGATCCTTGCGATGGATCCCAATACAACAGGTTCCCTGGGTATTGCAATTTCTGAAGCAGTGGAAAGGGCTGCCACCAATGACGACACAAAATATGCCCTGGGAAGTGTTTTAAATCACGTTAAATTGCACCAGACCATTATTGGACAGGAAGCTATAAAGCAACTGGAAAAAGCCGGAGATTTACCTGATATTGTAATTGCTCCATTTGGCGGAGGATCTAACTTTGCCGGTTTGGCATTCCCTTTTCTGCGGATGAATTTTGATGAAGGTAGAAAGATTCGCTGTATCTCAAGCGAACCTACTTCCTGTCCTAAGTTAACAAGAGGTGTTTTCAGGTATGACTTTGGTGATACTGTGGGCATGACACCCCTTTTACCCATGTATACTTTAGGTCATAATTTTGTACCGGAACCCATACATGCCGGTGGCCTGAGATATCATGGAGCTGGTGTCATTGTAAGTCAGTTGTTGAAAGATAAACTAATAGAAGCCATAGCCCATAATAATATTGAAGTTTTTGAGGCAGGAGTAACTTTTGCCAGGGCCGAAGGTATTATTCCTGCTCCTGAAGCAAATCATGGTGTAGCTACAGTTATCAGGGAAGCGAATAAATGCAAAGAAGAAGGAGTTTCAAAAACCATCCTGTTTAATTTATGCGGACATGGCAATTTTGATATGAAGGCTTATGAAGATTACTTCGCAGGAAAAATTGTAAACCATGAACTGACCTCTGCTGAAATTGAGAAATCTTTGGCTGAACTGAATACTCCATTGATAGAATCATAATTTATTTTCTACGCTTATATTCTAAAAGGGGTTAATCACCCCTTTTTTTGTGCCTGAACAGCTGGCAAAATAAGAAATCGTCAGAATCTATTTGATTCATACTGAATTCTGAAGCAGAATATAGTTGATTAATGTGGCTGGAAACAAATCTCATCAGCTTCAATGCCCGATTTGCAGAACACAAAAAAAAACAATAATTTTCCTATCACAGTATCCCAGGGAAATTGCCGCATCACACATCTAATTTCTCCCCTACCTTTGCATCCATAAATAGTATCTTTTGAAAATACTTATCAAAACATTCCACGGTTTAGAGCAAGTGCTGGCCAAAGAACTGGCAGACCTGGGAGCTAAGGAGGTTCAATTGCTCAACAGGGCAGTTATGTGTGAAGGTGATCAGAAACTTCTGTACAGGGCTAACTTTGAACTTCGTACTGCTTTGCGGGTTTTAGTGCCAATTCATAGTTTCACTGCCACCAACGAACAGCAACTCTATCAAAAAGCCTATGCATTCGATTGGTCAAAACATTTGAAGCTGGAACAAACATTTGCCATTAACTCAGTTGTCAATTCGGATCATTTTACCCATTCCCAGTTTGTCGCCCTGAAAATAAAGGATGCCATTGCGGATCAGTTCAGGAGTAAATTCAAAAAAAGGCCATCTGTCGATGTAGAATATGCTGATATTCGCTTTAATGTGTACGTAAACCAGGCCGATTTCTCTCTTTACCTGGATAGTTCAGGCGAATCCCTGCATCGCAGGGGTTATCGCGTCCAGGGACATTTTGCCCCTCTAAATGAAGTATTAGGTGCCGGAATGATATTATTGAGTGAGTGGGAATCTGATGTAGCCTTTATAGATCTTATGTGCGGATCGGGGACTTTGCTTATGGAATCCTGCCTGATTGCTACTCAAACACCTCCGGGAATCAAAAGGAAAAGTTATTCATTTCAGAACTGGACTGACTACAGACCTGAATTATTAAATCAAATCAGGAAGGAAAGCATGTCAAATATTGTGGAACCCCGGGCAGATATTGTAGGGAGCGATATTGCCAGCCAGGCTTTTCAACTCAGCAAGGAAGCCATTTCCAGCTTTGGTTTTGAATCCTATATACAACTCAGTCAAAAGCCTTTTGATAAATACATTCCATCGTATGAAAAGGGAATTCTGATGATGAATCCACCTTATGGCGAACGCATGGGTAATAAAGATATGAATGCATTTTATGCAGAAATTGGCAGCCATTTAAAAAATCATTTCAGTGGTTTTGATGCCTGGTTGATCAGTTCTAATTTTACTGCATTGAAACACATTGGTTTACGTCCATCCCGCAAGATCACTCTGTATAATGCAGCACTTGAATGCAAGTTTCAAAAATTCAGCATGTACAAAGGAAGTAAGAAAGCTTCAAAGCAAATGGATAATTAGCCGGTTCTGAATTTCAATAATAAGTTAAATTGAGCAGTTTCCAGTTTTTTTCAGGCAGCTGTATCATTTCTCCTATTTCTCCTTTCTGCCTCTCTAAACATGTTCCATTAAAAAATTGAATCTTGAAATTTGATTCTTGTGACAAATGCATCCCTTCTGGAGAATTTGAACTTTACTACAATCTCAAACCTTCAACCCCATCTTCCTCATTAATTCAGTCGCATTAAGAACCTTGCAAATTCCCTCTTTGAGTTTGTAGTCGAAATGGAATTCTTCATTTTTGATTTCCACTTCAAAATTAAAATTTCTAACCTTGTCCGCTAGTTCTTCTTCCAGTTTCCCCAGGGCCAGATCATGGGTAGCTATTACACCCACAGAATCTGTTAACACCAGTTGCCTGATCAGGGCTATTGATCCGGTGAGTTTATCGTTTGAATTGGTTCCTTTTAATATCTCATCCAGCAAAATGAATAATTCAGTGCTTTTTGTTTTTTCAATTATTTGTTTCAATCGTTTGAGCTCAGCATAAAATGTGGATTCCCTGTTTGAGAGGTCATCTCCCACCCGCATGTTTGAAAACAATTGAACTGGGTAAAAAACAAATTTCTTTGCACAGACCGGAGCACCAGCCATAGCCAGTATGAGATTCACACCCAGAGAGCGTAAAAAAGTGCTTTTCCCTGCCATATTGGATCCTGTTACTATGGTCATTTGACCCTCTCCATTAATGCTAAAATCATTGGCAATCCTTTCAGCTGGAGGAATTAATGGATGTGCAATCCCTTCAAAAACATATTGATGCTTCTCCTGGGCAAGATCGGGATAAATAAATTCAGGATTATTAAATGCATAATTTGCTAAACTGGATAAGGCATCATACTCTTCCAATACATGAAGCCAGGTAATAAAATTTCCTTTGTTTCTATTTTTCCATTTTTCCATTCTTATCAGGCATTGAATATCCCACATAAAAAGACCATTCAATACAAATCCGGCAATCATATTCAATCGGTTATCAAATAAGCGAAGCAAATTTGACAATTTATTAATTTCTTTTTCTGAGGAAAAGTCCTCTTTTACCAGTTTGGATCTCCATTCAATTAGCAGGTCAGATCGCGCTTGCAAGTACTCGATCTTACTTAACAATTTTCCAAACTGCCTGATTAAATCATGTTTTCGCGAAATATTTACATGTTGCTGATTAATTTTTCTTAAGAAGATGCCAACTATTCCCAATTGAAGCAATATGAATAGAATGGGTATGCGAACCGGAATAATCCAAAAACTCAAAATAAGCGAGAGAAGAACCAAAATGGGGAGGATGATGGCAGCTAATTCAAAAAAGTTCTTTTTATAAAATAAGTCAGACCCCTTTAACCATTTTACTAATTCATCTTTATCGGCTTCATCATCTCCCATCATCATTCCATTTGCCCTGAAGTCATGCCGCCATTCAGGCCGTTCGCTCAATTCTTTGATCGCATGCTGTTTTTTTTCAATAATTTCTTTATTGCCAACTGTACTTAGGGCATTCGCGAGCTTTATTTTTCCACCCGAACTGATGCTCCTGTTCAGGTATTGGCAGATTGAATTCGGACCAAACAAATCCATATCGGAGCTATATGGATGAGCGGGATCGATGAATGCATTTCCATCATCAAACAGGGACTGATCTCCTTCCAGTGATTTGAATTCCATTTCACAAATAACAACCCGATTTGCATAATATGATTTCAACCATTTTAACTCTTCATGCTTTTTAACAAGCAATAAAAACAGAGCAATAAATGGCAGAGACACCCAAATTAAAGACCATCCAAACTTATTAATCAAAAAATAACTAATCACTAATCCAATGAGAAAAGATAAAAACCTAAACCATACGATTCGGTTTATTTGCTTTTGGATATACTGAAGGGACTCTTGATGCTTGTGGAGCTGTTTGCCATAATAGTTATTTAGGGATACTGTCATGATTTAT
>JADHTG010000047.1 GCA_016776505.1 Bacteroidota bacterium
TTGATATTTGAACTGACGATTTTTTATGTATTTCTAATAAACTCAAAATGAAGTAAAGACTCCTCTGAGTCCCTTTAAGGTATGTACAGCATGTACGGTAGTTATGGGACAAGGAGACTCAGAGGGAACGGACTACGCGATTTCTATCCCCATGGCAGTCCTCCTGACTTGATCGCCTGCAGATAGGAAATTTACAACATGCTGTAAATCACAAACATGTCTCTCTAAAAAACCGTAATTTGCTGACCTAAAATGGACAAGTCAGGATAGATGCAAAATAAGGCAAAATAGTTGTTTCTATGCCTCTTGTTGGTGTTGTCACCAACAAGGAAACCAATTGTTCAGGTACATATGCACTGCTTTTTAATTCAATTAAATAAACCCCACCTGGATCCAGATATCCGTATTTCTTCCCTTATCATCCACACAGGAAATCTTGTTTTCCCCTTCCCGCGGTGTGAAGAATATTTTTTCGCTGGCTTTGGCTTTCTGTATCAGTTTATTATTCACATACCAGTACACATGTTCGACCCCGTTTTCGACACTGCAACGTAATTGCAGCTTATTGCTCTCATCCTTAAACATCAGGTACTCCATTCCCTGTGTAATGGAGATAATAGCAGGAGCATGGTCATGATATATCCGCTCGCACATTGGATTGTGAAAGGGGATTTTCTCATAAGGGATTTCTTCATCATCATAAAAAGACAACAGATCAGACGGGTAATTTGGATAAAATTTCTTTTTGTAACCTGATCTAGGTTTACATGCCCGGCAAAAAGAAATGGTCTCCTCTCCATCCATAAACACTTCCAGCTGGTGCATACACTTTGAACTATTGGAAATGCCCGGCAAATAATAATCGATGACCTGGTCTTCACAAAATTTATTGGGTACCAGTCCGCTGACTGAACAAACCAGTCTCTCGCCTAAAGATCCCGGTTTTATAAACCACTTTTTTCCTTGATCGTACTCAATTGAGTTAAATACTTTGAATAGCAGGGGCACAGCGAATTCTGCTCCATTCAATTCAGGAACACCCATTCCTGAAAAATTTCCTATCCAAACGCCTATGGTATAGCGGGTGTTGAAACCTATGGCCCAGGCATCCCTGCGACCATATGAAGTACCCGTTTTCCAGGCAATTTTAGGTAAATGTACACTGTTCTCAAATTTGTTTGGTAAATCTGGACGAATGAGTGTAGCCAGTATCCCTGAAATCATATAGGCTGCTCCTTCACTAAAAATGCTGTCTTGCAACGATTCTTCCTCATTATCCAGATATTTCAAACCTTCATAAATTCCTCCATTTGCCAAAGTGGAATAGGCATTTACCAGTTCTTCGAGTGAAACACCGCATCCACCCAGGATTAAGGATAATCCCAGCTTGTTCTTATCCTGTTGAATCCTTTTAAATCCGCAACGGCCTAGGCGTTCTACAAAATAATCGGTTGAAATTTCATCCAGTACTTTAACAGCCGGAACATTTAGAGATAATGCCAGTGCTTTCTCTATGCTGATCAAGCCGTTGTATTTTCCATCGTAGTTTGAGGGGCGATAACCATCATAATTGACAGGGACATCCGTGATGACAGTTTTCGGACAGATATTTCCTTTATCGAATGCCATGGCATATAATAAGGGTTTCAAAGCACTCCCGGGTGATCGTATCGCCCGGATCCCATCCACCTGTCCCTGGTATTGATCATCCCTGAAATCAGCGGAACCCACATAGGCCTCCACTTCTTTCGTGTAATTATTTACAAGCAGTACAGCTGCATTTCCAATGTTTTTATTCCTCAGGTGCTTGATGTAATTGTAGGTAATATTTTCCACTTTGCTTTGTATTTGGAGATCAATCACTGACGGGATAAATACAGCATGTGGATTATTTGTTTTCAAGCGGTATGACAAATGCGGAGCCAGTTTGGGAGCCTCATGCCTGTAACAATCAATATCTTCCTCCAGTGCATCCAATATGTCCTCTTGCTTGAACAGATTTTTTTTGCCGAAATAGCGAAGCCATTCATTTCTTTTTTCAAGAAGTAAAGAGTTGTTCTCACCCGGTTTGAAGATGTTTGGATTGTTGGGGATGATGGACAGCATCACAATTTGAGCCAGGCTCAGGGCTTGTGGTTTTTGATCCAGGAAAAGCAATGAAGCAGATTTTATTCCTTCGATATTTCCACCGTAAGGAACCAGGTTGAGGTACATTTGAAGGATCTCATTTTTTGAATAATGTTGTTCAAGCTGCATGGCTCTGAACATTTCCTTGAATTTGTTGATATAAGTTCTTGCTTTTGGCTTCAGCATGCGAGCCACCTGCATGTTTATTGTTGAAGCCCCGGAAACGACTTCTCCCCTAAAAATATTTTTTATCAGGGCTTTAGAAATTGCAATAGGATTTACTCCAAAATGATAACGAAAAAATTTGTCCTCCTTAAAAATAATGGTTCTTCTGACTTCAGGAGTTATCTCCTCCAGCTTTGTTTTAATTCTCCATTTATCGTCCTTATTAAGGTAGGCATGCATGATGCTGCCATCTTTGGCTAATATAACCTGGGAGTATTCTATTTGGGGGTTGAAGGGAAAAATTAAATCGAGTATATGAAACGAGCCATAAAAAGAAATAATAAGCAGAAAAACCAGTCTTCGCCAGAAAGGAGTTTGCTTCCAAAATTTTTTAAGAGAGATAAAAAATAATCCAATGCTTTTAGAATTCATAAATAATTATTTCGCCTGGCTTGTAAAAGCGTATAATTCGACATTGCGAATGAGGTACGAATGAAGCAATCTCCATTTTTGAAACGGGAGATTGCTTCTCCGCCAAATGGCGGATCGCAATGACGAAATCCATCATATTATTAATTATCCCACACAGACGCAACAATCGCATAGCCATCACCAATAACCTTTCTTTGCGCCCTTTGCGCCTTTGCGAGAAACAATTTACTTCACCACAATCTCCCCCGCTCCATGATAGGAATTATATTCCCCGTCATACATGGCATCTGCACCCACTGCTCCCATACGGAATGTTCCTTTAGACACCACCCGCACCGAATAGTAATATTTTTGTGTACTTGAGCGTGCCGTGGTGAAAAATGAAAGCCTGTCGTCACGAATATCCACATAATCCGGGTTGAGCCTGTATTTGATCCAGTCCATTTCACGTCCTTCGGTCAATCGGGGATTTTCAATTTCAAAACAAGCTGGCAAAATATCTGTCACTGCAACATTCTCCACATTTTTCCCTGCGGTCGATCGGATAGATAATTCAACCACCACCAGGTCATTCTGACTAAACTCTTTACCGTTTAGTATATTTCCAAAGCGGTCGTAGAAATTCCTTCGCACCATCAGGTTTTCATCCCTTTCCATCACTTTTCCACTGGCACTGATCCCTTCCACTTCGTAAAAATAATAGAGATTTCCACTCCCTTTCGTCCGAATAGTGACTTTCTGATTATTGAAATTGTCAGATATGACCAGGTCTTTTCCCGTAAAGGCATAGGTTTTTTGTCCAATATTTACGGTAGCTGTCACTTGGGAATGGGCAGACTGATGGGCCACTTTTCCAAGTGCCAGCAAGGCAAAAATCCTTTCCTGTGTCGATAACCATCGCCTTGATTTAAACTCTGCCGATAAATTTTTTGTCAGTACAGGAACCATCATATTGGAGGGATCGCTTTCCATCAAAGCATATAATGCAATCCCCTTATCTCTCACATAAGAATAAAAAGATCCCCCGAAAGATCTGACTGAACGATAATAGTCCCATGATTTTGGAACTATGGTCTGGTAGCTTTTCATATCTCCTGTTAAAGCATAGGCACCGGCCAGCAGGAATTTTGAATCCGTTGATAAATATTCCAAATTCGATTTGTAATAATTCATTACCGATCGGTTTTCTTTTCCATTCAGGGCTAAAACAAAAAGGGCATAAAAATTCTCCCTTGCAGCAATACTTTTGTATTGCAGGTGATTCGACCGGTCATAATAATGCCAGGTGTCATATGCTTTGTTTTTTACAACCCTCTGCAGAAATCTCAGGGCATTATCCAGCTTGCTCTTTGTCACTTCAAAACCTGCTTTCTTTGCTTCCAGCAGGAAATGAGTTGCATATACAGTTGCCCATACATTGGCATAAGCGCCATTTGGCCAGTATGAAAAGGATCCATCATACATTTGCATGGCCTGGATTTTATAGATAGCCTGTTGTACATTATGATCAATGTCGAAATTTTGTTCCGCCTTTTTCTGGTTCAGGCTTACTGCCAGGTCCTTGATATATAATTGAGGAAATGCTGCTGAAATCGTTTGCTCCAGGCAGCCATAGGGATAACGGATCAGGTATTCCAGGTCTTTTGAAAATTCAGCCAGGGGTGATTTACTGATAATCAGTTTCGAGGAGGAATTTTTTTCAAGGAAATCAGATGTTACTTTCAAGGCAATGGTTTTTCCAGCCTCGATATTTCCGGCCCCGAATTTTTTCTCCAGTCCGGCTGCAGGTCTTACAGGAATATTGGTTTCATCCACAAATTCTTCTCCCAAAGCCGAAACACTTACTTTAATTTCGGCATTTCCAATGGCTTGATCTGCATTCAACTGAAATGCTACCTGCCCTTCACTGTTTGCATTCAGCTGGATATTCTTTGTTTTTTCACCCTGGATCTGAACAGGTCCCTTCACGCTCATGGTCACTTTGGCTTTGCTTGATTTAGCAGTGGTATTCGTTAAGGTCACTGAAAAGTCAAGTTGATCTTCCGGGCTCAGAATACGGGGTAAAGCTGTGCTGATCACAACCGGATCTGCCACCTTCATTTCCTTTTCAGCCGATCCGAATTGGTGATCTTTATAGGCTACCGCCATGATACGTACGGCACCTGAAAACTTTGGCAACCAGGTTTCAAATGTGCACTCTCCTTTTGAGTTTGCTTTCAATTGCCCACTCCAAAGCGACAGCAATTTGACCCGCTTGTTGGTTAAAGGATTCACTCTCTTGGCCAGGTCTAAACTGACGTCCCCTGCCATACTGGAACTTTGCCCCACTTCCGGGTAGAGGTATTTATACAAATCATACGAAATGACTTCCAGTGCTCTTTTCTGGTAGAAAAATGCATAGGGATCCGGTGACTTGTAATTGGTCATTTGCAAAATTCCCTCATCTACCAGGGCGATAGTCACTTCAGCACCAGCTTTGGTTTTCACTGTAATTATCTGTTTTGCTTTGGAACGGGATTTTTCAATAGCTGTGATTGCTACATCCAGCTTGTTGCCTATATCTTCAACTTCAACATGGCTCACACCATGAGCAATGGTGAGGAAAATATCCCTGTCATCAATTTTCTTTAGTGCAGTAGCCGTTATGTACACATTGGGGATATGTTTACTATTCAATGGGAGTGTTAGTTTTGCGGCTTTGTTTTTTGTTTCCAATTGGTAATAGTCCATGATCCCGGCTCTTTCAACCGTGACAATCAGCTTTCCTTCGAAAGGAGATTTGAATAAAAGTTCGGCTTTATCGCCTTTTTTGTATGAATCTTTGTCCTTTTCGATGCTGATTTCTCCCTCTTTGCTGACTTCGAAAGAGGTATATTCTGTATCTGCCCAACCATAAGCGAAGAACTTTCGATAGACATAGCCCTGCCCTTCCCTGGACATCACCCTGACTTCATATTCACCTGAACTGGATGGAGAGAAACTCAGGTGGGAATTTTTACCCTGGATCCTGATCTTCTTGCTGAGAACAACCTGCTCTCGCTTTTGCGAATTATAATACAATCTGTTTCCGCGTTTTTCCATCACGGTTTCCCAATAATATCTCTTTATAACCACATCTGCATCCGAACTGCCAAGCATTTTGCCTTTCTTGTTCAAAGCAATCAAATTAATTTTAATGGGTTTGCGTGTACTGACCCAATAATCGAAATTTCGAATGCCATAAAATGTGTTTTGTGTAAACAGATCAAAAGCAGAAATACGGTTCACAGGTCTTCCGGTTTCATCGAAAACAGTGGTGTATACCTTTCCACTGATCACACCAACCCCTTTTGATGTAGGTAAATCAAACTCAAGGGTGGATTGACCTTCCGCATCAGTTACAGACTCCTTCAGCTGCTGATCAAAATGAATTGTATGTTCCGTATTTACGTTAAATGTATATTCTTCAAAACCTTTGGGTTGAAAGTATTTTTTGCTGAGATTTAACTCCACTTCCACATTCCGGTTTGCAGCAGGCGGCCCGAATAGATTGGTCGCCTTCACATCCAGCTGTACAATATCTCCTGCTTTGTAATCTGTCTTATCCAGTTTGCTCTCAACCCGAATGCGGTCAGGCATGAATTCTTCCACACTAAACCTGTAGCTATTTAATAAAACATCGTTTCCTGAATATACTTCGAGTGAATACATGCCTGTCATGCTTTCGTAAGGCAATGAAAAAGCGATTTCAGCAGCCCCTTGCTCATTGACCTCTTTTTTAAAGCTCAGGTACTGTTTCCCATTGGGAAGCACCACTTTTAGTTTCAGAGGAATGGACTTCTCTATCTGCCATTGCATATTCCGAACTACGGTATTAATAAATACGGAATCACCCGGACGATATAAGTTCCTGTCCCCGTAAACAAATACATCATAGTCGAGATTAGCTGTAATTTTTCCGCCCACATCATACCTCGACATCTCCAGGCGGCATTGGTTCATGGAAAGAAAATTGAAATCATTTCCCTGCTGGGCCGTGATCATGGCAATGGAATACTTTTCAATTTTTGATTTCAGATTATCAAGCACAGCCACACCCTTATTATCTGTGGTCGCTGTATATACTTTTTGATTGTTGGAACTGATAAAGCGCACCTCCATTCCTGCAATGGGTTTAGCATCTTTCAAAGAATTAGCAAACACAAAAATTTCATCCAGTCCCTGTTTGACCATCAAACCAATATCTGAAACAGATACCATTTGAATATCCTTAAGCCAGCGTTTATCTGAAGATTCTATTTTTATTAAATAGAGTCCCTTCAGAGGGTTGTTGTAGTCTATTTCATCCAGCTTGATATTTAACAAAGACACGTTCCCACTTCTTTGCAAGGATTTGGTGCTGATCTCTTTAGAAAATATTTCCTGTCCATAGTCTGAATTCATCGGATAGAGATAGAAATCTTCCCACCTGTCATCATCATAATAATAATCCCAGCTTTTCCCCTCTCTCAGGTAATGAAGGATGTTATTTTCAAAAACTTTAAAAACAGTTATTTTTACTTTGGGAATACTGATTATCCTTACCGCTATATTTTTATTTCCTTTAGGTGATAAATAAATATTTCCTTCATCTGCAAATTCAATATGAGGTTCAGGTGATCCAAAAGAGATGGTTTCAGAATAATCGGCTCCCATTTCCCTGTCAAAAACACCTTCTATTTTTCTTGAAATTGTAATAAGATAGGATTCACCTTCCAGGAAATCTCCCATGATCGTAAAACCATTGGGAAGCATCTCAATCTCATAAGGAATGTATGGTTTGATTTGAATGAAACTTTTCAAATTCTTAGGGATAACAGGCTGGCTGAAAAGCACATTGATCCTTCCCTTTCCATCCTCATAATAAGAATTCATGCTGATGACCTGCATTTTATCTTTTGGAGGGATATTCACGGTTTGAAACAATGCATCTTTTGTCACAAAATCATATCCTTTCAAAGCAAGACCTTCCCGAATTGTGATGTCCACTGCAGTTCCGTCCATATTTTCAAGAGTGGAAGCTTTTATGGCCACAACCAGTTTAAGACTTGTCTCTTCTGTCAGTATGCTAAAATCAATTTTTTGATCTTTTATTTTTAACTCGAGTAATTCATTGAGCTGATCTGGCTCAATTTCATAATTAAAATGCAGGTTTATCCGCAATTGTATTTCACGGTTACCATCATCACTGAGTGCCCAGTACGAATCACTGGAATTCAAACCCAGGTAAGGGGTGTGAAACACGATGACTTCTTTCGAAATACTTTTTACATTTTTCCCAAACTTTTTAATGGCCTTGTTAATGACCACTTCGTAATCAGTACTGGGAAGAAAAGGATTGTTGGGTGAAAATACCAGGCTTTTTGGGCTTTCCCACATAAATCTGCCGGCTACTTTGGGCAAAAAAGAAAGGTATTCAGTTGAGTCCCATACATTCAACAGGGAATCGGGAGCAAGTTCCGTATTGAACTCGAAATAAAGGTTTTGATTTAAACTGATTTCATCAACAAAATTGGTGCTCTCGATTTTGATTTTATTCTTACCAGTACACGAGAATAAAACACAGCTAATTGTTAATAATAATAATGGATAATACCTTTTCATGAATTTACATTTTAGAATTAAAAATGGGAGGTTTTTCGAAGCAAAAAGATACAATTATTTAAACAAATATTTTGACGAGTTTAAATAGTATTGATTCTAAACTCCTGTATCCTAATGTGAATGAATATTTGAAGAATCGAACTTTCATATAACTATTTCACCATGCTGGCTGGAAATGATTATGCCATTTTAAAACATACAGCTTGATTTTATTTAGTAATTTCACTTATTCAAATACAAATTATCGACATTTGTATTCATAACAGACCTAAGATGGAAATAATAAAAACTGAAATAGAAGGCTTGTTGATTATAAAACCAAAAGTATTTGAAGACGACAGGGGCTATTTTTATGAATCCTATAATGAGCAATTGTACCGGTCACATGGCATCGTTATGAATTTTGTTCAGGACAACCAGTCCATGTCGAAAAGAGGGGTCCTGAGAGGGTTGCACTTTCAAAATAAACCCTATGCACAGGGGAAATTGATCCGCGTGCTAAAAGGTTGTGTTTTTGATGTGGCAGTTGATATTCGCAAGAAATCAGCTACTTATGGTCAATGGCATTCTGTTATTCTTTCGGAAGACAATAAACTGCAATACTGGATACCTCCGGGTTTTGCTCATGGTTTTCTTACCCTGGAAAACGATACTATCTTATCTTATAAATGCACCGAATTATATAATAAGGAATCTGAAGAATCCATCCGGTGGAATGATCCTGATCTGAAAATAAGCTGGAGTTATTACGATCCTATATTATCAGATAAAGATAGGAATGCTACCCTATTTAAAGATTTTGTAAGTTTGTTTTAAATCTTAAGATGTGTATAGCAGATGCAATTAAAAATTGAACATACGGCAATTGAAGACGTGAAAATTGTTGTTCCGGAGGTATTCGAAGATGATAGAGGATTCTTTGCAGAAATTTACAGGGCAGACCAGTTTAAGGATCTGGGATTGCCTTCCCAATTTGTCCAGTTGAATCATTCCAAATCAGCAAAAAATGTATTGCGGGGATTGCATTTTCAATGGGAGCCTCCTATGGGAAAACTCATGCGGGTGACTTCCGGAGAAGCATTTTTGGTTGCTGTAGATATTCGCAAAGGTTCACCCACATTAGGAAAGTGGGTAGGTACAATCGTTAACTCAAAAGATAAAAAACAGGTTTTTGCTCCTGCTGGTTTTGCACGAGGTTTTTGTGTACTGTCAGATTTTGCTGAAATCCAATACCTGACTACAGGTGTTTATAGTAATTTAGCTGAATCCGGCATTTTGTGGAATGATCCGGCAATCGGTATCGACTGGCCTGTAAAAAATCCTCAACTTTCTGCTAAAGATGAAGTTGCTCAAACTCTTGAGCAATGGCTTAATACTTCTTATTCTAATTTTTTTAAATACTAATTAATGAAAATTCTTGTTGCTGGTGGAGCTGGATATATTGGCTCTGTGATGGTTCCAAATTTAGTTGAACGCGGTTATGACGTAACAGTCCTGGACCTGCTTTGGTTTGGAAATAACCTGCCTAAAAATATCCATATTCTTAAAAAAAATATTTTTGATTTATCAGACAAAGACCTGGCTGGATTCGATCAGGTCATATTCATGGCTGGATTGTCCAATGACCCTATGGCCGAATTTTCACCCAAGGATAATTTCATACAAAATGCCTCAGCACCAGCATACCTTGGTTATATCGCTAAAGTAGCCGGTGTAAAGCGATTTATTTATGCCGGATCATGCTCAGTTTATGGATATACTGTAAACGAATTGTATGATGAAACATCTCCTGCCATATCCAATTATCCTTATGGTATTTCAAAACTTCAAGGAGAACACTCTGTTTTGCAAATGAAAGATGATCAATTCAGCGTGATTGCATTCAGGCAGGGAACCGTTTCAGGATTCAGCCCCAGGATGCGTCTCGATTTGATTGTAAATACCATGTTTAAATTTGCCATTGAGAAAAACACAATCACGGTTAACAATCCATCTATCTGGCGTCCCATTCTGAGCATTCGGGATGCATCAAGTGCCTATATTCGAGCTGTTGAAGCGAATTATGATATATCAGGAGTATTTAATATAGCTTCCGGCAATTACACCGTGGGTGAAGTGGCAGACCTGGTTAAGGAAGTAGTGGATAATAAATTGGGTAAAAACACTCAATTACAGATTAAGAATATTCAGGATTTCAGGAATTATAAAGTCAGCTTTGCTAAAGCCATGAACGTGCTGAGTTACAAACCAAACCATGACGTGAAAGACATCGTTTCTGATTTGATTGATAATCTCGATAATTTTAAGGATTTTTCCAATCCCAACTTCTATAATATAAACATTTTTAGAGGTTTAAAGGAGAAACAAGGCAATATTTAAAGAAAATGAAAGTAGCAGTAATAGGAGCCAATGGGCAGTTAGGAACTGATATCATTCAGGAATTTACACATGCTGGTGATGATGTTTCAGGGATTAATCATTGCGATGTTGAAATTTATGATATTGATTCTGTCTATAATATTTTGAAGCTTATCAAACCTGATTTACTGATCAATACAGCTGCATATCATAATGTGGAGAAATGCGAACAAAATGCTTTAAGAGCATACCAGGTAAACTCTATGGGTGCCCGTAATTTAGCCATTGCATGTAAGGAAGAAGATATCTACCTGATCCATATCAGTACAGATTATGTTTTTGATGGGAATCAGAAAATCCCTTATCTTGAAACTGATTTAGCCATGCCCCTGAATGTATATGGCAATACCAAGCTTTCAGGGGAGCATTATATTAAATCCATCGCGGATAAATACCTGGTTTTAAGAACTTCCGGTTTATACGGCAAAAGCCCCTGCCGGGCAAAAGGAGGATTAAATTTCGTCCAGCTCATGTTAAAACTGGCTAAAGAAAGGGATGAAATCCGGGTGGTGGATGATGAAGTCCTTACCCCAACCAATACTGTGGAATTAGCCCGACAAATTGTGAAACTCAAACATCCGGATGTATATGGTATTGCTCATGCTACGGCTGAATGCATGTGTTCATGGTATCAGTTTGCTCGTGAAATATTTGAAATTACCGGAACAAAAATCAATCTCCAGGTAGCAAATCAGGATGAATTTCCTTCCAAAGTAAATCGTCCGGATTTTTCCGTTTTGGAAAACAGCCTGCTCAAACAATACAATCTGAATACATTCAAAAATTGGGAAGAGGGACTGAAGGAATATTTGATTGAATCTTAACTCTCATTTCAAAAAAAATCCCGGCTTTTGAACCGGGATATCAAATAAAGGAAACAATTTCTTTACTCTTCAATTTTCCACTCTGAACCACCTGCTTTAAAAGAAAGTAATTCAACTTCGAAAATCAGGGTGGAACCCGCAGGAATAACCTCTCCGGCTCCTTTATCACCATAAGCCAGATTGGACGGGATATAAAACTCATATTTACTCCCTTTATTCATGAGTTGCACACCTTCTGTCCAGCCGGGAATCACCTGATTTAAAGCGAATTCAATAGGCTCGCCTCTATCATATGATGCATCGAATACAGTTCCATCAATCAATTTTCCACGATAATGAACGGTTACCATATCTGTCGGTGACGGATTTGGCCCTTCGCCTTCACTGATGATCTTGTATTGAAGTCCCGAAGGAGTCGTTTTTACTCCTTCCTTATTTCTATTTTCATTAAGAAAAGTTTCTCCGATGACTCTGTTTTTTGCTGCTATTTCATTTGTTTTGCTCATTTGTTCTTCTTGCATTTTTTGTTGGAATACTGTAAGTACTTGTTGCTTTTGTTCCACGGTCATCATGCTGCTTTTATTGGTATGATCCAGCATGGCTTTTGCCATAATTAAAGGATCTACCTTAATATTCTGTTTTGTAAAATTATCAGCGATATCCATACCGATAGCATAGCTCACCGAATCCTCCATATTTTCAATTTTTACTTTTTTTAAGCTCTGAGCTTGCAAATTAAAGGCATATGTCAGAATAAAAGCACTAATTAAAATGACGTACTTATTCATAATTTTTTCATTAACAAATCCAGCTAATAATTCCCGGATTTTATTTTCTATTGTTGATCAGGATTTTCTGCTGATTTGAATGAAATCAACTCCACTTCAAAAATAAGTGTTGATCCAGCTGGAATTTTATCTCCAGCAGCATTATCACCATAGGCCAGATCGGAAGGGATAAATAACTGATAAATAGCTCCTGTATTCATTAATTGAAGAGCTTCAGTCCAACCTAAGATCACACCATTTACAGGAAATTCAACAGGCTCGCCTCTATCGTATGAAGAATCGAAAACAGTTCCATCCAGTAATTTACCACTATAGTGGACTATCACAATGTCATGCTCAGTAGGGCTTGGTCCCTGTCCGGCTTTTATCACTTTATACTGCAATCCACTTTGCGTTTCAATGATCCCTTCATTCTTTTTATTCGTTGCTAAAAATTCAGCACCTGCTTTTTTATTGGGTTCAGCATCAGCTGATGCTTGCTCTGCTTGTTCCTGTTGTTGTTTTTGCTGCATTTCCTGCTGCCATACTGCTAAAACGGCATCTTTCTCTTCTACCGTAAAAAAAGAATTCTGCTCAACATATTCTTTATATCCGGCAGTTAAAGCATCTGCATTAATTTCAATATCCTGTTTTTCAATATTCTGGGCGATATCCATTCCAATAGAATAACTTATTGAATCCACTGTATCTACTGGTTCAAAAGCCTTAGATCCGAATTTTAAGCCATCTTTACAAGAAGTAGAAATTAACAGAACCAGGAAGGTTATTGCAAATAAGTAAACTAATTTTTTCATCTTTATGCGATTATTTAATTAACTAAGAGGGCGCAAAGATATTAAAATCAACAGAAGAAAGGCGATTGAAAGGCTGATTTATTTTTGTGTATCCGGGGTTTCGACAAGGATCTTAATCAATTCAACATCAAATATTAATACAGCTCCACCAGGAATCGAGGTTCCTGCTCCCTGTTCTCCATAAGCTAATTCTGAAGGTATGAAGAACCTGTATTTAGCTCCTTCTCTCATGAGCTGTAAACCTTCAGTCCATCCCTTTATGACACCTGATACAGGAAAGCTTGCTGGTTCACCTCTATCGTATGAGGCATCAAACTTAGTTCCATCAATCAAGATACCTTTGTAATGCACCATCACCTGGTCTTCCAGTAGGGGTTTATTTCCTGTTCCTTCCCGCAGCACCATATATTGTAATCCACTTGCAGTTGTAATAACTCCTTCTTTATTTTTATTTTCTGCGAGAAAAACAATCCCTTGTTGCTTCATCGCATCTGCTTTTTGAACACGTATTTTACTGACAAAATCTGTTAAAATTTTGTTGCTTTCATCTGTTTCAAATCGTGATGCTTGTTTATTCATTCCAATGATTATGGCATCTACCAATATCTGAGGATTGATCTCGATACTTTGTTTGTAGAAATTCTGACCTAGATCATGACCGATAATATAACTTAGGGTATCCTTCAAATTGTTAAGTTGAATTTTCTCTTCCTCCTGTGCCCATGCAGAGTTACTTAAACTCATTATGCACAATGCAATTGCGATCACAGTCCATGTTTTAAATCTCATCATGTTCATTTTATTTAAAATATATGTAAATTAGCTTGCATGCTTCATAATTTATACATGCAAAATAAGTAAAAAAGGCACGTATAAAATAATGAAAACATTGAAATAACAGCATGAATTCTAATGTTTCTTAAGTTCATAATAGCTATGAAATGATCATGCCATGAAAACAATAAAATGAAAGTAAAATGTATTTCTTTTTTTTCTTTCCTTATAGTTACAGCAGTATATAGTTCTGTAGTTGGACAGGAAAGGGATTTTAAAAATCAACAACAGAAATATGCACGGGTAAGACAGGCCTATTCGGAAAAATATGACAGCCTTGATCATTTACTCAGGACAAAAGGAATTACTCACTTTAATTATGAACTATTGATCATGACTTTCAAGCAGGAGCAGCTTGTTGAAGTGTGGGTAAAACCAAAAGTCAAAAAAGAATTTTTACTGTTGACTTCTTATGATTTTTGTCACACATCCGGGAAGCTTGGACCCAAAAGAAAACAGGGTGATCTGCAGATCCCTGAAGGATTTTACAGAGTGGACCGCTTCAATCCAAACAGTAATTTTTATCTTTCATTAGGTCTAAATTATCCAAATTCTTCTGATAAAATAAGAAGTGATAAAAAAAGCCCGGGAGGTGATATTTTTATACATGGAGATTGTGTTACTATTGGGTGTATCCCTATCACAAATGATAAAATAAAAGAACTTTATGTGCTGGCGGTTGAAGCGAAAGAAAACGATCAATCGAAAATCAGGGTATTTATGTTTCCTTTCAAAATGACTGTCGACCGTATGAATAGTTATAAAAGCAGCAGTCATTATGCATTTTGGAAAGAACTGGAACCAGCATACACCTATTTCATGGCCAACAAACTACTCCCTGTGATCAGATTTAATAATCAGGGTGAATATTTGATTAATCCATAAGCTCTGGAAAAAGATGATTAAAACGGAAAAACTGGAAGAAACAGAATTTACTATTATTCCGGATGATCAAAAGAAAAATGATCCCGGTTTCAGACAGAATGTTTTGTTTGCCATATCCACCTGGGCAGCGACTATTTTAATTGTTATTCCCGTATTTATTATTTTTTATAAATATATTCCTACCATCAAACTGGTCATTGCAGACGAATATATACTGCGCCTTGATCATGTTCTTACAGTACTGATCATTTTCATTATTGTTCGCTTGCTGGTGAAACTTTTAAAAAAACTGGTTGCAGGTGTTCTGATCATGATCATTGTTTATTTAACGTTTAATCTAATCTTCCATAAATACAGCTTTGCAGATATCTATAAAGACTATAAATCACTTATTATATATCTTAAGGAAGAACCCGTAAAGGTGCCTTTCATACCTGAATCAGCCTCTTTCAGGAACGGAACAAAAATAAGGGAAGCCATAGAATCCAATGATGCTGTTGTCAGAAATTTTGCGGTGGTGATCTCCCTCAAGCATTTTAACGATGCTGTTTTATACAGGCGTTATGGCAAAGTCATTCGATTTTTTTCCATATTCAAAGAAATAAATACCCGCTGGCAATATGTCTATGATCCAATCAATTCCGACTATTATGCATCCGCCCGCGAAAGCATCATGCATTTGTCAGGCGATTGCGATGATCATTCTATTGTCATGGCCAGCTGTATCATGGCTGTAGGTGGTGAAGCGCGTATTGTAAGAACAGTGGGACATTTATACCCGGAGGTTAAAATATGCCATAAACAGGATTTGGTTAAATACAACCTGCTTATCAGGCAATTTTTTGAAAAAGAAAGCAAAGGAAAGGAACTTTTTTTCCATGAAGATGAAGAAGGCTATATTTGGCTTAACTTTGATTACACCGACCGCTACCCGGGAGGTAAATTCATGAACCAAAAAATCATTGGTATTTTAAATCTTTAATTCAATTTAAAAAATGAAGAAAATCGCAATCTATACCCTGTTTTTAATCAGCATATCCTTATTAACTTTTGCTCAAAAGGACCAGAATGAAAGTAAAGAAAAATTAAAAACATCCAGTTTCTCCGGTCTGAAATTCAGAAGCATTGGTCCTGCCCTGATGTCAGGCAGAATCACGGATTTTGCAGTCAATCCGGAAAATATCCATGAGTTTTATGTCACGGTTGCCTGTGGCGGAGTCTGGAAAACAAAAAATTCAGGCACCAGCTGGAAAGCCATTTTTGACAATGAAAAATCATTCAGTATAGGATGTGTGACCATAGATCCGAATAATCCGCACACAGTCTGGGTCGGCAGTGGTGAAAATAACAGCCAGCGCTCTGTTTCCTGGGGGGATGGCGTCTATAAAAGCATGGACGGCGGATCCAGCTGGAAGAATATGGGCCTGAAAAAATCAGAACACATTGCTAAGATCATAGTGAATCCACAAAATTCTGATATTGTTTATGTTGCATCACAGGGACCACTATGGGGACCGGGAGGAGATCGTGGATTGTACAAAACCACAAATGGCGGGAACAGCTGGGAAGCCGTTTTGACTATCAGTGAAAATACCGGGGTTACGGATGTGGTGATGGATCCGAGGAATCCGGATGTACTTTATGCTGCATCTTACCAAAGAAGGCGTCATACCTGGACCTTGATCAATGGCGGACCGGAAGGAGCCATTTACAAAACAATGGATGGCGGGAAAAGCTGGAAAAAACTGACAAATGGAATCCCTGCAGGAGATATTGGAAGAATCGGGCTGGCCATTTCTCCTGTAAACCCAGATGTGATCTATGCCATCATTGAAGCCGCTGAAGAAAAGGGGGGATTTTTCAAGTCAACCAACAGGGGTGAATCGTGGTCAAGGACCTATAAATACAATACTGTAAGTGCCCAATATTATAATGAAATATTTTGTGATCCGACAGATGTTGACAAAGTTTATGTTATGGACACCTATACCAGTTATACTGAGGACGGAGGTAAAAGCTTCAAGCGATTAGGGAATAAAAACAGGCATGTAGATGATCATGCTTTATGGATTAATCCAGACAATACGAATCATCTATTAATTGGAGGTGATGGAGGTATTTATGAAACTTTTGATCACGCAAAAACATGGGAATACAAAGCCAATTTACCTATTACTCAATTTTACCGGGTATCGGTAGATAATTCCCTTCCATTTTATTATGTGTATGGCGGGACCCAGGACAACAGTACACAAGGAGGTCCTTCGCAAACTAGCAGTATTTCCGGTATCGTAAACTCCGACTGGTTCCTGACCAAAGGAGGTGATGGTTTTAAAACAGTTATCGATCCCGTTGATCCCAATATCGTTTACTCCCAAAGTCAGTATGGCTGGCTGGTCAGGTACAACAGGAAAACCAGTGAATCAACCGGGATTAAACCCATTGAAGGAAAAGATGACATGCCCTATCGCTGGAACTGGGACGCTCCGCTGATCATCAGTCCCCACTCACATACCCGTTTGTATTTTGCTGCCAACAAAGTATTCAAAAGTGATGACAGGGGAAATACATGGAAAACAATCAGCCCGGACCTGACCCGCCAGCTCAACAGGAACGAACTGGAGATCATGGGCAAAGTGTGGCCGATTGATGCCGTGGCGAAAAATGCCTCCACATCCATTTATGGAAATATTGTTTCGCTTGCTGAAAGTCCTTTGAAAGAGGGTTTGCTGTATGCAGGAACCGATGATGGTATGGTGAATGTATCCCAGGATGGAGGTGCAAACTGGAAAAAATACAAGAAATTTCCCGGGATCCCGGAATATGCCTATGTGAGTTGTATTGTTCCTTCATTATTTGATGAAAATGTAGTTTTTGTCACTTTCGATAACCATAAAATGGCAGACTTTAAACCTTACATTTTAAAGAGTTCGGACAAGGGCAGAAGCTGGATAAACATCAGCAACAACCTGGAGGAACCCTTCGTGGTTTACAGCCTGGTCCAGGATCATGTGGATAGGAACCTCCTTTTTATCGGAACAGAATACGGTGTTTATTTCAGTCCCAATGGAGGCAAAAAGTGGATCCAACTGAAAGCAGGTTTGCCCACCATAGCTGTCCGGGATATGGTCATTCAGCAAAGGGAAAACGATTTGGTGCTGGGCACCTTTGGAAGGAGTTTCTATATCCTGGATGATTACACACCTTTGAGGAAAATTTCTGAAGAGAAACTGAAAAGCAAGGCCTTGATTTTCCCGGTTAAGGACGCATTGATGTTTATTCATGACCGGCCTCTGGGTAGTGAAAAGGGCTCCCAGGGTGATGCTTTTTTCATTGCACCCAATCCTCCTTTCGGAGCTACTTTTACCTATTACCTCAAAGAAGCTCCCAAAACAAAAAAACAAATGAGGAAAGAGATAGAAAAAGATAGCCTGAAAAAAACTGAAGTCCCTTATTATCCTTCTTTCGAGGAATTGGAATTGGAACAATTAGAAAAGGTGCCCTACCTGCTTTTCACTATTTTTGACGATTCAGGGAATGTGGTTCGCAGAATGACCGAAAGCCCAAAAGCCGGCATCAACAGAATTACCTGGGATTTTCGTTATGCCCATCAGGGAAAAGCTCAAATGAATTCAAAAAATGAAAACGAGGGAGGAGTTTTAGCCTTACCCGGAGAATACAGTGTTCAATTGGAGCTGTTCCAGGATGATCAAATCAGCATGCTGGTTGAACCCGTGAAATTCCGAACGAAATTTCTGCATGATGAACTCATCAGCGGATCTGACAGGAAGGAACTGCTTCAGTTCAGCCATGATCTGAGTGAGTTGAAAAGGGTTGTTTTTGCAGTATCAGATATTTCAAATGAACTGGATCAAAACATCCTGTTGGTTCAGCAGGCATTGAAATTAGTAAAAGAACCGCATGAAAAACTGATGAAGGAAGCAAGAAGGATTGAGTTGGATAACAAACAAATCCAGAAATCACTGAAAGGGGATCAAATACGGGAAGCAAATAATGCAACTGTACCCCAATCCATCAACAGCCGGTTGGGAACGATCACTTATGAACTATGGAAATCGACATCCAAACCGACACAAACTCATTATGACAGTTATACCATCGCTGCCGATGAATTTGGAGTCGTATGGGAGCAGTTGAAGAAATTGATGGAAGACTACAGAAAACTGGAAATTCAACTGGAAGAAATGAAAGCCCCTTACACCCCGGGCCGCATGCCTGATTGGAAGCGATAATATCGGCATTCACTGCAAAAATTCATCCCATTGATCCGTATCCTTTGCAATCATAAAAGCATGAATTTTTCCTGGTTTAAAACTTGATTTAATTGAAAATTTATAACGCACTGACCCAGCTGCTAGAATAAATATGTAATTTTACTCGAATTAAATTCTTATTATTTATTGCATACATGTCTTTTCGGAGAAAAAAAGCAGAAGGAAGCCGTTCAATCATTTTTGTTCTTGCATTTATTTTAGCAGGCATTGTGGTTGCCACGGCTTTGATTGCAGATCGGATCGACAGCCGGTTTAAAGAAAGTATTGTTGAGCAATGGTCTGTTCAATTATCTTCCATATCAAAGATCTCATCCTTAAACATTGAGAGTTTTTTTTCAAAATTCGGAGACAATTTATTGACTATTGCCGATAATCCGATGGTTCAGGATAAAACTTTTGCAGCCCATCACAATCCTGATGACACCTCCTATTGTTGCATCAAGAGCCTGTATGAAATCCATAAAAACGACATCGATGCAATCGTGTTGCAAAACAAGGAGGGCGGTCTGATTTTGGGATATCCTGATAACTTTTTCAAAAACCCTGATCATTTGAAACGATTAAGCAGCAAATTGCATGTGGATACATTTGAAAAAGAGAAAATTTATGTGAGTGATGTATTCACCAATAAGGATGTGCAGCAGGACTTTGTTATTTCAGTTCCGATCTTTAAGCATTCAAATTATATCGGATTGATCAGCTGGATTATTTCCGTGGATAAATTAACTAAAAAATACCTGGATCCGGTTATTTTAGGACAAAATGCCTATTTGTGGATGATCGATAATTCAGACCGCATACTGGCCCATCACGACAGCAATTACCTGGGATTGAATTCCTGGTATATCATGAAAGATTTTGAAATTACTCAAAAAGTAGCCGGTTATTCCATGCAACAATCCAGGTTATATTTGAAGGAAACAAAGGAATTCTTTGAAGAAATGCTTATCCATCATTCAGGTATCGGGAGGTATATTGACTTTGCACATAGTGAATATTGCCTGGCAACTTACCAGAAAATACCCATTCATAACAATTTCTGGACAATTATTACCAATGTTCCCTACTCCTTGATATTAGAACCTGTAAAAAGAAATACCATAAAGGTTTATGTTCTTTCAGGAGTAGTGATCTGCATATTTACCTTGATCGTGTTACTGCTTTTCAGGTTGCAAAGAAGCAGACAACTCCTGGCCAAAGAAACAGAATATCATATGGAACTTGCCAAGAAAGCCGAACAAATCAAAGAAGAGCGTCAAAAAAAGCTTACTGCCCAGATCGATGGCCAGGAAATCGAAAGAAAAAGGGTGTCCAGGGAAATACATGACGGATTGGGTCAATATTTATTGTCGTTGAAAGTGCGGCTGGAAGAAATGTATAAATCTGTTCCTGATAAATTAAGCGATCATATCCTAGAGCTTCGTTCAATTTTTCAAAAAACATTGGAAGAAACCAAGCGAATCTCAAATAATTTATTACCGATTTCACTGGAGGAACTGGGTTTGTCCAGCTCCATAAAAAATCTTTGTGATGATTTTTCTGCAAACACGCGTATTCAGGTTGATTTTGTGACCCATGGAGTATCCGAATTAATGAGTATAAAGCAAAAAACCTATTTATACAGGATCAGCCAGGAAGCATTGAACAACATCCAAAAACATGCGAATGCCACTGAAGTGAATGTGCAATTGCTTGGTAACGAAGAACAACTGACATTGATTATACAGGATAACGGAAAAGGTTTCGATTACAAGGAAGGCTACAATACAAAAGGAAACGGACTCAACAATATGCGCGACCGGGCTGAAATTCTGAACGGCCATTGCCAGGTTGAAAGTATGAAAGGACAAGGCACAATCATCACAATAAAAATTCCAATACAAAAAATTCATGCAAAAGATACGCATTATACTAGCTGATGACCACCAGATTTTCAGGGACGGAATAAAATCCATGTTTGAAAACTCACAAGAAATCGACATCATTGCTGAGGCTGGAAATGGTCATGAAGCAGTAGATAAAACAAAGCAATTTAAACCGGATGTTTTGATGGTGGATTTATCCATGCCGGGATTAACCGGGATTGAAGCCATCGAACGGATCAGAGAATTTGATAATGAAGTGGCTATTCTGGTGTTATCCATGCACAGCAAGGAAGATTACGTATTCAAAGCTATTAGGGCTGGAGCAAATGGCTATTTGCCGAAAGAAGAAACCACCAGAGACGAATTATTGAACGCTATTCAGGATGTAAATAAAGGAAAAGATTACTACAGCCAAAGCGTGAGTCAAACCATGCAAAAACATTTCCTCAATGAAGCGAAGAATGCAAATAGCGGCATTCCAGATTACAAAATACTTTCTAAACGGGAAAAAGAAGTGCTGAAGCTGGTTATTGAAGGCCTTAGTAATTCTGAAATAGCAAGCAAACTATTTGTCTCTCTTCGTACTGTTGAAACTCATAAAACGAATATCCTGCAAAAACTGCAGTTAAAAAATACGGTTGAACTGGTAAAATTTGCCCTTAAGCATAATTTATTGGAGCTTTGATCACTGCCCTTTAAGCCATTATTCTGTCTAATAAATATGCGAAATAGAGCAATTTTAGTGATTCACTAAGAAAATTTCAGAAAAGCTGGAATATCAGCCTTCGTACTCTTTGCAAGCCCGGGCCTTTTTACATTTCTTTTAAATAATCTAATCCTGTAATTATTAGCTTAAAAATATTTTAATTTTTTAAGTTCTCAACGCTTTCGTTTTTTTTCAATTGAATATTATATAATAAACCTAGCATTTTTTGTGAAAAAAAACCACATGCAACACATAAATATGTTTTATTAAAATTCACGCATTTTGATATGAATTTTTTCATTTATTTTTTTACCCACCCTTGCTTATTAATTCTTCTGGTTACATTTGAAAGCATGAACAGACATAAGTCTTTAAATTGGTGAGTAACAGATTTAATTTAAAAGCATGATGAAAACAATTATTAAGTTTAGTGTTATCCTATTTTTATTTGCCTGTTTTTTGTCACCGGAATTTTCTTTTTCACAAAAAAATGCCAACATCAGTGGAAAGGTAATTGACAAAGAAACGAATGAGGCCGTAGTGGGGGCAAATATCATTTTAAACCCGACCTATTATGGAGATGCAACGAATTCAAAAGGAGAATATTTGATTAATAATGTCAGTCCGGGAAGCTATACCCTGACCGTTACCTTTCTGGGTTACCGGCAGGTAGAAAAGCCTGTTATAATTGCTGCCGGAAAAGATGTCATTATCGATTTTTCATTGGAAACGGGTCCCATTATCCTTTCTCCTACCGAAATTGAAGTCAGGGGGGATGCAAGCATCTCTCATGCTAAAATCAAGCTGTCCCAAACTTTAATTGAAGAAGATGCAACGCGTGATATTGGTGATTATTTAAGGACTGTTCCCAATATTTCAGGTATCCGTAAAGGTGGTTCAAATATAGATCCTGTGGTCCGGGGCTTTAAATTCGACCAGTTGAACATTCACATGGATGGGGGTATAAGGATTGAAGGCGGATGTCCCAACCGCATGGATCCGACATCTGCACATGTGGAAATGGAAGACATTGACAATATTGAAATTATCAAAGGTCCTTATGTGTTAAGATATGGTCCTACATTCGGAGGAATAGTGAACCTGGTAACAAAAAAACCTGTGCCTTCATTTAGTGGTGATTTTGAAATTCATGCACGTGCTGTTAAGGGCTTTGAATCCAATTGGCGGGGTGACAAAGAGCATCTTCAGCTGTATGGGGGAAGCGACAAAATATACTTCACTATCGCGGGTGCTCAATTGAGCTACGGAAATTATTCTGATGGCCGGGGAGAAGTGGTCAGCTCTGCCTTTAATAAATGGAATTTCGGAGGAAAACTGGCAGTACGTCCTGGGAAAAACCATGAAATTATGTTTTCTTATATCGAATCACATGGAAGAGATGTGAAATTCGCTGCACTCCCCATGGATGAAAGAATTGATAATACACAAGTGATGGCCTTTGATTATACCGCAAAACATATCTCTAAAAGGATTGAGGATATTAAATTCAAAGTATACAGAAGCTATGTGGAACATATCATGGATAACAAGGAAAAACCTTTTGGAGATACGGTTGCTGCAATTTCTGCAATTGATCCTACCAATATCGGGGGACGAGCAGAGATCGGACTAAACATCGGTACCGGACATATATATGTAGGGACAGATTTTGAAACCATTGACAAATTTGGAACACGTACAAAAAATTTCTATATGATGCCTCCTAAACCAGGCGGAGCGTACCCTGTATTTATTGAACCCCTATGGTCAAATGCCACCCTCAGCAACAATGGATTATTTGCCGAATACAGTAATAAATGGGGAACAATGGAGTTTATTTCCGCTCTTCGATTTGATTATAACCAGGCAAGTTCTGATAGTATCAAGATCTATAATCCCATGGGATCCATGCTTAAAATGGAAATGGGTGAAACAGAAAGCAAGTTTGCAAATATTTCGGCAAGTCTGGGGATCAATAAATATATAAATGAACAGTTAACGGTTGGATTAGGAATTGGCCGGGGAGTTCGAAGTCCCAATATGCTGGAGCGATTCATTATCTTGCTTCCTGTAGGATACGACAAGTATGATTACCTGGGCAATCCATTATTAAAACCAGAAGCAAACCACCAGGCTGATTTAAACGTGAAATATGAAAATGATGAGTTAGGAGGATTTTATTTAAACGGATTTTATTCTTATGTGCTGGATTATATTTCAGCTAAACAAGTCCCTGCATCTGAAATACTTCCTAACACCAATGGGGTAAAAGGGGTTAAAGAATTTTTTAATGTGGAGGATCCTGTCTCGTTTACTGGCTTTGAGTTTTCATATGCTACTCCCAGCCGGTTTAAATTGAAAGCTCAACTCATTGCTGCGTATACACAAGGTACCTTCGGAAGCAATTATCTAAAACTTGACAAGATTGTAAATGATCCTGTAAATGAGATTCCTCCTTTCGAAATGAACCTGATTATAAAATACAGCACATTTCACAATAAACTTATTCCAAGGGCAAGCCTGCGGATAGTTTCAGGTCAAAACAGGGTGTCAGAAACATTTGAGGAAGAAGTAAGTCCGGGATTCAGCTTGCTTGATTTTGGTTTGGTTTTCAAACAGTCGAAATTCCTTACACTTACCGGAGGCGTAAATAATATACTGGACATTGATTATTTTGAACACTTAAACAGGCGGGTACTTGGCAGTCCTGAGAATTTGTATGAACCCGGCCGGGTGTTTTTTATAAATATGATCATGAAATTATAAACAACGATTAAAAGAAAAATGATGAAAAAGGTCAGAAATAGATACACATTAATAGCTTCAGCAATTTTTATGCTCGCTTTCTTTTCCTGCGAACAGGATGTTGCCCCCAGAAATATACTTTATACAGTTAAGGGTTTGTCTTCCGAATATAAAATAACCTATACGAAAAACGGAGAAAACTATTCTGAGGTGGTCCAGAATGGGGACACAAAAATAAGCTTCCTGGCAGACAGGGGGGAAATTTTATATTTTGACATCAAATACAAGGATGAAGTACATAAAATGTCAAATTTTGCTGCAACGATTGCCGTAAATAAGCGGATTTTTAGAAGATCCTATGCATATGATATGAAATGGGCTGATTCAGCAACTGTAAACATTCCGTATCCATTTGAGATCATATTGAGTGGGACTGTTCCCTATTGAACAAGAAGAAATATTTGCTATACAATCAACACGCTTATGCAAGGGGAAGTATTGTGGGCGTGTTTTGTTAGTGATTGAAAAAGGGATGTGTCCAGATGACTACCTCCGAATTGACATCCTTTACCTTTTCAAAGAATTCTTTGTTAAAAGAAGAAAAAAAGCGGATCCTGTGTTCTTTGCCCGCCTGGTCAAAATAAATCAAAATCCAAAACCGGCTTCCGTTTACTTTTGCTCTGCTTTTTTTGATACTTATTATGGATGAGAATGGAATCATTTTTTCTTTTGATCCATGGATAATATACAAATTCTGACTATCGTGTTTGAGTCTTCTGGAGCTGCCCAGCAGGTAATACAGACCCATACAAATTAAAAAGATAATGAAATTACGTGGACGATGAACATCCTTGTCAAGGATTTGAAGAACAATGCCCAGGGCAACAGGGATGAGGATAAAGCGTGTCCATCTTATTCCATATGTGATTGTCTTTCTTTTTTCCATAATTCCACACAAAATTATTAATAAAAACCTACAATTCAGGCAATCCCCCAGCGCTCAAGTGAATTGCATAAGATCATTTCAATCATTGCATCAAAAGGGATATTGTTGAGCTTGCAGCATTGTGCCAGGCTTCGGTCTGGGTGAAGACTGGCATCCGCATTGAATTCAATGAAATAAGGATTGGAACCGGCATCCATGCGCAAATCAAATACACCATAATCCAGGGGTAAAAAATGCTGGTAAATCCTATTCGCGTCTTTCATTAAGCCTGTGAATAAAGCATCATCCACATCCATCCGTTTTTTCGAAAAGGTCATTTCCTTCTTTGCATGTATAAATAAAAAATTATCCTTCAACGAACTGCCATCTTCCAATACATCTTCCATTATACCCTTGAAACGAATTTCTTCATTTCCAATAAAACACACTTTAAACTCCCGCCCGCTTATAAATTGTTCAACTACGACTGACATCCTGAGTTCTTCCAAAATAAACTGTATCCTGTCTTTTAAATCCTTGTTGTTTTGTACGAGAGATTCTTTATAAATTCCCACCGAAGTTCCTTCACAGCTTGGCTTTACAATCAGTGGAAAAGAAGGAAAAAGGGTGTTTTCAATCGTGGACATATCGTCAATATAAACCCAGGAGGGAGTAGGAATGATTAATTTATCCAGAAAAGATTTCAGCAGGTGCTTGTTTTGACAGACCAACCTTGTGTATGGATCGGCTCCGCTATACGGAATCTGTGTGAGTTCATAAAGCATGCAAGCCTTTGCCTGCCGGAAACGGCTCATGAATCCCACCGAAAGATTAAAAATGAAATCCACCTTGTTTTTCAGCGAATCCAAATTCTGGCAAA